>JACQVB010000148.1 GCA_016209985.1 Gemmatimonadota bacterium | reverse complement strand
GTCGTGACCTGCGCCAGGATGGCCACTCCACCGGGCCCGTACCCCTCGTAGGTGATTTCTTCATAGACCACGCCTTCGAGCTGGCCGGTGCCTTTCTTGATCGCCCGGTCGATGTTCTCGGCCGGGATGTTCTCCGCCTTGGCCGCGTCGATCGCCGTGCGGAGGCGCGGGTTCCCGGCGGGATCCCCGCCGCCGGCGCGGGCCGCCACGGTGATCTCCTTGATGAGCTTGGTGAAAACGGCGCCCCGCTTGGAATCGGTCACCGCCTTCTTCCGCTTGATCTGCTTCCACTTGCTATGGCCGGCCATGTCCACCTCCACTGCGCCCACGCTGCGGGGACTCCAGCCGAAAATATACGCGCCGCCGCTTGAAGCCAGCAACGCAACACGATAGCCTTCCGCTTCATGAGTCACTCCGGGCTGGTTCGTTGCGGCGGGATCGTGCTCGCCGCCTTCATTCTCGGCTGCCGCGGCGGCGACAAGGCCCCGGTCGCGTCGGGCGAGCTGCTTGCCGGCATTCCCGCCATGCCTCGCTCGGCGCCGATGTCCAGTGCGGCGGGGTCCGAGGCCGTCGAGGCCGCCTACAGCACCCAGGCTCCGCCGGATAGCGTCGCCGCCTGGTACCGCCAGTGGTTTCTCAAGGATGGCTGGCGGATCAACGGCGACCTTCCTTCTCCTGACGGCGGTGTCACCCTCTCGGTCGAAAAAGATCGGCGGTCGGTCTGGCTCATAGTCCGGCCCAGCGCGCGCACGAGCCGGACCACCTTCTCCGTGGTTGCGGCTGGATCGGATTCGTCGGACACCTCAGGCTCCCACCGCTGAGCGGTTCCACCGGCTTTCCCCTGCGCGGCCGGGTCCTGGCCGCATATCTCGTCCTGTGCATCGTCTGGGGCTCGACCTTTCTGGCCATCCGGATCGGGGTTCAGAGCTTTCCTCCGGCGCTCTTCGCTGGAACCCGATTCCTCGCCGCCGGCCTGCTCCTGCTCGCGCTCACCCTGGCGATCGGTCGCCGGTTGCCCCGGTGTCCATCTGATTGGAAGACGTCGGCCATCGTGGGCACCGTCCTGCTGGCCGGAGGAAACGGCCTGGTCGTGACCGGCGCCCGACTGGTCGAATCCGGGACCACCGCGATCTTCGTCGCGGGCGGCGCCCTCTGGATGGCGGTCCTGGACGCGATTATTCCCGGCAGCGAAGCGCGCCCCACCTGGACCCAGCTTGCCGGATTGCTGATCGGGTATTCCGGGGCGCTGCTGCTGATCGGCGCCAACCTGGAGGGACTGCGTCGGGCCGACTGGCGCGCGCCTCTGCTGTTTGTGGCGGCGAACATCTGTTGGGGTCTGGGGACGGTCTACTCCAAGCGTCACCCCGTGGAAACCAGTCCCGACATGAACGCCGCCATCCAGATGGTGATCGGAGGCGCCGCCCTCGTCGTGATCGGCACCGTCTTTGGAGAATGGAAGTCCTTTACGCCCACGCCTGCCGGCTGGGGGGCGATCGTTTACCTCATGCTGTTCGGCTCAGTGGTGGGGTATAGCTGTTTCGTTTATGTGCTGCGCCATACGTCGCCCACCATCACCGCGACCTATTACTACGTGAACACCGTGATTGCGGTGCTGCTTGGGTGGGCCGTTCTGGGCGAGCGAATCACCAGTCGAACCCTGGTGGCCATCGTTGCAGTTCTCGGATCGGTGATCTGGGTGCAGCAGGCGACGCGTTCGCAGGCGACCTAAGGAAGGTCTGAACAAGTCGGGCAGCGGGTCCCGGAGGCCGCGTCAGTGAGCGGCTGCGATAGTTACCAACTGGCCTCAGGAGCGAACTGCAGCGGCCGGAGGGACCCGCTGCCCGACTTGTTCAGATGTTCCCTACCAAGAATTACGTAGCCCTCGCCCGTTTTCGGTGCACTCCAGGGGCCCACTATTGTGGCGATCTTGCAATGGCATCCGACCCACAACCCTCGCGCCCGCGCTTGACCTGACCCGTCTGCCATGTCGATCGTCGCCGGAACGCCCTTGCCCCGGAAGTCGCTTGATGCCGGGGAGTTAGACGCAAAAAGCGGCGTAATCCCTCGGCGCTCGTTCGGTCACCAGGGTGACTCCTGCAGGTGCGTCGACGCCACATGTGGTACGGAATGTGCTACCCGCCTCGAATCGAACCACCACAACCTTCGAGGCCACCGTGCGCGACTCGTTCCTGATCGTCGTACGTCTTTCATCATCGTTCGGAGAACTTTGGCGGCAGCTCGCGGAAACGATGAAGGTGGAAGTACGGGTTGTCCCTCCCAACGATCTTCGGAGCGTGCCCCCCCCCCGGGCAGCCGCCGTATTGCTGGCAGCCGGGGGCGTCGAGCGGGAAGCCATCGAATGGCTGGAAAGTCGTGAAAAGCCTTCCGCCCCCGTATTCGTCGTAGGATCGGACCCCGGCCGGCGGGTTGCCGCGCAGATCGTCGCGCGCGGCGCGTCCGATTATTTCGCGATTCCCGAGGATACCGAGCTCCTGCGGAACGCAGTGGGCGAAGCGGTCGCCCGCTGCCGGCCCGGGGTGGCGCCGGTCTCCAGCAAGGGACTCGACGAGGAGCTGGTGGCGTTCCGGGCGATCGCGGGGGAAAGTCCAGCGGTGAAGGTCGTGCTGTACCGTGCCGCGCGGCTGTTGCAACACGCGCAGGGCACGGTGTTGATCGCCGGAGAAGACGGCACCGGAAAGGAGACTCTCGCCCGCGCGATTCACGAAGGCGGGCCCCGCCGCCTGTCACCCTTTGTCCCGGTCAATTGCTCGGCTCTTCCCCGACACCTGATCGAGTCCGACCTCTTCGGCTGCGAGCGAGGTGCCCTCCCCGACGCTCATGCGTCGCGCCCCGGACTTTTCGAGGTCGCCGAGGGGGGGACGCTGTTCCTCGATGAAGTCAATGCAGTGAGCCTCGACCTGCAGGCCAAGCTCTTCCGGGTGCTGGAAGACCACGAGATTCGCCGAGTCGGCAGTACCAAGGCCCGTCGGGTCGACGTGCGGGTTATCGCGGCGGCGGATGAGGATCTGCAGCCGGCGGTGCGCCGCGGCACGTTCCGCCGCGACTTGTACCTGCGTCTGGGAGTCGTCGCGCTGGACCTGCCGCCGCTGCGCGAGCGTGGCGACGACGTGTTGATCATCGCGGATCGTCTGGTCGCATCCCTGGCCGCTGTGCATGGGCTGCCCGTTCCCGAGATCCGGGCGGACGTCCGCCAGGCACTGCGGGAATACTCCTGGCCGGGGAACGTGCGTGAGCTGAAGAACGCGCTCGAGCGTGCCTTGCTGCTGTCTTCCCCGGGGACGTTGTCAGCCGCCGAGATGATTCCTCCCGCCAAGTCAACGCTGGCCTGGACCGCGGCGCTGCCGTTCCCCGCCCAGCTCGACGACATCGCCACCGCGGCCGCGCGCGCGACCCTGGAAGCGTGCGGAGGCAATGTGAGTCGCGCGGCGCGGCAGCTCTGCGTGTCTCGCGGCCGCCTGCGGCGACTCGTGCGAGTGGTCTCGCAGACCGTTGCCGGGCCCACCGCCGGCGCCAGGTGACCCTGCCGCCGGGATCCAGAAACCAGGTGTGACGCGGCTCACCGGAAGGGTGCGCTACGCGTTTCCGCGCTACGAGTTTTGCGTACGGGTTATGATCGAAGGCATGTGCCATGCAGTGTCTCCCGGTCTGCAAGGCGGGTGTTCGTTCCCGCAGCCGATTCTCTGGGGGGACTGTAATGGTGAGGAGCTCGAGAGCTGCTAAGTGTTTCGTGCTGCTGGCCGCCGCGATCGGCTCGAATGCATGCCGGGAGAGTGCCAGTGCACCGGCTACCCTCTCACTCGACGCCGGCGCCCCTTTGCACCTGGTCCGCTGGTCCGGTGCCGGGTCGCCGCGGTTTGCGTTCGTGCGCTCTGGTTCCGCGCGCCCGGCGGCCGCCGGCGTCGCGGCGGCGGCCGCCACTTCGAGCACGTTCTGGGCGTACACCGACAAGGACGCTTCGCTCACCGTGAACGTGCTGGCCTCGGATGGCACGTGGCAGCCCTTTGCCACCATCACCGTTCCCCGGGGTGCCCTGCTGCAGCGCCCGGACGGCAGCCTGTTCCTGGGACGCGACTCGATTGCCATCACGCTCACCCCGGACACGGCAAGCCTTGCGGTCGAATTACACCCGAGCGGCCTGGTGTTCAACCCGCTCGTTCCGGCCCAGTTGAGCATTTCGTATGGGGAGGCCAATCCCGACTTCAATCGGGATGGCGTCCTCGACTCCACCGACGAGTACATCAAACAGGTCCTCCTCGGCGTCGCGACGCGCAACGGGCCCCTGGATCCGTGGAGTGCGATCCCGTCGATCAACGATCTGGTCAATCAGCGCGTTGCCTCCGACCTGTATCATTTCACCGGCTACGCGGTATCGTGGTAACGCCGGCAGCGAATCCGTCACTCGAAACCTTGACCCGGATCCAGCGGCTCGCTGACAGCGGCCGCAGTGCCGAGGTCGTCTCCCGCCTCGCGGAGCTGCCGGCCGAGCAGCTCGAGGGGTCCCCGACGCTGGCCCTGATCCTGGGTATCGCGCAGGCCCGATTGGGTCATCACGGAAGCGGCAAGCAGTGGATCGCGACCGCGCTCGAGAGCGCTCGCCGGCGCGGAGATGGTACCGTCGCAGCGCGATCGCTCAACGTGTCGGGTGCCATCGCGTTTCAGGAGGGGCGGACCGACGAGGGGGCGCGGTACTTCACCCAGGGGCTGGCCGAGGCCGAGCGCCAGGGCGACCGGGCCACCGTGGGTCGCTGTTCCAACAATCTTGGCATCATCGCCAATCTCCGGGGCGAGCATGGCCAGGCGGTGGGGCACTACACGAGGGCGCTGGCGGCCTTCCAGCAGGTCGGATCGCACACCGGCATCGCCGAAGCCCTGCATAACCTCGCGATCACCTATCGCGATCAGCGTGCCTACACGCGGGCGTTCGAGAGCGAAGAGCGGGCCGGCGAGCATGCCGGGTTCGCTGGGGACCTCGCGCTCCGCGGCACCATTCACTGCGGCCGGGGCGAGATCCGGTTGCGCACCGGGGAAATCGAAGTGGCGCGAGTGGAGATCGAGCGCGCCCTCTCGCTGCACCGCGACGTGGAAGACCTTCCCGGTGAGCTGGAAGCGCTCCGTGCGCTGGCGGGCACCATCCAGCACCAGCGGGACCGGGACGACGCCGAAGCGATTCTTCGCGACGTGATCGCCCGGGCCAGGGCGCTGGACCGGCCGTTTCTGCTGGCCGAAGCGGAGCGGGACCTGGCGCGGTTGCTCCATCGAAGCCGGCGCGACGACGAAGCCCGCCGGCACGCACGTCATGCCCGGGAGCGCTTCCGCGGACTGGGGGCGGTGTGCGAAGTGCACCGCCTCGATCTGCTGCTGAGGGAAATGCTGAATTGAAGCCGTCAGCCCGCTGACGGCTGATGGCGATCAGCGATCGGGATCCAACATGTCTTCGAATCGCAGGAATCGCTGATAGAAATACAGGTCCACGAAGCCGGTTGGACCATTGCGGTTCTTGGCGACGATCAGCTCGGTTGCCCCCTCAACGCCTCCCCCTGGTCGATACATCTCCTCGCGGTAGATGGAGAGGACCACGTCGGCGTGGTGTTTGACGGCTCCCAACGCGCCGAAGTCCTCCAGCTCGGGCCGCGGATTGTCACGTTGAGGCGTGTGTCGTCCCAGCTGCGCGACGGTGAGACAGGCGACCCGGCGCTCCAGCGCCATGGCCTTGAGGGCACGCAAGGTGGCGGCGTTGTCCTCCTCCTGAGTGGACCGGACGGTGGGAGGTGGCAAGAGCTGCAGGTAATCGATGACGATGAGTGCGGGGTGATGGGGCCAGGCGGCCGCGAGCGCTTCGTCGAAGTGTTGGCCCACCAGCGGATGGATCGTGAGCGGCAGGTCCCGCATGCCCACCGCGGCGGCGCCGATCGTGGCGCGTGCCTGCTCGCCGAGCTTTGCCGCGCGCATATCGTCGATGGGCGCCTTGCCCTGAATCGCCAACGCCCGCTCCAGTAGGCGGTCCTCGTCCATCTCCCCGGAGAAAAACACCACCGGGTAGCCCAGTGCCGCCGTCCGCAGGGCGAAGGCGAGCGCGAGGGCCGATTTTCCGGAGCCGACGTCCCCCCCCAGCGCGATCAGGTCGCGGCGGCGGAACCCTCCGCCCAGCAGCCGGTCGACCGAGGGAAATCCGGTCGGCACCGTGTCGGGCGAGATCTTCCCGGCGGGTTGTTCGTCGACCCGCTGGATCAGATGGGTCAGCGAGTCGCGAACCTTACGCTTTGCGGCCATTCATGGTCCAGTTGGTCGGTCATGCGAGTCTCAAAATCGTAGCGAGGCAATGTACCTGAGCCGTCAGCCGTCAGCCATGAGATAGCCATCAGCCATCAGCCGTCAGTCGTAACCGGCAACCTTCGTTCACACCTCGAAGCGTCGGGTCAATCGAAGCATCTGACGGCTGATGGCCATTGCCCGTTTACTCTACCCGACGCGTCGGGGTAGTTTCCCCCCATGGCCCGTCCCAAAACGATTCTCTGGGTCGACGACGAAGTCGAGGCCCTCACGGCGCACGCGCTCTTCCTCCAGGAGCACGGGTTCCACGTCGAGCGCACCCCGCACGGCGACGATGCGCTCGCCTTGTTGCGCAAGCAGCCGTACGGTGTGGTGCTCCTGGATGAGCACCTGCCCGGGCGGCGGGGCCTCGAGTTGGTAGGCGAGATCCGCGCCATCGATCCTGCGATACCCCTGGTCATGGTGACCAAGAGCGAAGAAGCCGGCACCATGCGCGAAGCCATCGGTATCGAGATGGACGACTACCTGGTAAAGCCGGTGAACCCGCGTCAGGTCCTCAGCGTGGTGACTCGGCTGCTGGAGGGCGACCGCATCCGCGAGCAGCGCCTCGCCCGCGACTTCGTCATGCGGTTCCGCGAGCTGGGCGAGCGGCGGGGCGAGCGGCTTGGCTGGCGGGAATGGATCGAGCTGGTGGCGGAGCTGGCGAGCTGGGAAGTGCGGCTCGCCGCGGGCGACCAGTCCGGGCTGCGCGAAGCGCTCTCCACGTTCCAGACCACCCTGCACGAGGATTTTGCCGGCTTCATCGCGCGGAATTATCCCAAATGGCTGGCCGATCCGGCCCGGGACCGGCCGCCGCTCTCGGTCGATGTGGTGGGCGAGTTCCTGACGCCGCTGCTCAAGTCGCGAGGCAAGGCATTGTTCATCGTGGTGGATTGCCTGCGGCTGGACCAGTGGGAGACCTTGAAACCCGATATCTCGGAGCTGTTCGACATCGAGGTCTCGCACTACTACAGCATCCTTCCCAGCGCCACGCCCTTTTCGCGCAACGCCATTTTCAGCGGGCTGTTTCCCGTGGAGATCCAGCAGCGCCATCCGGAGTGGTGGGGCGCGCGGGACGACGAGAGTCTCAACGCGCACGAAGGCGCTCTGCTCAACGAGCAGCTCTCCGAGCTGACCGGCTCGCGCGTGGACGCCCCCTACGAGAAGATTTCCAGCGCCACCGACGGGGAGGAAATGCTCAAGCGGTTGCCCGGCTATCTGGCGCGCGGGGGCGTGACCGTGCTGGTCTTCAACTTCATCGACCAGCTCACGCACGGGCGGGCGGAGCACGCGATTCTGTACGAGGTGGCGCGCGACGCAGCGGCGCTCCGCAGCCTGACCCGGACCTGGTTCCGCGACTCGGCCCTGATGCGGGCGCTCAAGGAGGCGGAGCGGCGCGATGTGCCGGTCCTGCTCACCACCGATCACGGCTCGATCCATTGCCACACGCCGGCCACGGTCTACGCCAAGCGGGATACGACCGCGAATCTGCGCTACAAGTTCGGCGAAGACCTCCGGGCGGAGCGGAAAGACGCCGCCGTCCAGGTGGAAGACCTGGCCGCATGGGGGCTGCCGCGGATGGGCCTGGGGGTGCGCCTGCTCCTCGCCACCGGCGGGCATTTCTTCGTCTATCCCACCAAGCTGCGCGAATACCAGGCGCGCTATCGGGGCGCCTTCCTGCATGGTGGAGTCACGCCCGAGGAGCTGATCGTTCCGGTGGCGTTGCTCACCCCGCGAGGCGGCTGAGCGTGAGGCGGTTCCGGCGACTGCTGCAATTCGCGCGCCGGTATCGGGGACTCCTCGCGGCAAGCTTCGGGGCGGCCGTCGTCGCCTCGACGCTCGACGGATTCAGCTTCGCGCTGCTGATCCCTTTTCTGCGATCGTTGTTCGGCCTCGACCCGGCGGCAGCATCGCCCACCGGTATCGAGCGCATCCTCGATGCGGTGCTGGGATGGATCTTCGGCCCCGCGTCCGGCTCCACCGCGCTGCCCAAAGTCGGGCTGCTGATCCTGCTCACCGTCGTCCTCAAGAACGTCGCGGCCTATGTCTCGACCTACCTCGGCATCCGGATTCAGGAAGGCGTCGCCCGGGATCTGCGCGAAGCGTTCTACGCGCATCTCCAGCGCCTCGGTCTCGCCTTCTACCACCACACCAAGGGCGGGCAGCTCATTACCCGTTTCCTCTCCGATCCGGAGCAGGCCAAGCTCATCGTGAGCCAGGCGCTCATCGTGGCACTCCAGAACGGCACGGTCATTCTGGTCTACCTGGCGATCATGCTGTCGCTGTCCTGGCGGATGGCCCTGATCGTGCTCACCCTCGCACCGGTCGTGGTGCTGCTGTTGCGCCCCATCCTGAGCGCGATACGGGTGCGGTATCGCACCCTGTTGGAAGAACGGGGCGAGATGACCGCCATCGTCTCCGAAACGGTGGAAGGCGCGCGCCTGGTGAAAGCGCACGGAGCGGAAGCCTACGAGCGCCGCCGCTTCGAGACTCGGCTGGGCGCCTATCGCGACCAGTACATCGGCTCCCAACGCATCGCGCTGCTGTCGCACCCGCTGAGCGAGACCTTCGGAACCATCGTGATCGTGCTGCTGCTGGTGATCGGAAGCCGGGGCGCGTGGGGCATGCGGCCGGAGCTGTTCATCGCGTTTCTCGCGGTCTCGCTCCGGTTGCTCTCCCCGGTCAAGTCCATGTCGCAGTTTCCCGCCATCGCCGAATCTTCCCTGGCCGCTGCCGAGCGGCTGTTCGAGGTGCTCGATCTGCCGCCCGAGGACATCGATCCGGCGGACGCGCCGTCGTTTCCGGGACTGCGCCAGGCCATCACCTTCGACCACGTGTGGGTTGCGTACCAGCCCGATGCCTGGGTCCTGCGCGGCGTGCACCTCCAGGTTCCCCAGGGCGAGATCGTGGCGATCGTCGGGCCGTCCGGTGCCGGAAAGTCCACCCTGGTGGACCTGCTGCCGCGCTTCATCGAGCCGCAGCGCGGGGCGGTGCTGATCGACGGCGTGCCGATCACCGGGTACAGCCGGCGCTCGCTGCGGCGCGCCATGGGCATCGTGAGTCAGCAGACCGTCATCTTCAACGGTACCGTGCGGAGCAACATCGCCTACGGAGACGAAGCAAACGCATCCGATGCCGCGGTCGAGTCGGCGGCCCGCGCAGCCAACGCGCACCGCTTCATCGAGCAGCTTCCCCAGGGCTATGACACGATGCTCGGCGAGCGAGGCGCGCGCCTCTCGGGTGGGGAGCGCCAGCGCATCGCCATCGCCCGCGCCATTCTCCGCGATCCCCCCATTCTGATTCTGGACGAGGCGACCTCGGCGCTGGACTCCGAGTCGGAGCGATTGGTGCAGGAAGCCATCCAACGGCTGGTGGAACACCGCACGGTGCTCGTCATTGCCCACCGGCTGTCCACCGTTGCCCGCGCGGATCGGATCGTGGTGCTCGACGGCGGGCGCGTGGTCGAGGCGGGACGCCACGCCGAGCTGGTAGCCGCCGGCGGCCTCTATCAACGGTTGCATGCGCTGGAGCTTTCAGATATTGGCGGATGAACGAGGTGCCAGGTGCCAGGTGCCAGGTGCCAGGTGCCAGGTGTCAGGTGTCAGGGCTTTACGGTTAAGACCCTGACACCTGACACCTATCGCCTCTGAACCCTAGACGACCGTACCAGCTACCTTTCTCATATGGCTCGCGTTACCCTCGACCAGCCGGCAGCCAGTGAGCTCGACCAGACCTTCCGCGCGCTCCGCAGCGCGGAGTTCGCCTGGACCGGCGAGACCACGTATCTGAACAACGCCGGTTCGGGCCCGATTCCCGAGCGCACCCGCCGCATCATCGAAGAGACCACCGCCAAGAGAACCGCTCCGCACCTGCTCCCCGATCGCGACCTGCAGCATTCGCTGGCGGAGGCGCGCACGCTGCTGGGCCGCCTGATCAATGCCGATGCCGAAGAGATCGCCCTGGCGACCAGCACCAGCTTCGGCCTCGCTCTCGCGGCCCGCGGTCTCCCGCTCCAGAAAGGGGACACGGTCCTGGTTTCCGACCGGGAATTCCCCGCGGTGGTCTATCCCTGGCTGATGCTCAAGGAGCGCGGCATAGCGGTCGATCTGGCGCCGACCACCGCGCTGGGGTGGCCCGACGAAGACTACCTGGTCGAGCGCCTCACCGATCCGAGGGTGCGGGTGTTGGCCGTTTCCTGGGTCCAGTTCTCCACCGGCTATCGGGCGGATCTGGTACGGCTCTCCGATGCCTGCCGCGCCAACGGCTCCTACCTGGTGGTGGATGCCATTCAGGGCGTAGGTCAGTTGCCCCTCGACGTGCACCGGGTGCCGATCGACATCCTCGCCTGCGGGGGCCAGAAGTGGCTGCTGTCGCCCTGGGGTTCCGGATTCGTCTATGTACGACGGGATCTGATCCCCAGCCTCGCTCCGGTGCTGGTGGGATGGACCGCGTTCGAGAGCACCGACGATTATTCCCGGCTCACCGAGTACGACACCGCGTTCAAGCGCGATGCGCGGCGCTACGAGGTCGGGACGCTCCCGTTCCAGGATTTCATCGGAATGGTCGAGAGCGTGAAGCTGCTGCTCGACCTGGGAATCGACCGGGTGGCGGCGCGTAATCGCAACCTGCGAGAGCCGCTGCTGGAAGCCGCCGCCCGAGGCGAGATCGAGATCACGTCGCCGACGGATGCCGAACACGATTCATCCATCGTGTGCGTGAGCCCGGATCACGTGGCCGAGACGTTCTTGCAGCTCAAGAAGAACAACGTGGTATGCGCGCTGCGGGAAGGACGCATTCGCCTCTCACCGCATTGTTACAACACCGTGGATGAAGTCGAAAAGGTGGTGGCGATACTGACCGGAAGGTGAGTGGTGCGTGGTAAGTGGTGAGTGGGTGGTATGATTGAAACGCACCACGCACCACGTACTACTCACCGTTTTAGTCCAGTCCCGTTATCCGAAGCGGCTGATAGTTTTTCTTGCCCTTCTGCAGCAGTACAAATCTCCCGAACTCGGTTTGCTGTACTTCCGACTCCGGGACCGGGTCACCGGATTGCGGCACCTTCCGATTCAAGTAAAGACCCTTCCCGGCAATCAGTCGGCGAGCATCGCTCTTTGACGTGGCGAGGCCTGCCGCGACGAACAGGTCTTCGGGACGCGGAGGGTGGTGGCGGTCCCACTGCCACTCGGGAAACTTCTCCAAGCTTCTGCAAAACTCTTCGATTGTATGCACCAGATCTCCGCTCGCCATTTCGGAGATTGCCTCGCGCATCGTCTCTCGAAGGCCTTCCGAGGTTCCCGGACGTATCCAGTCCGTGACCGCTGACGCGAGCGCATGATGGGGTACTCTGGCACCAGGATCACGCTCATGCTCGGCCATGAGCTGCTTGATCTCAACGTCTGATTTGAAGGTGAACATCCGCAAGAAGCGTTCGACGTCGCGGTCATCAACATTCACCCAGAAGTTGTAAAACATGACCGGTGCCGTGCGTCGTTGATCCAACCAGACCGCTCGGCCTTCTGTCTTACCAAATTTCGTTCCACCGGCAGTGGTCATCAGGGGCGCGGACAAACCATGCGCTTCCTTGCCTTCTCGCCTCCGTATCAGTTCGATTCCCGCCGTGATGTTGCCCCACTGATCGCTTCCACCCATCTGCATTTCGCAGTTGCATTCCCGGTACAGATGCCAAAAATCGTAGGCCTGCGTCAGCATGTAGGAGAATTCGGTGTAGGAGATTCCCTGCTCCATCCGCGCCTTGACCGATTCCTTCTGCAGCATCAGGGAAATGGGGAAGTGCTTGCCCACGTCGCGCAGGAATTCGACCAGGGAGAGCGGTCTGAGCCACGTTGCATTGTTGACGACCTGGACGCCTGGCAGGAGCTGGCGGAATTGCGTTTCCTGGGTTCGCACGTTGGCGTCGAGCACCGATTGATCGAGCAGCGGCCGTTCCTCGTTCTTGCCGCTGGGGTCGCCGATCATGCCGGTGCCGCCGCCCATCACCACCATGGCTTTCCCGCCGGCGCGCTGCAGATGCGCCAGCAGCATGATCGGCACCAAGTTCCCTACCTGCAGGCTGGGCGCGGTGGGATCGAAGCCGACGTACGCGGTGATGGGACCCTTGGCGAGGCGCTCGGGTAAGCCGGGAGTCGTGTCCTGAACCAGCCCGCGCCACGAGAGCTCAGCGAGAAGATCGGTCATGTCGCGCGAAGGTTATGTATCGCCGGAACCGCTGGCAAGCAGAACCAGCCGCCGCTAGGTTACCACTGATATGCAGCTCTTGCGGTCGTTCGGTGCGTGGCTGAACCGCCCCACCGTGAAACGAGTCCTCACCGTCGGAATCCTGGTGATTGTGGGCTTCGGATTCGGCCTGGCGTGCGGGTCCTGGACTCGCGCCTGCGCCGGCGCGGCGTGCCCCTCGATCGGCGTGCTGGAGGAGTACCGCCCGATGCAGGCGGCCAAGCTCTACGCCGCCGACGGCCGGCTCATCACCGAGCTGGGCAACGAGCGCCGCACCGTGCTGGCCTTCGACGACATCGCGCCCGAGGTCCGCGCCGCCTTCATCGCGGTCGAGGACAAGCGCTTCTACCGCCATCACGGCATCGACTACAACCGCATCTTCGGAGCGGTCAAGGCCGACCTGCTCGCGCTGCGCTTCTCCCAGGGATTCTCCACCATCACCATGCAGCTCGCCCGGAACGTGTTCCCGGAGCGACTGCCGAAGAAGAAGGACGTCCGCCGCAAGATTCGCGAAATCAAGGTCGCCCTCGAGCTGGAGCGCACCTACAACAAGAACATGATCCTCCAGCTCTACCTCAATCAGATCTTTTTGGGCAATCGCTCCTACGGGGTCGAGACCGCGGCGCAGCGCTACTTCGGCAAATCGGCGCGGTCGCTCAATGTGGCCGAGGCGGCGCTGCTCGCGGGCTTGAACCAGCGCCCCGGCAGCTACGATCCGATCCAGTTCCCGGCCCGCGCCATCCAGCGACGCAACGTGGTCATCGACCTCATGAAGGGTCAGGGCTACCTCACCGAGGCCGAGGCCGAGCGGTGGAAGGCGTACCCCCTGGCGCTTTCCGGGCGTCCCGATTTCGGGGATGTCGCTCCCTATTTCGTCGAGTACGTACGGCAGCAACTGGTGGATCGCTTCGGCCTGAACGACGTCTACCGGCGGGGTTATCGGGTCTACACCACGCTGGACCTGGACATGCAGCTCGCCGCCGAGCGCGCCATGCGCGACCAGCTCACCGCCATCGAATCCGGCACGTTCGGGCCCTACCGCCATCTCACCTATCAGGAGTACCTGGACCAGAACGGCGAGAGCGCGAGTGATCTGACCAACACGCCCTATCTCCAGGGGGCGCTGGTCAGCATGGACGTGAAGACCGGCTCCATTCTGTCGATGGTGGGTGGAAGGGACTTCGACGATTCGAAGTTCAACCGTGCCACCCAGGCGCACCGTCAGGCCGGATCCACCTTCAAGCCCTTCGTGTACGCGGCGGCGATCCGCGCCGGCAAACCCGCGAGCTACATCATCAACGACGAGCCGATCAGCCTGCCGCAAGAGGGCACCGATACCATGCCGTGGGAGCCCCAGAATTACGAGGGCGATTTCCGCGGGCCCATGGCCATGCGCCGGGGGCTGTATCAGTCCCGGAACCTGATCGCCATCAACCTGGGACTCGAAATGGGAGTCCAGGCGGTGATCGGCGAGGCCGTGCGGATGGGTATATCCACCAAACTGCCGCCGTTCCCCTCCGTCTTCATCGGCGCCGCGAGCGTGATACCGCTGGAGATGGTCTCCGCCTACACCACCTTTGCCACGCTGGGAGAGCGGGTCGCACCGATCGCGATCCAGCGGGTGGAAGACCCGGCGGGCAACATCCTGTGGCAGCCGCAGGAACGAAGAGACCGGGTCATGGATCAGGCGCACACCTGGATCGTGAACAGCATGATGCAGGACGTGATCAAGCGGGGGACGGCATACAACGCGGTCTGGGCCGGCGGGTTTACCTACCCGGCTGCAGGAAAAACCGGGACCACCGATGATGGCACTGATGTGTGGTTCATCGGCTTCACCTCGGAAATCGTGACCGGCGTCTGGATGGGGCTGGATACGCCCCAGAAGATCAAAGCCAACGCCGCGGGTGGAGTCCTCGCGGCGCCCGCGTGGACCATGTTCATGCGTGAGGTCTACGAACGACGCGCCCGGCCCTCCGATTGGCCCCGGCCGCCGGAGCTGATCACGCGTGAGGTCGACAACACCACGGGGTACCTGGCCACCCCGCTCTGTCCCAAGCCCACGCGCTACTGGGAATGGTTCGTGCCCGGCACGGAGCCGACCGAGCTGTGCCCGGTGCATTCCTGGGTCGGTCGCGGTCTCTCGCTGGAGTCCCCACACTGAACGGTTTCCGCCTCGCGGCGGGACTCGTCTGGCCGGTTGCTTCCCCTCCTGTCGCCGATGGAGCCGTGCTGGTGGACGCCGCCGGCCGCATCCAGGCCGTCGGGCCCGATTCGATTGTTCCCCGGCCATCCGACGTCGAGAACCTGGTTGCCCCAGATTGCGTCCTCTTGCCGGGGCTGGTCAACGCGCACACCCATCTCGAGCTCACCGGCCTTCGGGGCAGCGTGGCGGACCCGGCGTTCTTCGACTGGATCCAGCAGATCCGCCGTCGCAAGGCGGAAACGGCTCCGCCAGTGTTTCTCGAAGCGGCCCGCCAGGGGCTGCGCGAGGCGTGGGCAGCGGGGACCACGACGGTGGCCGATACCGGTGACAGTGGCGCGGCTGCCGAGGCGCTTACGGACCTGGGCGGCCGCGGCGTCGCCTACCAGGAAGTATTCGGGCCCCACCCCGATCAGCTGGAGGAGGCTTTCGCCGGTCTGGTGGCAGCGGTCGAGCGGCTGTGTGGCGGCGCTCCCCCCGCGGTCCGAATCGGCGTGTCACCGCACGCGCCGTACACGGTGAGTGGACCCCTGTTCCGGAAGGTGGCAGAGTGGGCCCGCAGTGAGGGCCTCCCGCTCGCGGTCCATTTGGCGGAATCACCGGAAGAGACGGCGTTCGTCACCAGGGGCAGGGGACCGTTCGCGGAGCTGTGGAGCCGCCGGGGCATCCCGCTGCCGGAATTGGCGGAATCGCCGGTACGCTACCTCGATCGTTTGGGAGTGCTGGGGCCGCAAGCGCTGGTCATCCACGCGGTGCAGACCGGTGCGGCGGACCGCCACATCCTGCGAGAGCGTGGTTGCGCCGTGGCGCTGTGCCCGCGCTCCAACCGGCGGCACGGACATGGGTCGCCGCCGATCGCGGCGTATGTGCACGACGGCCTCCCTGCGGGTCTGGGCACCGATTCGCTGGCGAGTGTCGATTCGATGGACCTCTTCGCGGAAGCACGAGCGGCTGGTCTCGAATCCGGGCTCGACGCGCCGGTACTGCTCGAGCTGCTCACCCTCGGTGGGGCGCGCGCGCTGGGAATGAGCGACGAAATCGGCTCGCTCCAGCCGGGCAAATGGGCCGACCTGTGCCTGTTGCGGATCGGAGCCGCGGGCGCGTCTCCCGGCGCGGTCGCGGCGCAGGTTCTGGAATCCGGACCGGCGGCGGTGACCGGGACCTGGGTGGCGGGCCGGCGGGTGCACCGGCGGGCGGGCGCATAGTTTCCGGTCGCCGGGCCGGTTAGTATTGGCACGTTGAAATTGTTGTGGTCGTGGTCTGATTCGTTCCGCCGTAAACCGAAGGGTCTTGGGGTATGAAGAGCCAACGTCGAGCCGCGATCATGGGTATCGTGCGGCGTACCCGGGTGCACAGCCAGGAGCAGCTTCGTGAGTTGCTGCACGACGAAGGCATCGACGTGACCCAGGCGACCCTCTCGCGCGACATCCGCGAGCTGCGCCTGGCCAAGGTCGCCCATCCGGCCGGCGGCTCCTATTACGCGCCCTCCTCCGATGGCGACCATCTCCATCCGCCGCTCGAGCAGCTGGTGCCGGCGTTGTTGCTGTCCATCGAAGGCGTGGGCCCGCTGCTGGTGGTCAAGACGCCCGCCGGGTCGGCGGAAGCGCTGGGCAGCGCGCTGGACCAGCAGCAGTGGCCGGAAGTCATCGGCTGTATCGCCGGCGACGACACCATGCTCATCATCACTCGCAGCGAGCGAGCCCGGCGGGCGCTCGCCGCCAAGCTCCGCGGCCTCAGTGGCAGCGCTTGACCCAGAGTGGCGCCCGTGTATTTTTATGCACTTCCACGCATATTGATACGGAGAGTCTTCCATGCTGGCTGCGAAGTCCGGGCCGGTCGTGAGCGCCCCCGCCACGCGGGTGCTGGTCCACAAAGTGGCCTCCTCGACCTGCGGGCACGTGACCGACCGCGAGCTCGATGTGGTCGAGAGCGGTACCGTGCGCTCCGGCGACATCATCGTGGTCGAGGCCCTCGAGGAAAAGCGGGTCTATGACCAGCTGGAGCTGATCAGCGGCCGCCTGGCGCACATTTCCAAGGACGACGTGATCGCCGGGACCCTGGGCTCGCGCCGCGCGCTCAAGGGGTTCGTCGGCCATTGCCCCGACCGGGTCCACGCCGGCGACGTGCTCAACGTGCTCAACATGGGCGGCGTCATCGGTGTCGCCACCTCCGCCAACCAGGACTACGGGCATCCGCTGCGGGTGAAGGTCCTCGGCCTGGGCGTCCGGGACGGCAAGGTGATGAACATCGCCGAGGGCGCGATCCCGCCGGCCGAGCATCTCACCTGCACGCTGCCGCTCATCGTCGTGGCCGGAACCTGCATGGCCGCGGGGAAAACCCGGGCCGCCTGCGAGATCATCGCCTGGCTCAACCAGAAGCGCGATTTGAAGCTCGGGGCGGTCAAGCTCTCGGGCGTCGCCGCGCTGCGTGATACCCTGAACATGGAAGATCACGGTGCGGTGGAGTCCCTGAGCTTTCTCGATGCGGGCCAGCCTTCCACCGCCGGGTTCAGCGACCTCGCGCCGATGGCCAAAGGCCTGCTCAACGCCCTCGGCGAAAAGCCGCTCGATGCCATCGTGGTCGAGATGGGCGACGGCATCATCGGCGGCTACGGGGTGGAGTCGTTCTATCGCGACCCCGAGCTGCGCCAGGCGATCTCGAGCCACGTGATGTGCGCCAACGACCTGGTCGGCGCCTGGGGCGCCCGCGAGCTGGCGCGCTCCTTCGGGCGGGAGATCGACATCATGAGCGGCCCCGCGACCGACAACCTGGTCGGCGAACGCTACGTGGAAGACGAGCTGGGCATTCCGGCCGCCAACGCCCGCACCGCGGGGGAACGCCTCGCTGATCTGGTCGCGCTGAAGGCGCTACCCGGACGGTGAAAACTCCGCACTCCGCACTCCGCACTCCGCGCTCGGCATGATTCGCGCGGCCATTTACGGCGCCAGCGGCTACGGCGGTGCCGAGCTGCTCCGGTTGCTGCTCCTGCATCCCGAAGTCGCGGTGCGTCAGGCCAGCTCCCGCGAAGCCGGACGCCGGGTCGACGCCATCCATCCCGGGCTCCGCGGGCTGACCGATCTGGTCCTGGTCGAGAGCGCACCGGAAGCACTGGAGCGCGATCTCGACGCGGTGTTCTTCTCCCTGCCGCACGGGCACTCCACCGCAGTCATGGACCGGGTGGCGGAGCGTTGTCCCCAGGCCCGGCTCTACGACCTGGCGCAGGATTTTCGCACCGGCGCCGAGCTGAAAGGCTGGGTGTACGGGCTTCCCGAGCTGTTCCGCGACCAGCTCCCCGATGCCCGGAAGGTGGCCTGCCCGGGCTGCTTCGCGACCGCCATTCTGCTCGGCACCGCGCCGGCGCTGTGTGCCGATCCCGCGCCGGGGCGCATCATCGTCGATGCCAAGACCGGCTCCTCGGGCAGCGGCGCCACGGCGCAGCAGGGCACCCATCACCCGACGCGCGCCGGCACCCTCAAGGCGTACAAGGTGTTTTCTCACCAGCACGAGGCCGAAATCCGCGCGGCCTGGTCGCGGCTGGCGCCTGGGCGGCCGCTTCCACCGCTATCTTTCGTTCCGCAATCGACGCCCGCGGTTCGCGGCATCTATGCCTGCAGCTATCTGGTGTATGACGGCGCGAAACACGGCAACACGGCCGAATGGTACGCCCGGTTCTATGCGGGTTCCCCGTTCGTGCGGGTAGTGGAGGAGCCGCCCAACGTGATCGACGTGCGCGGCACCAACAATGCCGACATCTACGTGCAGGATGGCGACGGAGTGACGGTGGTCATTTCCTCGGTGGATAATCTGGTCCGCGGCGCCGCCGGTCAGGCGGTGCAGTGCTTCAACCTCGGGTTCGGCTTTCCGGAGACCACCGGCCTCAAGCTGCCCGCCCTGATTCCATGAACGGCGCGACCTCCTTGAAAGACGCGGCGACCGGAAATGCGGAAGCGCTCGCCGCCCGGGCCGATCGTGCCGAGCTGGCGGTGTACACCCGTCTGCCGTTCGTCCCGGTGCGGGGCGAGGGGTGCTACCTCTTCGATGCTGCCGGCAAGCGCTATCTGGATTTTTACGGCGGGCACGCCGTCGCGATCACCGGCCATTCCCACCCCAAGGTCGCGGAGGCGATCGCGGCCCAGGCGCGGCAGCTGCTGTTCTATTCGTCCGCGGTGTTGTCGGCGGTCCGGGTGGAAGCCACCGAGCTCTTGTTGCGGCACGCGCCGCACCCCGATTCGCGCGTGTTTCACTGTGTCTCCGGGACCGAGGCGAACGAAGTCGCCTTCAAGATCGCGCGCAAGCTCACCGGCCGCCGCAAGATCATTTCGTTCGAGCGCTCCTTTCACGGGCGGACCCTGGCGAGCCTGTCGGCGGCGGGACTGCCGAAATACCGCGTGACCGCCGGCCCGGTGCTCGTCCCGCACCATGTCCACATCCCCTTCGGCGATGAAGCCGCGCTTGCCAGGGAGCTCGACGGCGACACCGCCGGCGTGATTTGCGAGACGATCCAGTCGCTCGCCGGAATCTTCGCCGCGCCCGATGCCTTCTATCGGCGGATGGCCGAGCTCACCGCCAAGGCCGGCGCGGTCCTGATCTTCGACGAGATTCAGACCGGATTCGGCCGCACCGGGACCTATTTCTTCGCGGACGGGGTCGGCGTGAAGCCCGACCTGATCACGCTGGCCAAGGGCATCGCCAGCGGAATTCCGGCGGCGGCGGTCATCGTGGCGCCCCATCTCGCGAAACAGATCGGCTCCGGTGACCAGGGGACGACCTTCGGCGGCGGGCCGGTGGCGATGGCGGCCATGAAGGCGACGCTGGAGGTCATCGAGAGTGAAGGCCTGGTGGAGAACGCCGCGCGCATGGGAGCGCTGCTGCTCCGGAAGCTCACCGGCATGACCGGCATCAAGGCCATTCGGGGCAAAGGGCTGCTCCTCGGTCTCGAGTTGGACCGTGCCGCTTCGCCGGTGGTCAAGGCGCTGATCGAGCGCGGGGTGGTCGCGGGGACGTCGTCCGACCCGCAGACACTTCGCCTGCTGCCGCCGTTGATCATTGGAGAAGCACAAGTCAATGAATTCGTGGGCACGTTGACTCCCGTGTTGTCCCATGCAACGGCATAGCGGGATAACGGCATCACGGCATGTGGCGGGCGAGAATGCCGTCATGCCGTCGTGCCGTCGTGTCGTCATGCCGTCATGCCGTCATGCCGTGTTGCCATCATGCCGTCGAGTTGGAGCATAGCATGTACGACGTCTCGATTCTTCTCCAGGCGCTCCCCTATATCAGGCAGTTCCGCGACAAGCTGTTCGTGGTAAAGTTCGGCGGCGAGCTGCTCCAGGACCCGGAACACGTGGACGCGATCGCCGGCGATCTCACGCTAATCAGCATGGTCGGCATCCGGCTGGTGGTGGTCCACGGGGGCGGGCCGCAGGCCAACGTGCTATCCGAAACGCTCGGCTTCCGGCCGCAACTGGTCCACGGCCGTCGCATCACCGACGAGGCCGCGCTGGAAGTGGCCAAGATGGTCTTCGCGGGAAAGATCAACACCGAGCTGCTCTCCGCCCTGCACAAACACGGTGGCCGGGGCGTGGGATTGTCCGGCATCGACGGGGGGCTGGTGCGCGCCCACAAACGCCCGGTCACGACCATCATGGACAAAGGGAAGCCCAAGGAAGTGGACTTCGGTTACGTCGGGGATGTGGACGGCGTCGATCCCACCTTGGTGCTGCACCTGGTGGCCAAGGGATTCATTCCGGTCGTCAGCTCGCTGGGGGCGGACGAGCAGGGTACCATCCTGAACATCAACGCCGACACCATCGCGGCCGAGCTGGCCGCGGCGGTCGCCGCCGAGAAGCTCATCATCATGACCAACGTCCCCGGCGTATACCGGGACTTCGCGGATAAGCAGACGCTCATCTCGAGCATGCGCCCGGCCGAAGTGCGGCGCATGGTCGAGACTGGTGCCGCCGGCGACGGGATGGGTCCCAAGCTCGAGGCCTGCGTGCGCGCCGTCGAGCATGGGGTGCATGAAGCGCATATCATCGACGGCATCACGCGCCACTCGCTGCTACTGGAGATCTTCACCAACGCGGGCGTCGGGACGATGATTGTGCCCGAGCGGCCGATCGACAAGTAGCCTCACCCCTGTCCCCTCTCCGTTACCGGAGAGGGGAACGACAAGCGGGAGGGGAGAGGGAACCACCAGGTAGCAGGTCGAGCTGAGCCTTGCAGGGTCAACTAACCGAGTCTGAGGAGAGGCAACAAGAAAATGGCGGGACCTCTTGTAGTGCTCGCTTATTCCGGCGGCCTCGACACGTCCGCGATCGTTCCATGGTTGAAAGAGACCTACGATGCGCGGGTCCTCTGCTACTGCGGCAACGTGGGCCAGGGAGACAAAGAGCTGGTGGGCCTGGAAGAGAAGGCGGTCCGTTCCGGCGCCGTGGGCTGCGTGGTGGAAGACCTCCGGGAAAAATTCATCAGCGAGTTCGTCTTTCCCACCGTGCGGGCCGGGGCCATCTACGCCCGAACCTATCTGCTAGGTACCTCCATGGCCCGTCCGGTCCTTGCGGCGGGCCAGGTGCACGCGGCGCTCGAGGCCGGCGCTACCGCCGTGAGCCACGGCTGTACCGGCAAGGGCAATGACCAGCTCCGCTTTGAGCTCACCTACGTGGCCCTGGCCCCGCAGCTCAAGATCATCGCCGCGTGGCGGGAGTGGAAATTCCGGGGCCGGGAAGACCTCATCGCCTATCTCAAGGAAAAGAAGGTTCCGGTGGAAGTGTCCCCGGCGAAACCGTGGAGCCGGGACCGGAATCTGTGGCACCTCTCGCACGAAGGCGGGATCCTCGAGGATCCGGCGATGCCGCCGCCCAAAGAGCTCTTCGTGTTGACCAGGGACCCCGCCGACGCGCCGGACCAGCCCGATGAGATCACCATCGATTTCGAGCAGGGCACGCCGGTCGCCATCGACACCGTGCCGCTCGGTCCGGTTGAGCTGGTGGAGCGGCTGAACGAAGTCGCCGGGGCACACGGTGTGGGCCGCGCCGATGTGGTAGAAGACCGCGTGGTAGGCATGAAATCCCGCGGGGTCTACGAGACGCCGGGCGGCACCGTCCTGCGTGCCGCCCACCGCGAGCTGGAGCAGATCGTACTCGATCGGCGCACGCTCAACCTCAAGGACAGCCTCGCGTCCCGGTATGCCGACCTGGTTTACGAGGGACGCTGGTGGACACCCGAGCGCGAGGCGCTCGATGCGTTGGTCAACGTCACCCAGCGTTACGTCACCGGCAGCGTGCGGGTTCGGTTGTTCAAGGGGAATGTGACGGTTCAGTCGCGGAAGAGCCCGTATTCACTGTACTCCGAAGCCTACGCCACGTTTTCCAAGGACGAGGTCTACAACCAGGCCGATGCCGGCGGGTTCATCCGGCTCTTTGGACTTCCCGTACGGATGACGGCGCAACAGGCCCAGAAGGCCGAAACCGAAGCGGTGGCCGACTGACCAAGCGCCGCCGTCGTCCCGGAAAGAAGGGAAGTGCGCCCGGCCAGCCGTCGGGCGCACACCATATGTGGGGTGGCCGGTTCGCGGCGGGCCCCGAGCAGGCGCTGGACCAGCTCAACCGCTCGCTCCCGGTTGACGTGCGTCTCTGGCCCCAGGACATTCGCGGCAGCAAGGCCTGGGTGCAGGCGCTGAAGCAAGCGGGAGTTCTTTCACCGGCCGAAGAGACCAAACTGCTCGGAGGGCTCGACCGCGTCGCCGGCCGCCTGGAAAGTGGCAGTCCCGGACAGGAGCCCGACGAAGACGTTCACACCCTGGTGGAGCGCCTGCTCTACGAAGAGGTGGGCGAGGTCGCGGGAAAACTCCATACCGGCCGGTCGCGCAACGATCAGGTCGCCACCGACCTCCGGCTGTGGTGCATGGAGGCCATCGAACAGATCGACCGCGCGGTGGTCGATTTGGGCAGGGCACTGCTGGGGCAGGCCAAGGCGTCGGTCGACTTCATCATGCCGGGCTACACGCACGGCCAGCGAGCCCAGGCGGTGCGGTTTGGCTACCTGTTACTCGCACACGCCTGGCCGCTGGTTCGCGATCGTCAGCGGCTGGACGATGCAGCCCGCCGGGTTTCGGTGCTGCCGCTGGGCTCCGGTGCTCTGGCCGGCTCCGGAGTTGCAGTGGACCGCGAGCTGCTCCGCAGCATCCTCGGTTTCAGTGGCGTCAGTGGCAACGCGCTCGATGCCACCGGCGATCGCGACTACGTGGCCGACATTCTCTTTGCGCTCACCCTCATTGCCACGCACGTATCGCGGCTCGGTGCGGAAATGGTCGCCTTGAGCGGCAGCGAGTATGGTTTTGTCCGGCTGGCCGACGGCTACTGCACCGGCTCGAGCCTGATGCCCCTGTAGCGGAACCCGGATGTCTTCGAGCTGGCCCGCGCCCGCTCGGCGCGCACCTTGGGAGATCTGGTCGCGTTGCTCACCAACCTCAAAGGGCTCCCGGCGGGATACAGCAAGGACCTGCAGGAAGACAAGGTGTTGTTGTTCGACGCGGTGGACGCGGTGCTGCTGGTACTGCCCGCGGTGAGCGGTGCGATCGCGACCCTGACTCCGGTCCCCGATCGGATGCGTGCGGCGCTCGATCCCGCCATGCTCGCGACCGATCTGGCCGATGGACTGGTCCGGGAAGGCATCCCCTTCCGCGAGGCGCATCACATCGTTGGCCAACTGGTGAAGACGGCCGAGGAATTCAGCGTCCCGATCAACCGGGTCCCCGCCAAGACCAGCAACACGATTCATCCCAAACTGGGACACCTGATCGCTACGCTGGGGAACTGGGAAGACTCAGTGGAGCGGCGGGCGACGGCGGGCGGGTCATCCCGGAAGTCGGTCCTGGAGCAGATCCGGGTGCTCGAGAAGTCGTTTGGAAAGAGCTAGTCCTTCAGCATCGAGAGCAGGTCCTCGAAATCCGGCTCCTCCCATCTGAATCGGTGCGGGTCCACGGCGTCACGGATGACCGCTAGCGCCTCCTGAATCACCTCGGCCCGGTCCGGCTCGAAGGATTCCGACCGGAACGCCTCCTCCGCCCACGCCGCGAGATCTTCGAGGGTTAGCAGGCCGTCCAGGTGCCGTTGTATCTCCTGGCGGACATCTTGTCGTGTCAGCATGTAGTCCGGTCATCTCCCGCGCACCACGCACCACGCACCTATCAACGTCCTTCCTTGCAAGAGGTTAGGGTGCTAGGTAATTTAACTCTGCTGTGCGCTGCCTTACCCTCAACGCCTCGTTCGAACCACTCACAATGGTTCCAGTACGGCGCGCGCTCCGCTTGGTCATCGATGGTAAGGCGGAGCTCGTTGAAGCCGAGGGGCTGGGACTTGTCCGCAGCGAGCGGCTCAGCGTTCCGAAACCGGCGGTGATCCGGTTGGTCAAGTTCGTTCACGTGCCTCGCAAGTTCCGCCGCCAGGTCACCAACACCTTCCTGTTTGCCCGGGATGATTACCGCTGCCAGTTCTGCGGCCGCCATCCCTCCGATTTCCGGCATCGGGAGTGCCTGACGCGAGACCATCTCGTCCCGCTTTCGCGCGGT
The DNA here is from genome assembly GCA_016209985.1 of Gemmatimonadota bacterium. Classification (GTDB taxonomy): domain Bacteria; phylum Gemmatimonadota; class Gemmatimonadetes; order Gemmatimonadales; family GWC2-71-9; genus SHZT01. The sequence goes on along the minus strand of JACQVB010000148.1, from coordinate 6,038 downwards.
GGCACCAATGAGTGGACCAACGTGATTACCGCGTGCTCGTCCTGCAACACCCGAAAGGGAAACTCGCTGCCGGAGGAGTCCGGCATGATCCCTCTGCGGCACCCCTTCGAGCCGCATTTCGTCCATCTCTCCTGGGCGGTGCGCAAGCTCACGCCGGTGCAGGCCAAGTACATCCGTCTGTTCTACGGTGCGGAAGTTCTGGCGGAGCTCCGCGCCTTGCAGCCCGCGGCACCTCGCGTCGCGCATGGCCACTAACAAGAAAGGCGCCGTCGGCCGCCGCTCGTCGGCGCTGCCCTGGATCATCACCGGTGCTGCCGGCGTCGCGCTCGCGGTCGTGCTGTTGGCCGGCCGCGGCAAAGCCGGTTCCCACCATCCGGAGCCTCGAGCCGACGCCGGTACCATGGGTGAGACGGTGATGCCGGCGTCGTTCTTCGCGAATAACCCCAAGGTCCTGCGAACCTACCAGCTCGCCCGGCAGATTCCGGCGACGCTGGACGGCGTCTATTGCTACTGCCACTGCAAGGAAAACCTCGGGCATCGCTCGCTGCTGACGTGCTTCCAGAGCCAGCACGGCGCCGGGTGCGACGTCTGCCTCGACGAGGCCAACATCGCGGGTGAGATGCTGGCCCAGGGACGGCCACTCGCGGAGATTCGCTCGCAGATCGATCTCGCCTTCCAGCGGTGACACCGTCGAGTCGCGCCGGCCGGTGAAAGGCCGGTAGCCTCCCAAGATGTCCGACCTGGACGCCGCTTCAGGCCTGAAGCTGATAGCGGTGTGCTACGCGGCAGGGATATTGTCTTCCCTCCTCGCGCGGTGGTCGGGCAGGCTAGCGCTCCGAGTGGGTCATCTCTTCGCGCTGGCGGGAGCCGTGGCGGGTCTCGGGGTTTCACTGGGTGTGCTCCTCGGCGGCCCGGGCTTCACGCTGAACCAGCCGCTCCCAGCCCTCTTCCCGTTCGCCCGGCTCTCGCTGTCGGTGGACGGTCTTTCCGCCTACTTCCTGCTCGTCATCTCCGTGGTTGCCATCGCCGCCGCGATCTATGGTCCGGCCTACCTCGCGGCGCACGCACCCGACGCGAGTGCGGCCCGGCAGGCGGCGCAGGTAGTCGCGCTGAATGTGTTCCTCGGTTGCATGGTGTTCGTCTGCGCCGCCGGCGACGCCATGACGTTCTTGCTCTGCTGGGAAGGGATGACGCTCAGCAGCTATGTGCTCGTCGTTTCCGACGACCGCGATGGCGAGAACGCGCGGGCCGGGCTGCTCTACATGGTGATGGCGCACGGCGGGACCGCGCTGCTGCTGGTCGCGTTCCTTGCGCTGACCGAGCGGGCCGGAGGGTTTGACTTCGCTGCTCTTCGCGCGGTGGCGGCGAACCTCGACGGTACCACCCGGACGGTCCTGTTCTTCGTGGCCCTGGGAGGCTTCGCCACCAAGGCCGGCGTCATTCCTCTCCACGTATGGCTCCCTCGCGCGCACCCGGCCGCGCCGAGCCACGTGTCCGCGCTGATGTCAGGCGTCATGCTCAAGGTCGCGATCTACGGGATGCTGCGTTTCGGCTTCGACCTCCTCGCCCCGGCGACCGGGGCGCTGCCGTCGTCCTGGGGATGGACGGTCCTCATTCTGGGAACGACCTCGGCGGTGCTCGGCGTGCTCTACGCGCTCCAGCTGCACGACCTCCCGCGTCTGCTGGCGTTCCACAGCGTCGAGAATATCGGGATCATCCTCATCGGCGTGGGACTGGCGATGATCTTGTGGCGCACGGAGGGTGCGGGCGGCGTCCTGGCGACCGTGGCACTCACTGCCGCCCTGCTCCACACCGTCAACCATGCCGCCTTCAAAGGGCTGCTGTTTCTCGGCGCGGGCAGCGTGCTGAGCCGCACGCACGTCCGCAACATCGAAGAGCTGGGCGGGCTCGCGCGGCGCATGCCCTGGACCGCCGGACTATTCCTGCTCGGAGCCGTCGCGATCTCGGCCCTCCCGCCGCTTAACGGATTCGTCAGCGAGTGGCTCACCTTCCAGGTCCTGCTCGGCGGCGCCATGCGGTTCCACGGACCGGCCGGGCTCGGGATCGTCTTCTCCGCGGCGATGCTGGCACTCACCGGCGGCCTGGCCGCCGCCTGCTTCGCGAAAGCGTTCGGCGTCACCTTCCTCGGTCGCCCGCGGACGCCCCATGCGGAGCACGCGACGGAAGCGCCAACGTCGATGATCGTGGGCATGGTCTGCCTCGCGGTGGTGTGCGTTGGTCTCGGCGTCGCGCCGGGCTACGCCATGCGCCTGCTCGATGCGCCTACCGCCGGTTTGCTGCATGGGCCCGGAGCGAGCGCAGTGGTAACCGCCCGGGGGCCGCTGGTGCTGTCGGCCAGCATGATGCCGGAAGGGACCTCGGCCACGGCCATCTCGATGACGGTAATGGCCGCTCTTCTCGTGGCGCTTGCGGCGCTCGCCTGGGTCTTGCGCCGTGAAGACCGGCATGCCGAGCGGCGCGCGGCGCCGACGTGGACCTGCGGAATGACGCCCACACCGCGCTTCGACTATACGGCGACGGCGTTCGCCAAGCCGCTGCGGCTGGTGTTCGCCGCACTCTATCGCCCCCGCCGCGAGGTGGTGCGCGAGATGACCGCGCCATACGCGGTCCGGCGCATCCGCTATGCCGGAGAGATCGTGGATCTCTCCGAGACACAGATCTATCACCGGGTCGAGCGGGGCATTTCGGAGCTCTCCCGCGCGATTCGCGACCGCAGCACCGGACGCATCTACGGCTACATCGGCTTCCTGTTCGGCGCTCTGGTCGTAACCCTGCTGCTGTTTGGGGTGGGCCCCGGATGATCGGCGAGCGGTCCCTCGTCCTGGTGCTGCTCGAACTGGCCCTCCTGGTCCTGCTCGGGCCGCTGGTGACCGGCACCATTCAGAAGCTCAAGGCCCGGCTCCAGTCGCGCCAGGGCGCCGGACTCCTTCAGCCCTATCGCGACCTCGCCAAGCTCTTTCGCAAGGGCACGGTCCAGGCGGACACCACCTCGGGCTTCTTCCGGTCGATTCCGGTGCTGGTCCTCGCCGCGACCATGGCTGCCGGCGCGCTCGTTCCGGTGATCCGGGCCGGCCCGCCCGCCGTTCCCCTGGGCGACGCGCTGATGCTCCTCGGCCTGCTCGCGCTGGCCCGCTTCCTCACCTCGGTCGGCGCGCTCGATGCCGGCGGGGCGTTCGGCGGGATGGGGGCCTCGCGGGAGATGACCATCGCGCCATTGGTCGAGCCGGTCCTGATGATGGTGGTGTTCTCGGCGGCGGTCGTAGCCGGGACGACCGAGCTGGGGGCCCTCGCGGCGCACCGAGGGACGTCGTGGATTCTCGGCTGGCACGCGGCGGACTTCCTGGGGTTTGCGGCCATGCTGGTACTGCTGCCGGCCGAAACCGGCCGGATTCCGGTGGACAACCCCGATACCCACCTCGAACTGACGATGCTGCACGAAGGGATGCTGCTCGAGCATTCCGGCCCGGGGTTGGGCTGCATGGTGCTGGCATCGCACACCCGCCAGATCGTCACCCTCGGTCTGGTATCGGCCCTGTTCTTCCCCGCTGCGGTGGCTGGCGCGGGCGCCGTGAGTCTCCTCCTCGGCGCCGGCGCATTCGCGGTGAAGATCCTCGTGCTCGCGGTCTATCTCGCGCTGGTCGAATCGTCCTACGCCAAGCTCCGTCTGTTTCGGGTGCCGCTCTACCTCGGCATCGGCTTCGTCTGCGCCCTCACGGCGCTGGCGCTGAGGATCCTGTGAGCGCCGAGACGGTCCAGACGGTAATCGACAACCTCGGCGCCTTGCTGTTGTTCACCATGATCCTCATCGTCGCGGCAGGCCAGATCTACCGCGCCATCTACGCCGTGGCGGCGCAGTCGTTTCTCATCGCCGTGGCGGGCGGGGTGCTGGCGACGGCCACCGGGAACGTGGACCTCTGGGTGATCGCCGGCATCACGCTCACCGTCAAAGCCATCGTCCTCCCCTGGGTGCTGCACTGGGTGGTCCGGCGCATGAACGTCCGGCGCGAGATCGAGCCCGTCATCCCCGACGCCGCGACCCTGGCTCTCGCGGTGGTGGTCGTGGTGCTGTCGTTCCACTTGAGCGCCTCGCTCGGGCCGGTGCGCCAGGCGATTACCGGGAACGCGCTCCCGGTCGGGATCTCGCTCACGCTGAGCGGGGTCCTGGTCATGGCCACCCGCAAGACCGCACTGACCCAGATGGTGGGTCTGTTCGCGTCAGAGAACGGGATCTTCTTCACCGCCATGGCGGTGACGCAGGGCATGCCGCTCATCATCGAAATCGGCGTGATCCTCGACGTCATCCTCGCCGCGCTGGTCATGGCGATCATGGTGCTGCGGGTTCGCTCGACGGTCGACGCCGACATCGCGGACCTGGAAGAGCTGAGGGGATGATCCGTGGCTGAGACGCTCCTCTGGGTCCTTCCGCTCGTTCCCACGGTCACGGCGTTGCTCATGCTCACCACCCGTGATCGCCGCATCCTTTCGGGGCTCGATGTCGCCGGTTCCGCGGTCCTGCTCGCGCTCACGCTGGTCCTCGCCCGAGACCTGGTAGCGGGCGGCCCCCAGGCGTTGGGCGTCTTCCGGGTGGACGACCTCGGCCTGGTTTTTCTGATCCTCGTCGCCGTGCTCACCTTCGCAGTCTCCATCTACCAGGTGGGGTGGCTCCGTCAGGCGGTGGCCCTTGGCAACATGAAGCCCGAATCGCTGCGGCCCTACTTCGCGCTGGTGCACGGCTTCGTCGCGACCATGGTGGTCACGGTCCTCGCCGACAACCTGGGTGTCCTCTGGATCGCAATGGAGGGCACCACGATCACTTCGGCAGTTCTGGTCGGCTACCACGGTCATCATCACGGCCTGGAAGCGGCGTGGAAGTACATCATCGTCACCACCATCGGGATCTCCTTCGGCCTCTTCGGCACCGTCCTGGTCTATGCCGCTGCCGCCGCGGGCCACGGAAGCGCCGGCGCCGGATCGAGGAGCTGGTCCGCGATCATGAAAGTCGCTCCCGCGCTCGATCCGGGAATTGTCCGGATCGGTTTCATCTTCGTGGTGGTCGGCTACGGGGCCAAGGCGGGCTTGGCACCCATGCATCTGTGGCTCCCTGACGCCCACAGCCAGGCGCCCACGCCGGTCTCGGCGCTGCTTTCCGGCGCCCTCATCAAGTGTGCCCTGCTCGGCATCATCCGTTTCCAGACCATCGCCGCCGCCGCCGTCGGGCCGGCGTTCCCGATGCAGGTGCTGCTGGTCTTCGGCCTGATTTCGATCGTGGTAGCGACGCCGTTCATCCTGACCCAGCACGACTTGAAGCGCCTCCTCGGCTATCACAGCGTCGAGCACGTCGGGATCGTGGCGCTCGGCTTAGGCTTCGGTGGCTCCGTCGGTACCTACGGTGCGCTGCTGCACGTGGTGAACCACGGCGTGACCAAGGCCTTGGCGTTCTTTGCTGCCGGCACCGCCATCGCCCGCTATGGGTCTCGCGACATGCAAGTCATCCGGGGCCTGCTCGCCGTGGCGCCGATCGGGGCCACGCTCCTCATGCTCGCCGCGCTGTCGCTCGCGGGCGTGCCGCCGTTTTCGATCTTCGTGAGCGAGCTCATGGTCCTGCGCGCCGGCATCGGGGACGGTCATTGGGTGGCGGTCGCGGTCTTCCTGGCAATGGTCGTCATCATCTTTGCCGGCTTGCTTCACCACGTCGGTGGGATGGCCTTCGGTAAGCCGACCGCCGCGGCGACTCGGGAGGCCGAGGCCCGGTCTCCCTTGCTGGGAATGACGCTGCTCGCGGCCATCATCATCCTGTTGGGTCTCACCATTCCCGGGAGCTTCGACCGCATCTTCCGGGGCGCCACGGAGATCATCGTTGGCTGACGGCGGTCTCCTCGGCGCGCTGCGGGCGGGCAGCGTTGGCTCGGTGGATGCGGACGCGAGCCCACGGCCCTCGGACCTCACGCTGCGCCTCGGCCGCGCCGGCGATTTGCCGGCCGCGGCGGCCGTGCTCAGCGGACCGCAGGCCATGACTC
>JACQVB010000147.1 GCA_016209985.1 Gemmatimonadota bacterium | reverse complement strand
TGCTGGACCTGCGTGGCGACGCGGTAGTGGCGCTCGCCCAGATACTGCGGATCGAGAATCCGGCTGCTCGAATCCAGCGGGTCCACGGCCGGATAGATGCCGATGGCCGCGATGTCGCGCGACAGCACCACCGTGGCGTCGAGGTGGCTGAACGCGGTGGCCGGCGCCGGGTCGGTGAGGTCGTCGGCCGGCACGTAGATCGCCTGCACCGACGTGATCGAGCCCTTCTTGGTCGAGGTGATGCGCTCCTGCAAATCGCCCATCTCGGTCGCCAGCGTGGGCTGGTATCCCACCGCGCTCGGCATGCGTCCCAGGAGCGCCGAGACTTCCGAGCCGGCCTGGGTGAACCGGAAGATGTTGTCGATGAAGACCAGCACGTCCTGCCCTTCGCGGTCGCGGAAGTATTCGGCCACCGTCAGCCCGGACAGGCCGACCCGCAGGCGTGCCCCCGGCGGCTCGTTCATCTGCCCGTAGATGAGCGCGGTGGACTTGATGACCCCGCTCTCCTTCATCTCCAGGTAGAGGTCGTTCCCTTCACGGGTGCGCTCGCCCACGCCGCAGAATACCGACTTCCCGCCGTGCCCCTTCTGCACGTTGTTGATTAGCTCCATGATGACCACGGTCTTGCCGACGCCCGCGCCGCCGAACAGCCCGATCTTTCCGCCCTTCACGAACGGTGCCAGGAGATCGACGACCTTGATTCCGGTTTCGAAGACCTCGGTCTTGGGCTCGAGGGTCACGAAGTCAGGTGGCTTGCGGTGGATCGGCCAGCGTTCGGCGGTCGAGGGAATCGCCGGGCCGTCGTCCACGGGCTCTCCCAGCACGTTCAGGATTCGCCCGAGCGCGAAATCCCCCACCGGCACGCTGATCGCAGCTCCGGTGTTGGTGACCGGCATTCCGCGCACCACCCCGTCAGACGTGCTCATCCCCACGGCGCGTACCTGGTTCCGCCCGATGTGCTGCTGCACTTCGGCGGTCAGCCGGATGCGCGGGCCGTCTTTCACTTGCTGGTCGATGGTGAGCGCGGTAAGCAAGTCCGGCAGCTCCCCGGGCTCGAACTCGACGTCGATGACGGGGCCGATGACCTGCACCACCCTTCCAGCATTCTTTGCCATGTGATTCCTCGAAGAGGTGTCAGGGGCCAGGTGCCAGGTGTCAGGGCCGTACAACCTGGCCCCTGGCACCTGAAACCTGACACCTGGTTTTAGCCTTTCAATGCCTCAGCACCGCCGACGATCTCGGCGAGCTCCTGGGTAATCTGCGCCTGCCGCGCACGATTGTAGGTGCGCCGGAGCGTGTCGATGATGTCGCCCGCGCTGTCGGTCGCGTTCTTCATCGCGGTCCGGCGGGCGCCTTGCTCCGATGCCGCAGTCTCGACCAGCGCCCGATACACGGCATTCCGCACGTAGAGCGGGAGAATGGCCCCGACGATCTCCTCGGCCGAGGGGCGGAGGATGTAAAACGGCTGGTATTTTTCGGCGGGTCGCCGGGTCGCCGGGTCGGCGGGTCGCGACTCACCGGAGTGACGACCCGCCGATCCGCCGACCCGCCCACCCGCCGGCGTCTCCACCGGCAGTACCGTCAGCAGCATCGGCGGCGTGGACAGCGCGCTATTGAACTTGGCGAAGGCGACCTCCACTCCGTCCAGCTCGCCTGCCGCGAACCGGTCCATCAGTGGGGTCACCAGCTCCGCCGCCTGTTTGGCCGAGGGCCGATCGCCGAAGTCGGTGCGTTGGGTGGCGATCGCGCGCCCCACGTAGCGGAAGAAGCCGATACCCTTCCTGCCCACCAGGTGCAGCTCGACCTGGGTGCCGCCCGCCTCCAGCTCCTGGAGTCGCCGGCGACCTTCGCGAATCAGGTTGGAGTTGAAGGCCCCGCACAGCCCGCGGTTGCTGGTAATGACGATCAGCGCCACCCGCTGGGGGACGCCCCCGGGCCGACGCAGCAGCGGGAAGCGCTCCGCCAGGCCCGGCGTATAGAGATCGGCGATGACCTTGCGCAGCGCCTCGGCATACGGCCGCGCCGCAATGACCCGGTCCTGGGCGCGCTTGAGCTTGGACGTCGCCACCATCTCCATGGTCTTGGTGATCTGGCGAGTGCTCTGGGTGGACTTGATCCGCCGGCGCAATTCCCGGGTACGCGCCATTCAGGCCATCGCCTTGAAGTCTTCGATGGCCTTGCGCAGCTGCGCGATCAGCTCGTCATCGAGCACCCGTTTGGTCCGGATCGCGGCGCCGAGCTGCGGCCGGTGCGCTCCCACGAAGGTCAGGAGATCGCTCTCCCATTTCCGGGCGTCGCTCGCCTTCACGTCGTCGAGATAGCCATTGGTAACGGCGAAAATCACCATCACCTGGCTCTCGACCGGAAGCGGCTGGTATTGCGGTTGCTTGAGGATCTCCACAATCCGCTCACCGCGGGCCAGCTGCTTCTGGGTGGCGGCATCCAGGTCGGACGCGAACTGCGCGAAGGCCGCCAGCTCGCGGAACTGGGCGTACTCCAGGCGCAGCCTTCCCGCCACCTGGCGCATGGCCTTGACCTGCGCGTTACCACCCACGCGCGACACTGAAATGCCGGGGTTGATTGCCGGCCGCACGTTCGAGTAGAACAGATCAGTCTCGAGGAAGATCTGTCCATCGGTAATGGAGATCACGTTGGTGGGAATGTAGGCCGAAACGTCGCCTGCCTGGGTTTCGATGATCGGCAACGCGGTGAGCGAGCCGCCGCCGTTCGCGTCCGCAAGCTTGGCCGCCCGCTCCAGCAGCCGGGAATGGAGGTAGAACACGTCGCCGGGATAGGCTTCCCGGCCGGGCGGCCGGCGCAGCACCAGCGAGAGCTGCCGGTACGCGGCGGCCTGCTTGGACAGGTCGTCGTACACGCACAGCGTGGCCTTCTTCTCGTCGTACATGAAGTACTCGGCCATGGCACACCCGGAGTAGGGCGCGATGTACTGCATGGGGGCGGGATCGGAAGCGCTGGCCACTACCACGATGCTGAACTCCATGGCGCCGTTCTGCTTGAGCTTCTCCACCACGGACGCGACGGTCGAATTCTTCTGGCCGATCGCGACATACACGCAAATGACACCCTGGCCCTTCTGATTGATGATGGTATCGACCGCGATGGCGGTCTTGCCGGTGCCGCGGTCGCCGATGATCAGCTCACGCTGCCCGCGACCGATCGGGATCATCGAGTCGATGGCCTTGATGCCGGTCTGTAACGGCTCTTTGACGGGCTGCCGCGCCACGATGCCCGGGGCCTGCGACTCGACCTTCCGCGTCTTGCTCGCCTGAATCGGCCCCAGACCGTCGAGGGGGCGTCCCAGGGCGTCGACCACCCGGCCGACCAGCTGCGGGCCCACCGGCACATCCAGCACGCGGCCGGTGCGGCGCACTTCGTCGCCCTCGCGGAGCTGCAGGAAGTCACCCAGAATGACCGCGCCCAGATTGTCTTCTTCCAGGTTGAGCGCGAGACCAGCGATCGTCTGTCCGCTCTCCGAGGAGGTGAACTCGAGCATCTCGCCGGCCATGGCCGAGAGCAGGCCGTAGATCCGCGCGGTCCCGTCCTTCACTTCGAGCACCGTGCCGACTTCCTGAACGTCCAGCGTCTTGAGGTCGGCGGCGTCGATCTCGCGAAGCAGGACGTCCTTCAGCTCGCCGGGTCGAAGAAGCGATTCGGTTGCCATGATTTCACTGGTTGAAGAAGATGATGGTTGAAGGCCGGCGAAAAATAGCGGGTCTTACACCTATACGCGACTCCTGGTGCGGCCTCGCAAGAAGCGAAACAATACCTGTCGGGGACCGAGTTTGGGCAGCTCCGATGGGGTGACTCCGGCGATGCGACGCGATGCCTGGGCCAAATGCGAAGGCGACGCGTACCGCAGCACCATCGCGACGACGGGCAGCTTACGACTCCGGGGCCGGGGCCTCCTCGCGGCACAGGATCTGGGCGAGGTCACCCGCCTTTCGCAGCACGTGCCGGGAGTTCTCGTAAGAGATCGTCTGCAGGGCGCTGTCCAACGCGTACCAACAACACCGGGTTATGCCCTCGTCGAGCTGGGGCCGCGCCTCGGCCCCCGGAGACTCGAACAGGAACAGATGACAATACTTGTGCACCAACGACCGGCTGGTCCGAAAGTACCAGTCGATCACGTCGAGGTCACCGCGAAAAATCAGATCATCCAGACCGCACTCTTCGGCCACCTCCCGTTGGGCGGCCGCCAGCGGCGCCTCCCTGGCCTCCAGATGCCCTTTGGGAAAACCCCAATTCCCATGACCGTCCAGAATCAGGAGAAACTGCGGTCCTTCCTCGGCCCGACGGAAGATCACGCCGCCCGCGCTGGTTTCCCGCTGCGCCTTGGATTTCGCCATCAAAACACCTTGAAGCTGAAGTACTTCCGTGGATTGGCCTTGATGTCCGCCAGCAGTTTCTGGAGCTCGATCACCGCCTTGGTCGTTTCCACATACAGGGTCGTATCGCCAATGACCATCCCCGCGGTGCCCTGCTTCCTGGCGATCCGCGAGGTGACGGTGTCCATGTTCTCGATGATGCGCTGCACGCTTGCCTGACTCTTGCCGGCAACCGCCATCAGCTCCCGGAAGCTCTGCGTCGCCTCGCGCATGTTGACCGCCGCCTGCTGTGCGTTGGCCAGAATGGTCACCAGCTCACCCTCGTTGGTGGCGGAATCCACCCGCGCCAGCGAGTTGGACAGGCTCTGCGCGGCATCGGCGAGCACGGTCGACCCCTGCTGCAGGTTGGAACCCACTTCACCAAGAATGTTGGTCTGGGTCTGGGTGAACTTGGCCAGCTGATCGGCGACCCGCCCGAAGTCCTTGATCGAACGCTGCAGCTCGCCGACAGCTTGCGAATCGAACGCCGATTGAATCCGGGAGGAAACACTGGCGATATCGCCCGCGATGCGACCGGCCTGGGCGGTCAATTGTCCGATATCCGGAAGCGAGGCACCGGGCCACACGTCTCCGCCCACGCGAGCCGCATCGTCCAGATCTTTCCGGACGCTGGGATCGTCCAGGGCCTGATCGAAGGGCACGATCCCCGCTTGCCATTCACCGAACAGCGACGCCGAGGCGGCGATGACCGCCGGTTTCGCGGGAAGCCCGGCGGCATCGTAGATCTGCAGCTCGGCTTCCACCCAGTTCTTCTCACCCAGACGGATCCCCCGAACTCGCCCGACCCTCACGCCCCGAACCATCACCGGATCACCGACGCCGAGCCCCCCCACGGTGCGGAACCGCGCGGTGTGGACTTCCTCGGCCCGCCCTAGGTGGGCCTGTCCCAGCCAGAGCGCGCCGGCCACGATGATGACCAGGGCCGCGATAATGGTCGCCCCGACGATTATGTCGTCCCGCCGCTTCATCCCCGGGCTCCCAATTGTGCGCGGTCCGCCTCGTCCGCCGCTTCCGGCCTGCCTTCGATGAACTGCCGGACCACCGGATCGTTGGTCCGCTGGATCTCGTCCACGGTCCCCACCTGCCGGATCGACCCCCGATACAGCATCGCGATGCGGTCCCCCACGGTGTACGCGCTTCGCATGTCATGGGTCACCACCACCCCGGTGACGCCGAGCCGCTCCCGGGCGCGGACCATCAGCTGGTCGATCGTCGCCGCGGTGACCGGGTCCAGGCCGGTGGTCGGCTCATCGTAAAGGATGTAGCGCGGTCGGAGCGCGATAGCGCGGGCGATGCCCACCCGTTTCCGCATTCCCCCGGATAGCTCCGCCGGATAGCGATCTTCGGTGCCCCGAAGATCGACTAGCTCCAGCGATTCCGCCACCCGATCGTCCATTTCTGCTTCGGCCAGCCCTCTGCGGCGCAGACCGAGCAGCAGGTTCTCCCGCACGGTCATGGAGTCGAGCAGGGCGGCGAACTGAAAGACGTAACCGATCGTTTCGCGTAGGTGTGAAAGCTCTTCCCGGTCCAGCAGGTGCACGATCCGGCCATCCACCTCAACCTCGCCGGCATCGGGCTCCAGGAGACCAACGATATGCTTGAGCGCAACGCTTTTCCCGCTACCGGAATATCCGATGACCACCAGCGTCTCGCCGTCCTGTACCTCGAGCGAAAAGCCCTGGAGGACCGCATTTGAACCGAAGCTCTTATGCACGTCGCGAAAGATGATCATCGGCGGGTCGGCGGGTCGGCGGGTCGGCGGGTGATCGTCCAGCGCGCGGC
>JACQVB010000160.1 GCA_016209985.1 Gemmatimonadota bacterium | reverse complement strand
CCCGAGGGCGCCGTGCTGCGGGGAGCACCCTGATGCCGCCGCACGAGCGGCCGTACGCCAACATCGTCGAGACCATCGGCTGGACGCCGCTCGTTCGGCTGCACAAGGTAACCCAGGGCATCCGGACGCCCGTCCTCGCCAAGGCCGAGTTCTTCAATCCGGGCGGCTCAGTCAAAGATCGTATCGGCGTGGCGATGATCGAGGCGGCCGAGCGCGAAGGCCGGCTGAAGCCCGGAGGCCTGATCGTGGAGGCGACATCGGGCAACACGGGCGTCGGCCTGGCTCTTGCGGCGACGGTGAAGGGGTACCACTGCATTTTTACCATGCCGGACAAGATGTCGCAGGAGAAGGCTCGTCTGCTGCGCGCCCTGGGGGCCGAGGTAATTATTACGCCGACCGCAGTTCCGCCGGATCATCCGGAGAACTACATAATGAAGGGTAGGGCCATCGCGGCTGCCCACCAGAACGCGATCTTCGCCGACCAGCACTTCAACCCGGTCAACCCGGAAGCCCATTACCAGACCACGGGCCCCGAGATCTGGGAGCAAACCGAAGGCCGGGTCACTCACTTCGCCTGTTCACCGGGAACCGGCGGAACGGTGAGCGGGGCGGGTCGCTACCTCAAAGAGAAGAACCCCGCGATCAAGGTGATCGCCGGAGATCCGGTCGGCTCCATCTACACCGAGTATGCCCAGACCCACCACAAGAGCGAGGGCCATCCGTACAAGGTCGAGGGAATCGGCGGGGACAAGATTCCCACCTCCTTGCACTTCGACGTGATCGACGAATGGGTCGTAGTCAGTGACAAGGACGCCATGCTGATGGCCAGACGGTTGGCCAAGGAAGAGGGGCTCTTCGTGGGCGGCTCCACTGGCGTGAACGTGGTGTCGGCGCTGGACATCGCCCGGAAGGTGAACGACCCCAAGGCCATGGTCGTCACCATCCTGTGCGATACCGGCGAGCGTTACTTGTCGAAAGTCTTCAATGACGAGTGGCTGCGAGAGAACGAGATCCTCGACAGTGAGCGGGTAACCGTTGCCCGGTTGATCGGGGGCAAGGACCGCGGCGCGCCGGCGCTCGCCCACATCGCTCCCAGCGGGACGGTTCGCCAGGCCTTGAATCTCATGAGCACGTACAATGTGTCGCAGCTTCCGGTGCTCGCCAACGGAAACGGCGTGGGCGCCGTGTCGGAACAGGTCCTCATGGCCAAGGCGCTGGAAGATTCCACGGTCCTCGACCACGCGGTGGAGGAGTTGATGGATCCGCCGTTCCCGGTGGTCGAGAGCGACTGGCCGGTGGATCGGGTGGCGCAACTGCTGTCCCATGAGACCCCGGCGGTCCTGGTTCGCAAGGACGGCGCACTGGCGGGAATCGTGACACGCTACGACGTGCTCCATCAACTCGCTGGAATCCGATGAGCCGCGATCCTCACTATCTCCTTTCAGCGGAAGCCGGCTTCTCGGCGGCGCACACGCTGCCCGGCATCGACATGTGCCAGCGACTTCATGGGCACAACTGGCGCGTGCGGCTGACCGTGCGGGTCCCGGAAAGCCGTCTGGACGGGCTTGGCATGGGCGTCGATTTCAGGGAAATCGAGCGGGTGGCTCGCGACGTGGTGGCGGATTTCGAGCATCGCTACCTGAATGATCTCCCGGAGTTCAGTGACCGCCCGCCGACGGCGGAACGGGTCGCCAAGGTGGTTTGCAGCCGGGCCACCGAACGCCTGGCGAACCTGGCGCCCGCAGCCGAGGTCGCGGACGTCGAGGTCTGGGAAACCCCCGAGTATCGCGTCGTGTATCGCCCGGTATGACGAGAATCGTCGTCCTCACCGGCGGCTCGACCCCGGAGCGTGAAGTCGCTTTCGCCGGGGCCGCCCAGGTCGTCTCCGCTCTGCGCTCCGGCGGTGCTGACGTCTCGGTGGTGGATACCGTGGCGGGCGCACTTTCGCCCGCTGACGAAGCGCGTTCTCTCGTCCCCGCAGTGGGGCGGACCCCTCCGACCGATGAGGAACTCGCCGCCCTGCGTGACGCCGATCTCGGCCCGGCCATCATTGAGATTCCCGCGCTTCGGGATGCCGACCTGGCTTTTCTGGTCCTGCACGGCAAACAAGGCGAAGGCGGCGAGGTTCAGGCGTTGCTCGATCTCGCAAGCATTCCCTACACCGGGAGCGATCTCCTCGGCAGCGCGTTGGCGATGGACAAGGACATCGCCAAGCGGTTGTTCCGGAGCGCCCAGGTGTCCACGCCCGATTGGGTGGTCTGGCCGGCTGATCCCAAGACCGTCGCAGGGTTGGGGCTTCCGCTGATCGTCAAGCCGTCGCGGGAAGGATCCACCGTCGGCCTCAGCGTCGTGAAAAGCGAGGCCGAGCTCGACCCGGCGGTACGGCTGGCCCGGCGTTATGATGATCAGGTAATTCTCGAGCGTTACGTCCCTGGCCGGGAGCTGACCGTGGGAATCCTGGGCGATCGTGCGCTGGCGGTCGGGGAGATCATTCCGAGCCATGAGATCTTCGACTACGAATGCAAGTACACCCCGGGCATGAGCCGGGAGACCTTTCCCGCGGACCTCGACCCGCGGACCTCGACCCGGGTCCAGGCGCTGGCCTTGTCGGCACATCGCGCGCTCAAGCTCCGCGATTTTTCGCGGGTCGATTTCCGCCTGGACCCGGGCGGCGCGCCGTACTGCCTCGAGGTCAACACGCTGCCGGGCATGACGCGCACGAGCCTTTTTCCGCAATCCGCCGCCGCCGCAGGGATCGAGTTCGCCGACGCGTGCCAGCAGATCGCCGACCTGGCCCTGCGACGCGCGGCGGTTCGGAACAAAGTCGGGGCGTAGCAGGGTAAAGTACAACAGACAGGAACTCGTCTATGCCGCTACGGTCCCCGTTCTCCCTGACCCCCTGGGTTCGCCGCCTGATCATCGCGAACGCGGTGGTTTATCTACTGACGATCACGGTCTTCACCGGCGGATGGTTCTTTCAGGCGTTCTCGTTCTCCCCGGTCCTGGTGGCCAGACAGCCGTGGACCCCACTTACGTACATGTTCATCCACGCGGGATTTCTCCACCTCGCGTTCAATCTGCTCGCGCTCTTCTTCTTCGGGCCCGCGGTGGAAGAGCGCATGGGTGGCCTGGCGTTTATCCGCTATTACGTGATCTGCGGGCTGGGCGGCGCTGCGCTGTCATTCGCTTTCGTTCTGTTCACGCCGGCTTCGGTCATCGGCGCGTCCGCGGCGGTGTACGGTGTGTCGCTTGCGTTTGCGTATTACTGGCCCAATGCACCCGTCTACGTATTTCCACTGCCTTTCCCGGTAAAAGTGAAATGGCTCGTCGCGGTGATCGCCGCGCTCGACGTGGCCATGGCCTGGTCGCGCGCCGGCGACGGCGTGGCGCATCTCGCCCACCTCGGCGGTTTCCTCTTCGGCTTCCTCTATCTCAAGGGCGAGTCGTTGTTGGAGACGCGCTCGCGCACTGCCCGGGAGGAGCGGAGCGAAGCGCGAGTGCTCGTGCACCCCTCGGCCGAGGTGGCGCGACACCGCGAAGCGCCCCAGGCTCGCCGCGACCGCGACGACGCAACCCAGCGCGAGATCGATCGGGTGCTCGACAAGATTTCCGCGAAAGGGATCGGCAGTCTGACCGCCGAGGAGCGGCGTTTCCTCACCGACCAGAGCCGCTCCCGGAAAAAAGACTAGACCGGCTGACGACCAGACGCGCGATGTCAAGACCCGCCGTGCGCGGACTCGATTGAGCGGATGATTCCGTCTTGTCAGCACGGAAGGCGTGTTTCAAATTGGGGGCGCCTCCATGCTGATCAACCTGATCCCCGACTTTCTCGCTGCGCTCTCCGCGCCTGACCCGCTTCAAGCCTACCAGCGCTACGTCGACGACCACCGCCCGGTTCTTTCAGCCTATTGGCATAACTACGTAATCGACCTCGACAGCCCGCATGCCGAAGGGGTGATGCTGCGGGCGCTCGCTGCCCAGCGGCGCGATCTGCAGTTGCTGCTGGAGCGGGTCGACGTGGTGTCCCTCGCCGACGAGACGATCAATCGCTGTCACGAGCAGTTCGGAATCGATCGTCCGGTCAACGTCTATCTCATGGTCGGCGTGGGCGCCGCGAACGCCGGCGAGCTGGTGGTGAACGGCCAGGGATCCGCCTTCATTTGCCTCGAGCACTTCACCGGCCGGCCGAATCCCGACAGCTACGGGATGGGACTGCCACCGGAGCACATTCGTGTCTGGATTGCGCACGAGCTGGCGCACGCGGTCCGCTACACCTCACCCGAGAGCCGCAGCGAGTTTCCCCGCATCATCCAGGAATCGCGCGGATTCTACGACTACTGGGAAAGCGGAAGCCGCGCGACGTTGCGGGAGCTGCTGGTGAACGAGGGGCTGGCGGTCGCCGCGGCTCTCGCCGCCATTCCGGGCCACGACCCGTGGGTATACCTGGGATACAGCCGCCGTCAGTACCGGCGGATGCGAGAGCTGGATGCTTTCCTGCGGCGAGCGGTTCTCCCCGAGCTCGACCACACCGGTCTGGGCTATCGGTTGCGCTATCTCACCGGTGGAATGAGCCCGAGTGCACGCCTGGTGAACGGCAAGGTGATCCCCGAGCGTTCGGGCTACTACCTGGGTCTGCGAATGGTGGAATCACTGGTGGAACAGGTCGGGATCGAGCATGCGTTGCGCGCATCGGCTCTCGAGTGTCACGACGCGGACCGCACGAGCGACGCCCAGTCGGCTTAGGTGACGTTACTTCCCCACACAAAACGTCGAAAACAGACGATCCAGGACGTCGTCGGTCGTGACGACGCCGATAACCTCTTCCAGCGCGGTGACTGCCGCGCGTAGATGGGTCGCGGCTACCACCCCTTCCAGGCCGTCCTGGCGGGCGGTGGCGAACCCGTCGATTTCGCGCGCGGCTCGCTCCAGAGCGACGCGGTGACGCTCCCGGGTCACCAAAGGCTCGACCTCCCCTCCCGAGGCTGACAGTGTCGTGAACGCCAGCTCGGCGAGCTTCGCGCGCAGCTCGGCCAATCCGGCGCCGGAGAGCGCCGACACCCGGATTTCCGACTTCCAAGGTCCACTGTTCCCGTCCGAAGCGCGCTCACCGGTGCCGCCACTCCCCACGTCCGATTTGGTCCTCAGCAGGATCACGGGGGCGGCCACACTGGAGAGGAACACCTGCTCTTCCGATTCGACCTTGCGATCCGCGTCGACACAGAAGAGCACAATGTCGGCGGCGGCGAGATAGCGGTGGCTCACCTCGATGCCCATTCGTTCGATGCGATCGCGGGCGTTTCGAAGACCGGCGGTGTCGATCAACCGGAACGGAAAACCACCGCAGGTGGCGGGCGCCTCGATCGCGTCTCGCGTGGTACCCGGAATCTCCGTGACGATCGCCCGCTCCATGCCGAGCAGCGCATTGAACAGTGACGACTTTCCGGTGTTGGGGCGGCCGGCAATCACCACGATTGCGCCTTCCCGCAGCCTTTCTCCCTCTCCCGCAGTCGACAGCAGCTGGCCGAGCGCGATCGCGACATGGTCGATCGCTGCGGCAATGCGTTCGGGGGGAATGGGCCCGCTGTCCTCTTCGGGAAAGTCGATCTCGTAGCTGACCAGCGCTTCGAGATCGAGGATCTGGTCTCGGAGAGTCGCGATGCGCTGGGAAAGTCCGCGGTCGAGCTGAAACAGCGCCGCGCGCCGTTGGGCCGGTGAGGTCGCGTCGATCAGATCCGCGACCGCCTCGGCCTGCAGCAGGTCCAGCTTTCCGTTTAGCATGGCCCGGCGGGTGAATTCGCCCGGCAGGGCGGGGCGCGCGCCGGCGGCGAGCAGCGCACCGAGTACTTCAGCCGGCGCGAGCAGCCCGCCATGGGTAGAGATTTCCACCGCGTTTTCGCCGGTATAGGAATGCGGCTCGTCGTAGACGACGTACAGCGTGTCATCGAGGATCTCTCCGGAACCGGGATGCACGGCGCGAGCGCGTCGCGCGGTTCGCGCCGGGTCCGACTCGAAGGGCGCCAGCACCCTTGCGGCTACCGCATGCGCATTCCGCCCCGACATCCGGATCAGCGCGATGGCGGAACGTCCCGGGGGCGTGGCAATAGCCGCGATCACGTCAGTGAGCACGGAGGGAAGCTAGGCGACCGGGGGTCGCGGGAGCTAGGAAGTGGCCGGCTTGGGTGGCGGGCGCCGCTGCCGCTGCTTGGCGATCAGCCATTGCTGCGGCAGGCTGGCGACGTTCTGCGCGGCATAATAGAGGCTCACGCCAGCCGCGAGATTCAGGAACATGAACGTGAACATGATCGGCATCATGTACAGCATCATGGTGGCCTGCGGGTTCGGCGGCATGCCCATCTGCCCGACCTTGGTGACGATATACATCAGCACCCCGGACGCGATGGGGACGATGTAGAGCGGATCGGCACGCGCCAGGTCGGGCAACCAGAGGAACGGAACGCCACGGAACTCGATCGTGCTGGCGAGCACGAACCACACCGCGAAGAGCACGGGCATGGGAATCAGCATCGGGAGACACCCCCCCAGCGGATTGACCCCGTGCTCGCGGTAGAGCTTCATCATTTCCTGCTGCAGCTTCTGGGGATCTTTCTTGTAGCGCTCCTGCAAGGCCTTCAGCTCCGGCTGGATCGCCTGCATCGCCACGCCGGATCGCATCGCCTTCTGGTTCAGCGGCCACAATGCCAGCCGCACCAGTACCCCGAACACGATCACCACCCAGCCATACGACAGCAGCAGATGCTCGTGCATCCAGAGCAGGATTCTCATGATCAGCACCGACGCCGGCTGGATGATCGGCCGGAAGAACGCCCAACCATAGGGATTCACGTCGTTGAGGTCATGACCAATGGATGAGAGACGCCGGTATTCCTGGGGACCAGCATAGACCAGGTGACTGAACGCGCCCCCCGGTGCCGGCAGCGAGGCGAGCGCATGCAGCGAGACGGGGTTCTTTCCGCTTCGCGCGCCACCCACGGCGGCGACGCCGCCGAACTGGGGTGAGGCGCGCTCGAAGGCGAGCAGCGCGATCAGGAAATACTTCGACTTCACCGCCGCCCATTCGAAGGGACCGCCCAGCTCGCGTCGGGCTCCCGCGTCCAGCGAGCGGAAGTCCAGCTTCTCGGCCGAGCGGGCTTTGGTAACGAGGCTGTAGTGGCGAAAGTCGTCGGTCGAATCGGCCTCGACCATGCGGATTCGAGGACCGAGTCCGACCAAGACCAGCCCACCGCTCGGTGCCAGCTCACGAATATCGCCGGCGACGCTGAACAGGTAATTGTCCGGGGTAAATCGGTATCTGAGCGTTACGACCGCATTGCCCCGGCGCCCCACCCATGCGAGCTCGTCCCGCCCAGTCGCCACATCCAGCCGCGACACCGAAGGCTCGAAGGTCCAGTCGGCGAGATTCACGGTGTCGATCCCGACCACGACCTGGTACACCACGAATTCCGAGCTGTCGGGAATGATCTGCGCCGGGCCAGTGTCGCCCTTGGCGAATGAGCGATACGCCTTGAGAGTGGCCTCGACCAGGCGCGCTCCCCGACTCGAGAAGCGATAGCGGTAGAGCGGGGACTCGACGGTGACGAAAGTCTCCGGCCGGGAATCGACGGAGGCGGCGGGCCGGCGGGCCGGCGGGACCGCGGGACGGGTCGGCAAAGGGGCTGGTGCCTCTTCCGCGAGTGGCGTCGCCGTCTTCTCCCGACCGACTGCGGGGACCGCATCCGTGGGACCGCCGGCCCGCCCGCCCGCCGGCCCGCCGGTCTTCTTCGGCGGAAACAGCAGCGACGGCACGATCGCTACGACCATGATCAGGATGATCGCGAGGATGGTTCGGCGATCCACGCTAGTGTGCCCTCATGGAACTGGATCGTAGCCGCTGCCACCCCAGGGATGACAACGGCCGAGCCGCTTGAGTCCGAGCCAGACACCTTTCAAGACGCCGTAGCGCCGCACCGCATCGAGTGCGTAGGTCGAGCACCCGGGCGTGTACCGGCAGCTCGACGGGAACGGTGATGCCACCAGCTGGTAGAGCCGGATCAGGGCGGCGACCAGGTCTCGCGGAAGGCGCGAGGGCGTTAGAGAGAGCGTCGCCATGTTTCGAAATCTTCCGCCAGCTCGTCGAAGGGGGATCGATAGGCATCGGGTCGCCCGCGGACCACTACATCGAGGGCGGAAAGGCCCGGCAACACTCGGCGGCGGGCGATTTCCCGGAGCTGCCGCCGCAACCGGTTACGTGCCACGGCGGTGGAACCATACCGGGGAACGATGACACCAAGCCGGGGATGACCTGCGTCGTTGGGATACCACGCGATGTCCAGGCGGGGGGTTCGGCGACGGCGACCGAGTCGCAACACCGCCGTGAGAGCTGATCCGCGCGACAGCCGCCAACTCCGAGGGAGACCCTCGGACGTTACCGCGCTCCGTGCTTGGAAGGAATGCGAATGGCCACCCGCTTGCGGCCCTTCTTACGCCGGCGACTGAGCACAGCCCGGCCCCAACGGGTTTTCATCCGTGCCCGAAAGCCGTGTTTATTGCTGCGCCGCCGGTTACGCGGACGATATGTCGGTTGCATGCCAGTTCCTCGTTTGAGGCGGGAAAACTATTCGCGCAAGAGCATCCCGGCAAGGTTGACTTTTCCACATGCCACGATATTATCGTCGCGCCCTGTCGCCTTCCCACCTTCGGTTTGCCACTGTCGATGGAGTTATCAGCTAAAGACGCCTGGAGCCGCCTTCTCGAGGAGGCGCGACGTGAGCTTCCCGATGCTACCGTTCGCACCTGGCTCGAACCCGCCGAGGCCATCACGCTGGACGATGGCCGGCTGGTGGTCGGCGCGCCCGATCAATTCGCGGTCGAGTGGAACGAATCGAAACATGCACCGCTGCTCTCCCGCCTGGCCGACAAGGCCCTCGGCGAGCAGCTCACGGTGGTCTTCCAGGTGCACGAAGAGCGGGCCAAGCGCCCGCAGATGGACTTCTTCGTGGCTCCGCCACAGCCGGTGGCGGTCGAGCCCTCGCGCAGTACGACGCCCCTCAACGACCGGTATACCTTCAAGACGTTCGTCATCGGCAAATCGAACGAGCTCGCCGCCGCCGCGGCCTATGCGGTGGCTGAAGCCCCCGCCAAGACCTCCAACCCGCTCTTCATTTACGGAGCCACCGGCCTCGGCAAGACCCACCTGATGCAAGCCATCGCGCATGCGATGGTGGAGAAGAACCCTGCGGCGCGTGTCATGTACATGGGCGCGGAGCAATTCATCAACGAAGTGATCGAGAGTATCCACGGCCGCACCATGCCGGAGTTCCGCCGGCAGTATCGCAGCGACATCGACATCTTCCTGGTGGACGACGTCCATTTCCTCGAAGGCAAGGAAATGACCCAGGAAGAATTCTTCCACACCTTCAACGCGCTGCACGAAGCGGGCAAGCAGATCGTCCTCACTTCCGACCGTCCTCCCAAGGAGATTCCCGGACTCGAATCCCGGCTGGTCAGCCGTTTCGAGTGGGGCATGGTGGCGGACGTGGGGCAGCCGGATCTCGAGCACCGCATCGCCATTCTGCGGAAAAAGGCCGAGCAGGACCATCTCGAGCTCACCATCCCCGACGATGTGCTGCGCTTCATCGCGGAGCACGTCCGCAGTTCGGTCCGGGAGCTGGAAGGCTGCATCATCAAGCTGTTGCTCTATGCGTCACTCAAGCACCGCGAAATCTCCATCGAGCTCGCGCGAGATGCGCTCTCCGACAAGATTCGCCAGGCCGATGGCGGCTCCGCGGAATCACCCGCCGCCCTTCCCAGCATCGATCGGGTGCAGGAAGTGGTCGCCCGCCGCTGGGGCGTGACTCCCGAAGGTCTGCGGTCCAAGGCACGCACCAAGACCCTCACCATTCCGCGACAGGTCGCCATGTTCCTCGCGCGCGACCTTCTCGGCATGCAGCTGGTGGAAATCGGCCAGGCCTTCGGCGGCCGCGATCACTCCACCGTGATCCACAGCCTCGACAAAGTGCAGCAGGATATGCAGCGTGATCGGCAGTTCAAGGACCGGGTGGAGTTGGCGCGGCGGGAGTTATCCGCACCGTAATCCCAAACTCGCGATTGACTGTTGGATGGTGTGGACAATGATGAAAGGCTCCTGCCGTTCCACGGCGGGTCCACAAACCCGACGGTCAACTCACAACAGGTCACCCGGTCGACGATGATTGGCCACAAGGAGTTATGGCGATTGTCCAGATATCCAGAGTCTCTGCTATTACCACTATGGTTATAAATCAGTACAGCAGTATTTTAGTTTCTACACGCGCTCAAGGATCGGCATGAAGTTCACCATCACCCGTGAACGTCTCCACGAAGGTCTCAGTGCCGTAGCACCCAGCGTGCCGGCCAAGACCACGCTTCCCGTGCTGTCGAATATCCTGGCCGAAGCAACCAAAGACGGTCTCCGCCTTTCTGGTACCGATCTCGATATCGCAGTGAGCACCGTCGTACCCGCAGACGTAGACGGCGAGGGAGCGGTAACCCTTCCCGCCAAGAAGCTGGTGGAAATCGTACGAGAGCTTCCTTCGGCCGCCGTGCGCGTGACCAGCGCGGGCGAGCAGCGGGTGCATCTCGAATGTGGCCGGTCCAAGTTCAAGCTGCTGGGTATCGCGAAAGAAGAGTTTCCCAATTTCCCTCCGGTCAAGTTCGACCGTGCCTGGTCGGTGACCTCGGTCGACCTGCTCAAGCTCATCAACCACGTATCGTTCGCGGCCTCGACCGAAGAAAGCCGGCCGATCTTGAATGGCGTGCTCTGGGAGCTGCGCGCCGACCGCATGCGCATGGTGGCCACCAATGGCCACCGGCTGGCACGGATGGACGTTGCAGCCTCGGGTGGCAAGGAATCAGCGGATCTGATCGTCCCGCCCAAGGCCCTGGAGCAGATCCGGCGGCTGTTCGGGGCGGCCGATATGATCGAGATCGCGCGCAGCGAAAACCACCTCGGCTTCCGCTCGGGTGATACTCGGGTCTTCACCCGCTTGATCGAGGGGCCCTATCCCAACTACGAGCAGGTCATCCCGCGGGAAAACGATAAGGCCGCCACCATCGACAAGGAAGCGCTGGCGTCTGCCCTGCGGCGCGTGGGGGTGGTCGCGAGTGACCAGACCCACCGGGTGAGGCTGGCCTTCGGTTCCGGCGTGCTGCGGTTCGCCGTGAGTACGCCGGACCTGGGAGAAGCGCAGGACGAAATCGCGGTGACCTACGAGGGCGACGCGCTGGAAATCGGATTCAACGCGAACTATCTGCTGGAAATCCTGAAGTACATGCCCACCGAAGAAGTGCGGTTCACCTTCAAGGCGCCGGAGCGCGCGGCAACCATAGAACCCGCCGGTTGGGACGATCCGGCGTCCTATATGTGTCTGGTGATGCCGCTGCGGTTGGTGGACTAGGCTGGCCGGAGAACTGGCTCTATCTGCGATTTGCCGCGCGAGCGACAGCCGCGACATTGAAGGACTGAAATCGCTTCGATCCCCTGACGTCCGCGAGAGCGCTTCCCACCAGGAGCATCTGATTCTGCGCGCCCAGCGCGACTCCCAGGCTCCAACGTGACACCGCCAGATTGGTTTCCAGGTCCACCGCGGCAAGAAGGCTGATGGGCGTTCGCGCCGGAGGAATCAGCAGCAGCCCCGCGCGATACGTCCTGTCGTAGCCGGATACCGGTCGCCGTTCGGTGGCGATCGCGTCCACCATGATACCGGCTCGCCCGCGCGCAATCCGCCACGCCATTCCAGCCACTCCACTGATTGGGATCTGCAGGCTGTCGACCAGCGGCCGGCCGATCCCGCGTATCACGAAGCCGACATCGACCGTCCTGATCGGCGAAAGACGGAGTCCCACGTCTGTAGCCCGTCCTGGCCGATAGAACGTCACCGCGGTTCCCACGGCCATGCGTGGCGCCAGGGGAATCGCGGCGCCCAGCCGCCACCTGCTGTCGCTCCCGCCAGTCGCGAATCGATCCTTCTGGTAGCCGACCGCGACGTTCCTGGCGCTGAGCCCGAAGGTGTACTGTCTCACTCCCCATGCGTCCGTCGCCCGGTCGGCGGCGAGCTCGCCGTAGATCGAAGCCTCGGCCAGGATCCCGAGCCCGGCGGGGTTGATCCACAGCGCCCGAACATCCTGGACGTTGGTGGTGAAGAGATAGGTCGCGGAAGGAGGTGCCAGGACCTGAGCGGTCGCGGCGTGTGCGACCGGCAATGCCAGCAGCGCGAGGAGCGCCGGAGCGGCTCGCACTACGGAAGCACTGCGACCGTGTCGGTCCGGACCTGGATGCTGGGGAACGTCATTCCCATCGAGCTGAGGGTGACGGTGATGTCGGAAGAATCCCGGCTGGTGGCACCGAGGTAATGACCGTCGGCCGATAGGTACTGCGTCGCCGCCCTGGCACCCTTGCCCGTGAGCGTGAAGTCCTGCCCCATCTGCTGCCCGGTACCCGTGAGGGTGTAGTTGGACGTCACCTCTATGCGCAACGACCGCCGTCCCGCGTACTGCATCCATTCTAGCGCCCGCCGGTCGTTCACCGAGCGAATCGTGAGCTGGGTCGGCCCCCCAGTCGAGATCTCCGTGGTGTCCGACCACTGCGCGCCGGGCTCCGCGCCGTTCGCCGGTATGCGCGGCAGGAACTGTCTTGCGGCCGAGGCGATGGACTGTAGCTGTCCGGTCAGGGCGGAATCACCGGTCAGCTCCGTTACCTGGCCATCGGGATTCAGGGTCCCGCTCATCCGGACGCCCTTCGCGCGGGCCATTTCGGCGGGTGTGATCAGCCCGCCTTCGGCATGCATCGAGTCGATCGTGAAACCCATGCGCAAACGGCCGGGCGGCTCCGGACTCAAGGCGGTGGTGAAGAAGTACTCCAATATGTAGTTGCCGTCCTGCACGTTTCCCTGGATCTCCTGCCGTTGATGGACATGGGAAACCGCGCGAAATCGGTTGGTACCGGCGGTGTACTTGACTGACTGTACCGCCGCCGGCGCAACCGGCGGGTATGAGGTGCCGGGTGTTTGCGGGGAGCCACCTGCGCAGGCAACCGCCGAGAAGAGGCTACAGGAGATTACGGCAGCGCGCATGAGGAGCTCCTGGAACCCGTTGCCGACAAGTGTGATCGGACCGTGAGCAGACCGAAGGCGGTGGAGCGATAAGCCGAGTTCTGTTCGCCCGCAACAGCGGGGGATGGTCATCTCTCTAGGCCGGCAGTCACCCGCCAGCTCGAGCGGCCTACCCGCGGCTTAGCGGCCCGGGCCGGGCCTCGCCGCCTATTTGGCCTTGCTCCGATCGGGGGTTGCCGTGCCGCGACTGTTGCCAGTCGCGCGGTGGGCTCTTACCCCACCATTTCACCCTTACCGGTCTTGCGACCGGCGGTGTCTTTTCTGTGGCCCTTCCGTCGCCTTACGGCGCCCAGGGGTTACCTGGCGATCTGCCCTTGGAGCTCGGACTTTCCTCGACCCGCCGAGACGGATCGCGACCATCACGCTCCACCGCTTTTCCGGTCTGGGTGAAAGATAGCCTCGCCTGGCGTCCGGTGACAGCGCAGCGCGGATTGTTGACCTCGCGTTGAATCCACCGCGCCATTTTCCCGCCGTGACAAGTCCGGGAGGCGCCGGTGCAGTCTCACGAGCTGATGGTCGCAACTGTTATCGAGCCGGAGAACCGTGCACGGCTCGATGCTGCAGTGCACGGGTGCTTCCGGGCCTTACACGCCGAAACGCTGCGCGAGGCCATTCGTACCGTCCGGGAGCGTCCGGTGCGGGCGGTACTGGTTTCACCCGGGAGGCTGCAGAAGGAACATGTGCCTGGGGTGGCGGATCTGGTGCGCAGTTTTCCGGCGGTCCCCACGGTGGCGGTGGTGGCACGACACGACGCGCGATCGAGCCAACGACTCCTGGAGCTTGGCGCTTCGGGGGTCAGCCGTGTGGTGGACCTGTGCGCCAGAGAAGGTTGGCGCGAACTGCGGGATCTGGTCGCCGAGCCCTCTACTCCCACCGCGGCTCGCATGCTGGGAAAGGTGCTTCCCGCCCTGGGCAACCCCTCGCCGGATTGCCGGCATTTCTTCGACGTGGTGATTCGAATCGCGCCCACCACCCCTTCTGTGCGCGCCATCGCGCGCCGGTTCCGGGTGCGGCCCAGCACGTTCATGTCGCGGTTTTTTCGGGCGGGCCTGATGTCTCCCAAGCGATACCTGGCGGCTACGCGGCTGGTGTATGCGGCCGCGTTGTTCGAGACATCCGGATTTTCGATTTCGGACGTGGCCTACCGGCTCGAGTACTCCTCCCCGCAGAGTCTGGGCCGTCACCTGCGCGCGATCACGGGGCTCACCGCAAACGAATTCCGCAGGCGGTACCCCTTCGCCGCCGCGTTGGATGATTTCGTTGAACGGTTGATCGTTCCCTTCCGGAACACCTTCCGCACCTTCCATCCTCTCCAAACCGGGGTGGCGGACTTCGGACACCGACGGTGAGGAAGGCCCGGAAGGGAACTTTCCCTTTTAGGGCTCGAGGCCCAGTTCCCGGATCGAGACCAGAGCCTCCGCGGGGATGCCGGCGCTACGGATGGCGGCAAGCCCGCCCTCCTCGCGATCGACGACGCCTAACACACCGACAGCCGTTCCGCCGGCGGACCGGACCGCTTCGATCGCCCGCAGGGCCGATCCGCCGGTCGTGACTACGTCTTCGACCACTACGACTCGGGCGCCTTTCTCGAAGCAGCCTTCGATCAACTGCGCGGTCCCATGGGTCTTCGCCTCTTTGCGGACCGTGAACGCGTCCAGGAGGGGAGGTGAGTTCCGTGAGGCGAGCGCGATGGCGTAGGCCACCGGGTCGGCTCCGAGCGTGAGCCCTCCGACGGCTTGTGCCTGCCAGCCGAGGCTTCGGATTCGTAGGAGTCCCAACTGGCCGATCACCTGGAGTCCCGCAGCCGACATCGTGGTCTTGCGGGCATCGATGTAGTAGGAGGAACGTCGGCCGGACGAAAGGAGGAAGTCGCCGTGCTTTAGCGACCGATCCTTGAGTAGACCGATTAGGTCTGATTCTAATTCGTTATATGACATCATAATTGAATGCGTAGTTGCTCATACTACTCCGCCTTCTTTTGACCACTTATTCTGTCCCACAACGCTCGCAGACCCGAAAAACTTTCCCGCGATGCTGGGCCCTGAGGCGGCGCTGCCGACCGCTCAACCGCTTTCGCGACTTCTTCCGCAAAAGCGGTGACGCTCGCCTGCCGCTTGGCGGGGTTCCGGGAGAGTCCGATCATGATCGCCTGCTCGAGCGCAGCCGAAACGGAAACCTGGGATTCAGGGCTGTTGATCGGCACCGGGTCCGCCCGCAGAAGCTGTTGAAAGAGCTCCCGCTGCGTCCGGCCGCGGAATGGGTAATCCCCGGTCAGTAGGTGGTAGGTAATCGTGGCGAGGCTGTAGATATCGGCCGGCTCGCGTACGAGTTCTCCTGAGAGCGCCTCGGGTGCGACGTACTGCAGCGTGCCCACAAAAAATCCGGTTCGCGTCAAACGCTCGGCGGCGTCTTGCTGGGCGTCACGTGCGATTCCAAAGTCGAGCAATTTGGCCTGCTGTGTCGCGGGGTCGTACATGATGTTTTCCGGTTTCAGATCCCGGTGGATGATGCCGACCCGATGCGCCGCCGCGAGCGCTTCCGCCAATTGACCGACGATGTGGGCCACCAGCTGGGGGGCCAGCGGTCCGCACCGCCCGACGAACGTAGAAAGCGGCTCGCCTTTAGCCCATTCCAGAGCTAGGTAGTGCAGGCCCTCTTCCAGTCCATAGTCGAACGTGCGGACGACGTGTGGGTGGACGACCCGGGTGCCGTAACCCGCTTCGCGGAGGAACCGTTTGATCGCGGTGGGATCTGTTCGAAGCCGTTCCTTGAGGACCTTCACCGCGGCCGCGCCGCGGTCGGGATGCTCGGCGCGGTACACGGTCGCGGTACCGCCTTCGCCGACGCGCTCGAGCAGGCGATAGCCGGCAATGGTGCGACCGGCGAGGTTTTCAGACGGCATGAGCGCGGCAAACTAACTTGCGCTCTTGAAGTCGGGCAAGTCGAGGGTAAGGTTTCGCAGAGATGTTTGGAAAAATCGCAGGTCCCGCCCTGATGTTGGGCCTCACGGCCGCCGGGTGCAGCTCGTGGCAACGGGTAGGCAGCGAACAGCAACCGGCGCCGGAGATCGTGGTGCCCGGCCTGTTCGAGCCATCGGGGGCGTACCGGGATATGGGGTTTCTTGCCCACGGCGCTCCGGTCGCATTTGTGGGGGCCGTCCGGTTTCTGGCCGGATCCGGCGCCGACTCGACGCTCACGCTCTTCTCACTGTCAATGACCAACAGTACACTCTCGTTTCAACGGGAGGGGACTCTCTTCCAGGCCTCGTATCGCGTGGAAGCCGCTTTTCGTTCCGGATCGTCTACTCGGCAGATCACCTCCGATCAGACGGTGCGGGTGGCCGGATTCTCCGAAACGCAACGCGCCGATGAGAGCGTGATCTTCCAGCAATATCTCTCCCTGCCTCCCGGTGATGCGACCGTGACGCTGGTAGTGCGCGACCAGAACAGCGGCGGGTATAGCCGGGACGAACGGACCATTCGAGTGCCGCGATTTGCGTCCCGCCCCGCGCTCTCTTCCGTCGTGCCGTTTTACCGGGGTCGGGCACGAGCCGCTCGGACCGAGCGCCCCGAGCTTGTGGTCAATCCTCGCAGCACGATTCCCTACGGCGCCGATACCCTCCAATTGTATGTCGAGCTGTACGGCTCGCTATCGGACAGCGCCCTGGTGGTGCGGGCCCTCGATGAAGGAGAAAACGAAGTATGGCGGTCAACGGTCGCCTCGACCGGCGACACGCTACTTCGGACGGCTGTTATTCGCGTCCCTCCGGGACAGCTTCCGATCGGCCGGCTGCGGGTCGAAGGCGTCGCCGCGGGAGTGCCGGACACCAGCCGCGCTCCGGTGCTCGTCAGTTTCTCCGATCAATGGGCGGTAGCCAACTTCGAAGGCGTACTGAATCTGCTCCGCTACTTCGGCGCGGATGAGGCGATCCACGAAATGCGCGCCGCTCCGGATTCGAGTCGGTCCGCCTTGTGGCGCACGTTCTGGCAGGATACCGATCCCAATCCCATTACGCCGGAAAACGAGGCACTGCAGCAGTACTTCTCCCGGCTGCAGACCGCCAATACCCGGTTTCGGGAGGGCACCGATCCTGGCTGGCTCACCGATCGGGGCGAGGTGTTCATCACACTCGGCGAACCGGACGAAATCTTCGATCAGAGCTCCGATCTGCAGGGACAGCGGCGATTCATCCGGTGGAGCTACACCAATGAGCGTCTGGTCGTGGACTTCGTGGACGAATCGGGATTCGGAAGATTTCGCATGTCGCCTTCCTCCCGCGCTGAATTCCAGCGCATCGTGACGCGAGTGCGGAGGCGCCTGTGACCCGGCGCTGCGGGTGGGTGCTCCTCTTCGCATGTCTCGCTCCCCAAAGCGCCGCCGCGCAGTCCCCTGCCACCGCAGCGGTTCCCGGCTGGGATCCGGCCATCCAGTCGTGGCACGCAGCTCTCGACGCCCGGGCGGCTCTGCGCGACTCCGGTCCCACGCCAGTTGAAGTGCTCCGGGCACTGAACGCCGAGCTGACGCTCGGGCGGCCCGAGAGAATCGGACTGATGCTCCAGCGTTACCAGCTCAGCGATCCGCAGCTTGAGAGCGAGAAACTGGCGCTCGAAGCCGCCGGGGCGTACGCCTTGAAATCGTACCAGCGTGCCGCGGAGCTGTTCTCCGCCGCGGCCGCGAGGACCAGCGGCACCGCTCGTGGAATCCTGGTAGCGCGCTCCGGCGATGCCTTCGAGCGGGCCGGAAAACCGGCCGCGGCTGCCGCCCAATACCGCACCGCGCGAGAGCGGCTGGACCTCATCGGTGGCTGGCTTTCCCTGCGGGAGGCGCGGGTAACGGCCGATAGCTCGCGAGCGTTTCGCCTCGTCGACGATGCCCCCGCCGCCGCCCGTCGCATGGTCCCGCTGGTCCGCGGCGAGTTCTTCGCACTTGCCGGCGACACCGCGCGTGCCGTTGCGGTGCTCGCGGGCGCGGGCTTCGACGGCCGCGCGGCGACGCTCGCGCTGGCGAGCGGCGACAGCAGCAACGCGCGCCAGCTTGCCTACCGTGCGCTTCGGGCCGGCGACACCACCGTGGCCAACACGGGAATCGAACTGGCCACCGGCCCGCTTCCGCCCCGAACCTCGGCAGAATGCCTCACGCTCGGGCGCGCGCTCCGCCGGAGGTCGTCGGTCGAGGCGGCGCGGCTGGTGGGCCAGGCCGTCGCTCGCGGAGACGAGTCGACCGGCACGCTGATGCTGTGGGGAGAGCTCCTGGCGGAATCGGGGAACCTGCCGGCCGCATCGCACGCCTATCGCCGGGCCGCGGCACACCAGGACGCGGAAGCGGTTCCGGCCGAACTCGCGCGGGCTCGCCTGCTGGTCCGGCTGCGCCAGCCCCTGGCGGCCCGCGGCGTGCTCACCAGGTTCATCGCCGACCACCCCGCGCACTCCCTGACCCCGAACGCGTTATTCCTGATGGGCGATCTCGGCCAGGACAGTCTGTACCGTGTCCTGATCGAGCGCTGGCCCACGCACGAGTACGCGTCTCAAGCGCGCCTCCGCCTCGCGGCACGCGCCTTGGCCCGGCATGACACCGCCGGAGGCGCCGCCTTCTACCAGGCGGAAGTCGAAGCGCGCGGGTCGCAGCAACACGCCGCGCGCTATTTGCTCGGCGCGATTGCCGCGCGGCGAGGCGACAGTGCCGCGGCGGTCAACGTGTGGTCGGGGCTCGCCCACGACGATTCACTGGGCTACTACGGAAGCATCGCCCGCACCAAGCTCCCTCTCGGGCTCCCGGCCATTGCGCCGTTCGAGCCGGCGGCTCTTCCGGAGGACCTCGCTCGCACAGTCGAGGAGCTGGACCTGCTCGAACGGGCCGGCTTTGCCGCCGAAGCCGCCGTCCTCGTGTCCTGGGCGGTTTCGCAGGTGGACGCCGATCGCGGCCTCGAACTGGCCCAGGCGCTGGCCGCCAGGGGACGCAGTACCCAGGCCATCAGCTTGGGATGGAAAGCGGTGCGAACGCGAACCCTGAACGATGTTGGGGTGCTGCGAGCCATCTACCCCTGGCCCTTCCACGACGTCGTCGCCGCGGAGGCGATCGAGTTCGGTCTCGATCCCTATCTCCTTGCGGCCGTGATCCGCCAGGAATCCAGCTTCGATCCCGATGCCCGCTCCCGCGCGGGCGCGCGCGGACTGATGCAGGTGATGCCGGGGACCGCGCGCGAGGCGGCCCGCCGGATGCGACTGGAGTGGTCCGACCAGCTCCTGAGGGTTCCCGACGCGAATCTGCACGTTGGGGCCGCGCACCTCGCCAACCTCCTGCGGTACTACCGGGGAGACCCGGTGCCGGCCCTCGCCGCGTACAATGCGGGACGCTCGCCCGTCGAGCGGTGGCGACGCGTCTCCGAGCGTGATCCCGCTCTTTTCGTGGAGCGCATTCCCTATCCCGAGACCCGCGGCTACGTGCGGTCCGTCCTACGCAACTGGGCCATTTACCGGGTTCTTTATCCGCAAGATTCCGCGCTTGACAGCCCCGGCAACTGACCTACAGAATAAGCGCGACAGGACCTTTTTCCGGAGGGCACATGCCGCGCGGCAAGGTGAAGTGGTTCAACGATTCCAAGGGATATGGCTTCATCCAGCAGGAGACTGGCGGGTCCGATGTTTTTGTCCACTTCTCGGCAATACAGGCGGAAGGATTCAAGACGCTCGCGGAGGGGCAGGAGGTCGAGTTTGAACTGCAGGCGGGCGCCAAAGGATTGAACGCGGCAAAAGTCATCAGGGTCTGATCCTGACCTGCCTTCCCCCGCCCCGCTCAGTCGCGCGGGGCGTTTCTTTTCCGGGTATCTTCCCCCAGTGCCGCAGGCGGCTTCCCAACCAAGACTCTTCCTCATCGATGGCTACGCGCTGATTTATCGCGCGTTCTATGCCATGATGGGTCGTCCCTTGCGGACCACCCGCGGCGAGAACACGTCGGCGATCTGGGGCATCACCAATTTCCTCCTGCGTCTGCTGGAAGAGCACCACCCGTCCCACGTCGCGTGGATCCATGACGCCGGGACTTCCTTCAGGCATCAGGCCTTTCCCGATTACAAGCAGACGCGCCAGAAGCTCGATGAGGAGCTGCAGCAGGATTTCGACCGTTCGCTCGAGCGCATCGAAACTCTGCTCGCGGGCCTGAACATCAGGCTGATCGAGCTCGAGGGCTACGAGGCCGATGATGTGATCGGTACGCTAGCGGTACAGGCCACCGCGCAGGGTGTGCCGGTCGTCATCGTGTCCGGCGACAAGGACTTCTACCAGCTGATACGCCCGGGCGTTACCCTGCTCAATCCCGGCCGCGGTGGGGCCGCGGCCATCGAAGAGCACTGGGTCGACGAGTCGAATGCCGCTGAACGACTCGGGGTGGCTCCCGAACGGGTCGTCGATTACCTCGCGCTCGTCGGCGACAGCTCGGACAACGTCCCCGGCGTCCGGGGAATCGGGGACAAGACCGCGCGGTCGTTGATCGCGACGTATGGAGATCTGGAATCCATTCTGGCTCATGCCCCCGAGGTGTCCAACAAGCGCGCACGGGAAGCCCTTCAGCAGGACGCGGAGAAAGCCCGGCTGTCTCGCGAACTGGTGACCATCAGATGCGACGTGCCTGTCCAGCTCGATCTCGCGGCACTGCGGGTCGTGCCGTCCGATCCCGTCCAGCTCCGGCGTCTTTTCACCGAGCTGGAATTCACCACGTTGCTCGACAGGCTGGAGGCTCCATCGGCGGCCCCTTCTGCCGCGCCGCGAATCGCGGCCACCCCGGAGGAGGTTCGCCAGGCCGTCGACGCCGCACGCGCGGCCCGTTCGGTGACCCTTTCCACCGCGACTTCGCAGGAGGATCCGCTGCGGGGTCATCTGGTCGGTCTCGGATTGGCACTCCCGGGCGGGCCGACCTGGTATCTCCCCTTCGGGCACCGCGCGCCATCGGAAGGGACCCTGGAGCAGGATCGGCCGCCGCTGAACCTCCCGGCGCCTTCCGATGCCATGCTGCGACCGCTTCGCCAGCTCCTCACCGACCAATCGGTCATCAAGGGTGGCCACGACGTCAAACAGGCCTGGCTGGCCCTGCGCCGTGCCGGCCTTGAGCTCGACGGGGTCGGCTACGATTCCATGCTGGAGAGCTTCGTGCTCGATCCAGGCAGGCGCTCCTACGATCTCGACGCGCTCGCGCCTGAGTTCCTCGGCATCACGGTGAAGACCCCTGCCGCCGTGGCGCGGCGCGGCCGAACCATTCGCTCGCTCGCCGACGTCCCGGTATCCGAGATTGCGAATCTGTGCTGCGAGGAGGCGCGGGCGGCGGAGGCGCTGCATGCCTATCTGTCGCCGCGGGTCATAGAGATGGGTCTCGATCGGTTACTGGAACAGATCGAGCTTCCTCTCGTGGGCGTACTGGTGGAGATGGAGACCCGGGGCATTGCGGTGGATCAGGAGGGTTTGGCTGTTCTCTCGCGGCAGTTCGCCGGGGAGTTGGCGGCCCTGGAGCAGCAGATCTATCAGGAGGCAGGCACCGAGTTCAACATCAACAGCACCCACCAGCTGCGCCACGTACTCTTCGAGAAGCTGCTGCTGCCCGTCATCAAGAAAACCAAAACCGGAGCCTCGACGGACGCCGATGTGTTGGTCCAACTGGCGGAAACGGGCTTCGCCGTTCCCCGTCTGCTGTTGGAGTACCGCGAGCTTTCCAAGCTCAAGTCGACCTACATCGACTCCCTGCCGCAGTCCGTCAATCCCGACACCGGTCGCATCCACACCCGCTTCAACCAGACGGGTGCGGCGACCGGCAGATTGTCGTCCTCCGATCCGAATCTTCAGAATATTCCCATTCGCACCCGACGCGGGGAGTTGATCCGCCGGTGTTTCGTCGCGGCTGCCGGCCACCAGTTCGTGG
>JACQVB010000152.1 GCA_016209985.1 Gemmatimonadota bacterium | reverse complement strand
CGGCTACCCCGGATCCGATATGGTGTACACCGGCAACTTCGGCATCGACATCCGCAACGCCGACGGTCTCATCGTGGCCAGTGACATGCGCACCGGCATCTGGGGATTCAGGATGGAAGGCTTCGACGGTTGGAACGGCCGGCAGTGGGGGGTGCCGAACATCTCGAGCGCACAGGACTGGGACAATGGGCCGGACGGAGCGCCCAGGACGAGCAGGGTGAGCGCGAGGTAGTCGCCGGTTGATCGAGTAGGGGCGAGTGGTCGGCGGGTCTCGCGCAGCGCGTTCCGTCCGGCATGCGGTGCCTGCGGTATACCAGGACGTTAGCGCGAGCGGAGACCCGCCGATCCGAGCCCCTACTCAGCTTATCTTTGCCGGCTTCGGCGCTCCATCGGGACCGTTATCCCAATCCTGCGCCGACGACACGTTGGGTATTCCCCATTGATGGCCGTTCCAGCCATCGAACCCATCCATGTGGAACGCCCAGAACCCGAACCGACTATCGCTGGTGACGATCAGGCCGTCGGCGTTGCGGACGTCCACTCCGAAGGTGCTCCCGAAGCAACCCTGGCAGCGGCCGTCACGCCCGACGTATTCCGTGCCGGGCGAGGTGTCGTAGTAACCCACGGTGTAGGGATTTGTAGGGTCCATCATGTTGAACACCTGGAATTCGTCCCCGTAGGTCGAGACGAACACGTAGGGCCAGCGCACTTCGTGGTTGTGTGGCAGGCCGTTCCAGCTCGCGGTCCACGCGCCGATGGGCCGCGAGATGTTCTTCACGGTACCGTCCAGCCCAGGCTTCATATCGACGATCCGCAAGGGGGCGTAGGTGTACTCGGTCTCCAACACGGCATAACGCCCGGTGGGATCGGGCGTGAAGGTGTGCCCACGACCCACACCCGCCATGCCGGTGATGGAGGTGAGCAGCTTGGGGTTCTGGAGATCGGTCACGTCATAGACGTAGTAACCGCCAGCGCCGGCGCCGTAGAAGCGGTCTTGGTGGGTGACCGGCTCATAGCCCATGTACATGTCGTGGTAGCCGCGCGTGCGACCCATGTACGACGAGTCATTCCATGCGGTCGGGACTGTCCCGACCAACCCGCTCTTTGGGTCGCCACTTACCACCCGATCGATGTCCCAGACGCGGGCCACGGGTGATTCGCTGGTCGAAAAGACCAGCGACTGACCGTTCGAGTGTTTGTACGAACGCGCCTCATGGAAGCCCCCGGGAGCCTCCGGTACCCGAATCCGCGCCACCTCGCGGATCTTCGATGTATCAGGGAGGCCGGTTACATCCCAGATGATTGCTCCGAGGTCGCCGTCGGGACTGCCAGGCCGGAACTGGAACCCGTCAAAGAAGTAGTACCGGCCTTTGGTTTTGACGTACACGGGCGCCAGCGAGCTTCCTTGGTGGAGTGCCGCGTTCTCGATGTGCCACTCGTAGAGGACCTTCGCATGCGCCAGATCCTTCAGGCTGACTATCACAAACCCTTGCTCGCCCGACAAGTACGCGTAAGGTCGGCCCAGCTCCTGCTCGATCTCGATGTCGGCAATCGGGCGGGCCAGCGGGATGTGCGCCACGACGTGAATGTTGGCGCTCGCCTGCGTGCCCGCGACGGACGCGGAGCCATTGGCCTGACCCACTAGGATGGCAATAGGGAAGGAAAGGCCAGTAATGGAAAAGAGTAGAGCGCGTCTCATTGGGCCCCCGGCGGAAGAAGATGTACAGCGATTGCGGACGTCGTCCTGAGCCGCGCAGCATCAGCTCACCTTGGTGGGCTTCGGCGCCCCATCGGGACCGTTTTCCCAGTCCTGCGCCGATGAAATATTCGGGAGACCCCACTGGTGGCCGTTCCATCCGTCGAAGCCGTCCATATGGAAGAGCCAGAGGCCGCGGCCGCTGGAGGTGGCGATCAGGCCATCGGCATTCCGCACGTCCACCCCGAAGGTGCTCTCGCCCTGGAGCTCGACGCCCGGTGCCGTGTCATGGTAGCCCACGGTGTAGGGGTCGGTCGGGTCCATCATGTTGAAGACGTAGAACTCATCGGCATAGGTGGAGACGAATACGTAGGGCCAGCGCACCTCGTGATTGTGCGGCAGCCCCTTCCACGAGGCGGTCCAGGCGCTGATGGGACGGCTGATGACCTTGACCGTGCCATCGAGTGCCGGCTTCAAGTCGAACAGCCGCAACGGGGCTGTGTTGTACTCGGCCTCAGTGACGACATACCGGCCGGTGGGATCGGGCGTGAAGGTGTGACCCCAGGTAACACCGGACACGCCTGAAATGTTGGCTACCAGCTTCGGGCTCTTGAGATCGGTCACGTCCCACACGTAGTAGCCCATCTGGCTGCCGCCGTAGTAAAGGTCGCGCTTGTTGGCGGCATCGTAACCGACATACATGTCGTGATAGGCGTAGCGGGGATTGCCCATCCGGGGAGGCCAGTTGGACGCCGAGTCGGGCAGCGGGACCTTTCCGACGATGCCGCGGTCACCCACGCCGTTCACCAGATCATCGATGTCGTAGATGTAGGCATACGGCGTGTAGGAGCTCGCGAACAGCAGCGCGCGGCCGCTGGAATGTTTGTAGCCGAATGACTCGTGCATGCCGCCCAGACCCTCCGGCACACGCACCCGCTTCAGCTCCTTGACCTTGGAGGTATCGGGCAGACCCGTGATGTCGAAGACGATCATGGCGAGGTCCTGGTCCGGGCCCTGACCGTCCCGAAATTGGTACGATTCGGTCAGATAATAGCGGCCATGACTCTTGAGATACATGGCGCTCATCGCGCCACCGATGTGCAGCTCGGGGTTCTCGAGCGCCCAGCTGTAGATCACCTGCGGCTTGCTCGCATCCTTGACGCTGACAATGTCAAAGCCCATGCGCCGGCCGTTCGACATGTACACATAGGGCCGCGACAGCTCCTGGTCGAGATCGATGTCGGTAAACTGACCCGGCAGGTGGCCGACGATCGTGATGTTGGCGCTGCGCTGCCGGCCGGCCACGGAGCCGCTGCCCTGCGCCCAAACAGCCGATGGTAGTGGTGCCAGAAACAATAAGGAAACTGCCAACTTCGATCTCATCATGGCAACCTCGCGGTAAGGATCAGGTGAGGGACGGCTGAATCTATCCGCCGGCCGGCATTGATCAATCTGGTTGATGAGGATGGCGGTTCGCTGACCGGTAGGCGGCGGCCGGTCGCCGTATCTCGCGCAGCGCGGTGGAGCCTGCCCTGAGCAAAGCGAAGGGTTCGGCGGCGATGCCTTCGGAATCTCCGAATGTCAGCGCGAGCGGAGATACGTCGGGCAGCCGCCGCCGGACCTTTAGCTGACTTTCTGTACCTTCGGCGCCCCCGCCCCGTCCGGCCCGTTGTCCCAGTCCTGCGCGCTAGAAATGTTCGGCATTCCCCACTGATGCCCGTTCCAGCCGTCGAAGCCATCCATGTGGAAGAGCCAGAGCCCGCGACCTCCGGAGGTCACGATCAGGCCGTCCG
The DNA here is from genome assembly GCA_016209985.1 of Gemmatimonadota bacterium. Lineage (GTDB taxonomy): Bacteria > Gemmatimonadota > Gemmatimonadetes > Gemmatimonadales > GWC2-71-9 > SHZT01. The sequence continues at coordinate 87,204 of JACQVB010000152.1, read as the reverse complement.
CGTTCCGAACGTCCACGCCGAAGGTGCTCTCGCCCTGCAGCTCGACGCCCGGCGCCGTGTCATGATAGCCCACGGTATAGGGGTTGGTCGGGTCCATCATGTTGAAGACGTAGAACTCATCCGCATACGTCGACACGAACACATACGGCCAGCGGACCTCGTGGTTATGCGGCAGGCCCTTCCAACTCGCGGTCCAGGCGCCGATCGGCCGGTTGATGTTCTTCGCGGCCCCATCCAGAGCGGGCTTGAGGTCAAAAATCCGGAGCGGCGCGTACTGGTATTCGGCTTCGGTGACGACGTAGCGTCCGGTCGGGTCCGGGGTGAAGGTATGGCCCCAGGTCACGCCCGAGACGCCGGAAACCGTCGCCACGACCTTGGGATTTGCGACGTCGGTGATGTCGTAGACGTAATAACCGCCCTGGCTGCCGCCGTAGAATAGATCGCGCTTGTTCGCGGCATCGTAACCGACGTACATGTCGTGGTAGGCGTAGCGTGGGTTGCCCATGGCCGGGGGCCAGAGACTGGGATCCGGCAAGGGGACTTTTCCCACCACGCCGCCGTTTGCGCCGCCGCCCACGACCTGATCGATGTCGTACAGGTACGCGTACGGCGTGTAGGTACTCGCTACGAAGAGCGCTCGGCCGCTCGAGTGCTTGTAGCCGAACGACTCGTGCATCCCGCCAATCCCTTCGGGCACCTTGATGCGGGTAAGCTCCTTCACCTTCGTCGTATCCGGCAGCCCGGTCACATCGAAGACGACCGCCCCCAAATCCTGATCCGGTCCTTGGCCCTGCCGATACTGATGGGAGTTGACGTAGTAGTAGCGGCCTTTGCTTTTCATCAGAATCGGGCTCAAGGCGCCGCCTTGATGCAGGGCGGGATTCTCGATGGACCAGGAATACATGATGAAAGGCTTGGCCGGGTCCTTGATGTTGACGATGTCGAAGCCCTGATGCGCAGTCATGTACACGTAGGGCCGCGACAGTTCCTGCTCGATGTCGATGTCGGTAAAGCGCCCCACCAGATGACCGACGATATCGATGTTGCGGCTCCGTTGCTGGCCGGCGACCGACTGGGCCGCGACAGTGCAGGGAAGAACGCCGAGTGCCACAAGGAGCGCCGACGCAAAGCTCTGTTTTTTCATCGAAACCTCAGGCCAGGAGTTTGACTCTTCCCTCTTCACTCGTCTTTACTCTTCACGCTGGTTAGCTGACTCTCTGCGGTTTCGGGGCTCCATCCGGCCCGTTGTCCCAGTCCTGCGCGCTCGAGATGTTGGGCATGCCCCACTGGTGGCCGTTCCAGCCATCGAAACCGTCCATCCTGAAGGCCCAGAATCCCGTACCGCTGGTCACGATCAGCCCATCGGCGTTTCGCACATCCACCCCGAAGGTGCTTTCGACCGGGTTCGGACTGCCCGCATTGCCGCGCCCCGCCATTGCCTCTCCTGGTGAGGTGTCGTGATAGCCGACCGTGTAGGGATTGGTTGGATCCATCATGTTGAAGACCTGGAACTCATCCCCATAGGTGGACACGAACACGTACGGCCAGCGCACCTCATGATTGTGCGGTAGTCCCTTCCAGCTTGCGGTCCACGCTCCGATGGGACGGCTGATGGTCTTGACCGTGCCGTCGAGCCCCGGTTTCAGGTCGAAGATCCGCAGCGGCGCATAGGTGTATTCGAACTCCGTGACCGCGTAGCGGCCGGTCGGATCGGGGGTGAAGGTATGCGCGATGTCGGTCCCGGCGATCCCGACCAGGGAAACCAGGAGCTTCGGATTCGCGAGGTCAGAGATGTCCCACAGGAAATAACCCGTGTAGCCCGCGCCGTAGAACTTGTCCTGTTTCGTCGCCGGATCGTATCCGACGTAGAAGTCGTGATAGCCCTTGAATCGGTAGCCGGACGTGGAATCCGGATTCGGAATCTTTCCCGCCGGCGACTGGTCGCCGGCCAGCACCTTGTCGATGTCGTAGATGTAGGCGCTGTGCCCGTTGGTCGTCTCGAACAGCAGGGCCCGGCCGTCGGAGTGCTTGTAAGCGTACTCCTCGTGGAAGCCTCCGGGGATCTCGGGTGTCCGGATCCGGGCGACTTCCTTCACTTTGCTGGTATCGGGAAGTCCGGTCACGTCGAAGATGATTGCGCCAAGATCGTAATCGGGGCTGCCGTTCCGATACTGATAGGACTGCGCGAAGTAATACCGTCCCTTGCTCTTCAGGTAGGCCGGCCCGAGGGCCGAGCCCTGGTGCAGCTCGGGGTTCTCGATCTGCCAGGTGTACATGACGTACGCCTTGGACGGATCCTTCAGATTGATGATGTTGAACCCGCCTCTGCCGCCGGTGGACGTGTAGGCGTACGGTCGCGACAACTCCTGCTCGATTTCGAGATCCGTGAGCCTGCCCGGGATGTGCGACATGATGTGTACGTTGCTGCTGGCCTGCTTGCCGGCCACCGATCCCGATCCGCTCTGCGTTTGTGCCAGCACAGGCCGCGACACCGCCAACGCGACCACCAACGCAAATGAAAGTTTCGCGTTCATGACGAACCTCGAATTCTGAGAGTGCAAGTACCCTTACCGACCCTTACCGTCCCTTACCGTCCCTTACCGTCTTAACTTACCCTACCCGCCTTGGGTGCCCCATCCGGCCCGTTGTCCCAATCCTGTGCGGACGAGACATTCGGCAATCCCCATTGATGCCCGTTCCAACCGTCGAACCCGTCCAGCTTGAAAGCGAAGAATCCCTGCCGCATGTCACTGGTCACGATGAGCCCGTCGGCATTGCGCACGTCCACGCCAAAGGTGCTGCCGCTGCGGAGATCAACCCCCGGGGCCGTGTCGTAGTAGCCGACGGTGTATGGATTGGAGGGATCCATCATGTTGAAGACGTAGAACTCGTCGGCATAGGTCGAGACGAACACATAGGGCCAGCGGACCTCGTGGTTGTGCGGCAGGCCCTTCCAACTTGCCGTCCACGCACCGATGGGCCGCGAGATCGTTTTGATCTGACCATCGAGCGCCGGCTTCAAGTCGAAGAGCCGGAGCGGGGCATAGGTGTATTCGGCCTCACTGACCACGTAGCGACCGGTCGGGTCGGGCGTGAAGGTGTGGCCCCAGGTCACCCCGGCGACCCCTGACACCGACGCGAGCAGCTTGGGCTCGGTGACATTGGTGATGTCGTAGACGTAATAGCCGCCGGAGCCGGCGCCATAGAAACGATCCTGGTGACTCACCGGGTCGTAGCCGACATAGAAATCGTGATAGGACGGCTGGAAGCGCACCAGCATCGTATCGACGCCCCGAGTGGCGCCCTCCGGCACGGGAACCCGACCCACGATCCAGCTCTCCGGATCACCACCGGCAGCGACCTTGTCGATGTCGTAGATCAGCGCGTGGGGGCTCACGCTGGTGGCCAGGTAGAGGGCCCGTCCGTCCGAGTGCTTGTAGGCAAAGTCTTCGTGGAATCCGCCGGGAGATTTCGGGGTTCGAATCCGCGCAACCTCTCTGACTTTCGTGGTGTCCGGGAGCCCCGTCACGTCGAAGACCACGGCTCCGAGATCGAGGTCAGGTCCCGTGCGCAAGTATTGGAACGACTGGACAAAGTAGTAGCGACCCTTGCTCTTGAGCGTCACCGGCCCCAGGGCGGAACCCTGATGCAGCTCGGTATTTTCGATGTGCCAGGTATAGAGAACCGATGCCTTGGAAGGGTCCTTGATACTGATGATGTAGAAGCCGCCTTTCCCGCCACTCGATACGTACGCGTATGGCCGGCTCAGCTCGTGCTCCACTTCGATGTCGGAAACGCCGCTGAGCGGGATGTGAGATAGAAGGTGAACATTGGCGCTTCCTTGCCTGCCAGCCACGGAAGTGGAACCGCTGCCTTGGGCAAACGCGGAAGCAACGGCAACTGCCGTCAGCCCAGCAAGAAGAACTGCTGTGCGTTGCATGCGAACCTCGAGAAGGGAAAAGCGGACCGGCTATGATCGCGCCGAATCGCGGGCGACGCAACCTGGAACTACAGGGAAGAGGGAAGAGGAAACCCCGCACGCGGGGGTCAGCGAAGGCCCCGTGGTCCCGAATGGTGTCTTACTCTTCCCTCTTCCCTCTTCCCTCTTCCCTCTTCCCTGCAGTTAACTGACCTTCTGCGGCTTCGGCGCTCCATCCGGGCCGTTATCCCAGTCCTGCGCGCTCGACACGTTGGGCAAGCCCCACTGGTGGCCATTCCAGCCATCGAACCCTTCCATTTTCAGGGCCCAGAAGCCGGTCATCATGTCGCTCACCACGATCAAGCCGTCCGCGTTCCGGACGTCGGTGCCCCACGCGCCAGCATACTGCCCGCCGACCTGGCCCGCGCCGTCCGCTCCGCTCTTGGGCGGGCAATCGCAGGTGTAGTAATAGCCCACCGTGTACGGATTGGTCGGATCCATCATGTTGACCGCCCAGAATCCATCGACGTAGCTGGTGACGAACGCATACGGCCAGCGGATCTCGATGTTGTGCGGCAGGCTGTTCCACTGCGGAATCCATGCGCCGATGGGCCGCGAAATATTCTGCGGGGGTCCGGCCGGCGCTGCTCCGGCTGCCGCTCCGGACAGCTGAGGCTTCAGGTCGTAGACCCGGACCGGCGCGTACTGATACTCCATCTCCCCCAGCGCGTACCGGCCGGTCGGCTCGGCAACGAATGTGTGCGCGATGTACATGCCGGACCCGCCGCTGATCGAGCTGACCAGCTTGGGGTCGGCCAGGTTGGAGATATCGAACACGAAGTACCCGCTGTAGCCCGCGCCGTAGAAGAGATCGCGCTTGTTTGCGGGGTCATAGGCGATGTACATGTCGTGGTAGCCGCGGAATCTCGAGCCGCTGGCGGAATCGGGATTGGGAATCCGGCCGACCAACCATCCGGCGCCATCGCCGCCCGCCGCCACCTTGTCGATGTCGTAGAGGTGGACCGAGTTACCGGTCGTGGTAGCCCCCAGCAAAGCCAGACCGTTCGAATGCTTGTAGGCAAAGGTCTCGTGGAAGCCGCCCGGAATGTTCGGCTCCTTGATCCGTGCCACTTCCCGGATCTTGGTGGTGTCGGGAAGGCCGGTGACGTCGTGCACGATGGCGCCCAGATCGTTGTCCGGCCCGCCCTGGGCGAACTGGTAGGCCGTCGTGAGGTAGTAGCGGCCCTTGCTCTTCAAGAGCATGGGATTGAGTGACCCCGCTCCCCGGTGCAACTCGGCGTTCTCGATCCGCCACGAATAAATGACGCTGGCTCGTTCGGGATTCTTGACGCTGATCACGTCAAAACCCGAAGGAACCATCCGCCGCGCCACGTACACGTAGGGGCGCGAGAGCTCCTGCTCGATCTCGATGTCGGCCGTGGAGGTGTTGCGGCCGAGGGGAATGTGGGACATCACCTTCATGTTCCGGCTGCCGCCGGTATGGACCCCGGGAATGACCTCGCCGTAGGTCTGGGCTGAGAGGAGCCCCGGTGCCGCCGCGGCGGCAAACACCACTGCCGCGCACCACGCCAACACTTTGTTTTCCGTCATGGCCTGCGCTCCGTGCGATATGGGTGGGAAGGACGTTGCCGTAAACTGATCGGCCGCCCTAATGTGTCAAGTGGCTCTATGCTAAGGGGTTACGCTTTGAGACAGGCCAGGGGGCCCGAGTGAAGTTTAGATAAAAACGCGGTGAACGTTTCCTAAGGAATTGTTGACACTTTCGTAAAGAAGTGTTATCTGAGGCCAGCAGGCTCTCGGGTCTCACGCTCGCGTTCCTGCTCGTCATTCTCTTGCAACGCATATGCTCACCCCTCCCCAGAACGGCCACGTTTCTGGGGGGAGGTCGGCCGCATGCGACGAGAGACCTCTCCAAATCTCCTTCCTGATGGGGGGAACCGCTCATGAAGTGGAGAATCGTGATCCTCACGATGGCATTCGTTGTTGCGAGTGCCATCAGGGCCAACGCCCAGACCCGCATCGTGACCGGACGTGTGGTTGACTCTCTGACCAACGAGCCCCTGAGCTCCGGTCAGGTGGTGCTGCCCGGAACCACCATTCGAACCCTCGTCAAGGACGACGGGACGTTCACGATGGTGGTACCGGCTCGCGACGTGACGTTGACGATTCGCAGCATCGGGTTCAAGCGCCTGGACGTCACCGTCCCGGCGAGCCAGAACGCGGTGCAGGCGGCTCTGGAGCGAGACTACTTCCAGCTCGAAGCGATTGTGGTGACGGGCCAGGCAACTGGTGTCGAGCGGAGAAACCTCGCGAATGCCGTTTCGACGGTGACCGCGGATCAGCTGGTCAAGACCGCCGTCACATCCGTGGACCAGGCCCTGGTGGGCAAGCTTGCCGGGGCCCAGATCTATGGGAACACCGCGGCGCCCGGCGGCGGCATGCAGGTAAAGGTGCGGTCCGGCTTCAATTCCGTCCTGGGCAATTCCATGCCGCTCTGGATCGTAGACGGCGTGATCGTGAACAACCAGGAGATCGGGAACGGCCTGAATCAGGTGACCCGCGGGGGGTCGCAGTCGTGCAACGCGTCCGGTGCGCAATGCGGGGCTCAGGACCAGACCCTGAATCGCGTTTCGGATATCAACCCCAACGACATCGAGAACGTCGAGGTGCTCAAGGGCGCCGCCGCCGCCGCAATCTATGGGTCCAAGGCCAACAACGGCGTGATTCTGGTGACCACCAAACGCGGTCGGGCCGGCGCGCCGCAGTTCGGACTGATCCAGCGGCTCGGTGTGTCATCCATCCAGCGGCGCCGGGGGCCCTACCGGAACCCCGCCAGCGCCGCAGAGGCGGCGAGCCTATTCGGCACCAAGGCCAACGACGGGCTGGGCAATGACGACTGGGCGCCGACGTACTACGACCACGAGCTGGAGATCTTCGGCAACAAGCCCCTCTCTTATGAGACCGTCGGCTCGGTCAGTGGTGGAACGGAAACCACGCGCTACTTCGCGTCCGGCCTGGTCAAGCGGGACGGAGGAATCCAGGGGCGGACCTTCTACGACAAACAGTCGGTGCGATTGAACGTGGATCAGCAGGTCGGCTCCCGGCTGAACTTCGGCATCAGCGTCAATCCGGTGCATACCAAGCGGGCGCCGGGGTTGAACAACAACGACAACTTCGAAGTCTCGATGGGCATGGTGTTGCCGGTAACGCCGCCCTGGATGGACATGCGCCAACAGCCGGACGGCAGCTGGCCTGATAACCCATACGCCAACAGCAACCCGTTGGAGACCTCGGCCGTCGTGACCGCCGAAGAGGACGTCTGGCGTATGATCAACTCGGCCCGTATGGACTTCACGGCCGTGAACTCCGCCAACCACACGCTGAAGATCGCAGCGACCGGTGGTACCGACTGGTACACCTTCAAGGGCTTCGTGTACTCGCCGGTCACCTCCCAGTTCGAGCCGCTGGACCAGTTCCCCGGCACCGTGGTGGATACCCGAAACATCGTGGGACAGCTGAATGTGACGGGAAGCCTGGTGCACACCTTCAAGCCGACGAACGGGTCTTTCTCCGCGACTACTTCGGTCGGGGCGAGCTATGAAACGCGGAACTTCAACTTCACCCAGGTCTTCAGCCGGAACCTGACGAGCGGCGTCGCCAACGTGAGCGATGCGATCGACCGGACGCCTGCTCAGACCCGGAGCCGCGTTCGCGATGCGGGCTATTACGCCCAGGAAGAAGTCCTGACGCTCAGGGACAAGCTCCTGCTGACTGCCGGGATCCGGGCGGACCAGAGCTCTACCAATTCGGACGCATCGCAGCTGTTCTTTTATCCCAAGTTCTCCGGATCTTACCGGTTCAACCTGGTCCGAGGATGGCTGGACGATATCAAAGTTCGGGCGGCCTACGGGCAGACCGGCAACCAGCCGCAATACGGCGACAAGTTCAACGCGCTGGGCACCGGCAGTTACGGCGGGATCGCGACCATCAGTACCGGCGCCACGCTCATCGCTCCGCTCCACCCCGAGCGGCAGGCCGAGCTGGAAGGCGGGGTCGACGCCACGGTCCTGGGCGGTCGGACCAACGTGGAGTTCACCGTCTATCAGCGGACCATCAGCGACTTGTTGATCAACCGCAGTCTCATACCCTCGACCGGTTTCGGCACCGCGAGGTTTAACGGAGCGACCATCCGGACTCGAGGCCTCGAGGCGGCACTGACCTTGGTGCCGGTTCAGAGCGGCAGCATCCAGTGGCAGGCTCGGACCACATTTTCCCGAGACGGCACCAGAATAACCTCTCTGCCGGTGCCGCCCTACCTGGCGGCCGGAAGCTACAACCGCGGCGCCGTGCGTTTCGTGCAGGACTCCTCGGCGACTGACGTCTGGGGCAACGACACCCTGCCCGGATGCCATGCAGCGTGGGCCGCCGCGGTCGCCGCCGGAGGCGCAGGATCCTGCCCCATCGTGCAGCGGAAGATCGGCAACCTGAATCCCAAGTTCACCATGGGATTCAGCAACGATCTCAAGTGGAAATCCCTGGCGTTCAGTTTCCTACTTAACTGGCAACAGGGCGGCATGGTCAGCAACCTCACCATGACCGACATGGATGCGTCGCAGATCACGTATGACTACGCCGATCCCTGCACTGGCGGCAGTTGCCTCCCCAACGAAACCGTGGGCCAACAGCGCTATCGTCTGGGCCGCGCGTCTCTGACCAAGATCTACGCTCAGGATGCGACGTACCTGAAGCTGCGCCAGGCGACGCTCTCTCTGGACTTGCCAAAGTCGATCACCAGCAGATTGTGGAGCGGGGCACGCTTCATCCGGCTGTCGTTGAGCGGCAACAACCTGCTGATGTTTACGCCATATAGCGGCGTGGATCCTGAAGTGCAGGACCGAGGCAGCCAGAACATCCGGATTGGCTTCGACGACATCGGGCCCTATCCGCCCGCCCGCATCTTCTGGTTCACCGTGGACCTGGGGTTCTGACCATGACTCTCCTGACCAAGCAGAGCCGCCTTGCGCGGTCCCTTGTGACCCTCGGCACGCTATTGACGACCGCAACCCTCGCCGGTTGCGGAAATATTGACGTGCCCAACTTGAATGGAGCCTCGATCGAAGGCCTCCAAACCAATCCTACACCCTCGGCCGTCAACTCCGCGGCGCAGAGCCTCATGGCGACATGGCGCAGTACAGCCACCGGCAATTCCCAGACGCTCACGAAATACGGCTTCGAGATCTGGCAGATCCGGGCCTCCAATCCGCCCTCCCTGACCCAAATCGTGTCGTTTCCGCAGACCGGAGGCTTCTGGAGTTACGGAGGCATCAAGAACGTCGGTGTGCTCCTGAACGCGGTCGATCAGGTCGCTGGAATGACGGACGCGCAGAAAGAGGGAGTCCGCGGCTGGGCCAAGACCATCCTCGCAGTGCAATACGAAGACATGGCCCAGGCCCACGACACGTTTGGAATCGTGCTGGATTTGCCCGACGATCCGCTGACCGACGTGCCGCCCATCGCCGACAAGACCGCGGTATGGACCCGCATCTTTCAGTTGCTGGACCAGGCAGACGGGCATCTGGCGAACGCAGGCACCAGCTTCTCGTTCACCCTGGGACCCGGATACGCGGGCTTCAACACCCCCACCACATTCCGGCAGGTGAACCGGGCACTCAAGGCACGCTACCAGATCGTCAATAAGGATTTCGCAGCCGCCCTGGCCACCCTCGGCAGCGGCACGTTCATCAATACGGCACCCGCGGGACTGACGCGCGCCGGATTGCAGCGAGGTCCCTTCCACACGTTCACGACGCTCACCGGTGACGGGACCAACGGTCTCAGCGGGACCGATTACTACATCAACACGCGGATTCGTGACGACGCCCAACTCAAGGCGCCCGGCGGCGCCCGCGACGACCGCGTCGCGCTCAAAAGCCGATCCGTCACCAGCTTCACGTTCCTCGGCGTCACCAGCAACCTGAAGCATGCCGATTTCTTCAACACGAACCTGACCACGCCGACGCCGCTAACCAACATCACCTCGTTGCCGATCATCCGGAACGAAGAGCTTATCCTGCTGCGCGCGGAAGCCAAACTCGCCACCGGCGACGCATCGGGTGCCATTGCGGATATCAACCTGATCCGGGTGAACTCCGGCGGCCTGCCGGCCATTTCCGACCCGTACGTGGCCGATGTCACGCTGAAACAGCCGCCCACGCTGTTGGAGGAGTTGCTCTACGAGAAGCGTATGTCGCTCTGGGGCGAGATCGGCACCGTGTGGTTGGACATGCGCCGGTACGGTATGATCACGTCCATACCGCGCTACGATCCGTCGTTCAAGCTGTTCGACATTTTCCCGATTCCGCAGGCGGAATGCGAGGTTCGCGGTTACACGACCAGAGGTTGTTTCTCGGCGGGCTATAACGGGATCTGACGCTGAGTGGTGAGTGGTGCGTGGTGAGTAGGTAGGAACCGCGCACCACGCACCACGCACCACGCACCACGCACCACGCACCCAGTTGCACCTTTCCACTCCCCGTTGCAACCTTCGCCCTATGCCCTTCATTCCCTTCGAGCTGGAACGCTGGCAAAGCACGTGGGAAAACCGCGTGCGGCACAACATCTCGGAGAGCGGTGCGCACCCGCTCTCGATTCAGGAATTACTCGATCTGGCCGGCCGTGACCTGAAGGATTTCACCCGGCTGCGAATGGTCTACAGCCAGGCGAACGGCACCGACGAGCTGCGACAGGCCATCGCGAGCCTCTACCCCGGCGCCACCCCGGACCAGATCCTGGTCACCGTCGGTAGCGCCGAAGCGAACTTCATCGCCTGCTGGTCCCTCATCCGGCCCGGCGACAAGGTCGCCATCGTTTCGCCAACGTACTGGCAGACCTGGGGCCTGTCGGAAAACTTCGGTGCCGACGTGCGGCCCATCTGGTGCGAGATGGATCGCGGGTGGGAGCCGGACCTGGAAGGGATCGACCGTGCCATCGTCCCAGGGGTCAAGCTCGTCGTCGTGACCAACCCGGGGAACCCGACCGGGCACGTCCTGTCCCCTCAGGCGCGGGCCGAAATAGTCGCGCGAACCCGCGCCGCCGGCGCCTGGCTCCTGGCCGATGAGGTCTACCAGGGGGCCGAGCGCAATGGGGAGACGACCACATCGTTTTGGGGCAGTTACGAGCGGTTGATCGTCGTCAACGGGCTGTCCAAGGCGTACGGTCTGCCGGGTCTCCGAATCGGGTGGATGGTCGCGCCCAAGGATGCGATCGACGATTTCTGGGCCCATCAGGACTACACCGTGATCGGTCCCAGTCCCGCGTCGGATTACCTCGCCCAATGCGCCCTCCAGGCGCGCCCGAAAATTCTGGAGCGCACCCGCGGTATCCTGCGGGCTAACTACCCCGTCCTTGAGCGCTGGCTCCAGGGCTTCGGAGGATTTTTCGAATGGAAGCCTCCGGAAGGGGGTGCGATCTGCTGTGTGCGCTACCGGAGCGGCCCCGCCACCCTCGATCTGGTCGAGCGCGTCCGCGCGCGACAGAGCGTACTGCTGGTTCCGGGCGAGCACTTCGGGCTGCCCAATGGGTACCTGCGGATCGGTTTTGGGAACGAGCGGAAGGAACTGGAGGAGGCGCTGAAGGAAACGAAGATCGGATTGGAAGCGGCGATCAGAGACTGAGGGGTTAGGGGTCCCTGGTCCCTGGTCCCTGGCCCCTGACCCCTGCTGCCAGATCCGAGACCACCCGCCGCAGCTCCCCCAGCTCGACCGGCTTTACCAGCACCCGATTTCGGGGAACGTCAAGCTCCTCGGTCACCCGGGTCGCGTCTCCCGATAGGAAGATCGTTCGCGACGCCAGCTCGGGCCGCTCCCGCCGCATGATCCGATACACCTCGGTACCGTCCAGATCCGGCATGCGTAGATCGAGTAGCACCACGTCGATCGCTTCCCGGCGAATGGCCTCGACTGCGCGGTTCCCACCTTCCGCGACCACGACCGTCGCGCCGTCCCTCCGGAAGTAGCGCTCCAGCACGCCGCGGATGGCGTCTTCATCGTCCACCACGAGAATCGTCATCCCATGGAAGGGGCTGGACTGATCCACCGAGGCCTCCACCCGCTGGCCGTTCATGACCGGATTGAAGACTGCCGCCACCGCCTGGGCTGCGGGGAGCGAGAACGTGAATGAAGCACCGCCGCGGGCGTCGGCAGGATCCAGGACCAGATCTCCGCCCGCCCCGCGGACCAGATTGCGGGAGACGGTGAGTCCCAGCCCCACCCCGGTTTGGCGGGTGGTGAAGAACGGACTGAAGATGCGGCCGCGGATCTCCGTTGAGATGCCGGGGCCGGTGTCGCGCACCCGGCAATGGACCAGCCCGCCTTCGGTCCAGGTGCGCACGAACACCCGCTTCGGGCCCTCGGTACGCGCGAGCACCGCATGTGCGTTGCCCAGCAGATTGACCACGACCTGGGCCATCTCGTGCGCATCGACCCGCACGTCGGGAAGCACGCTCTCGAGGTCCAGCTCCAGACCGATCCCATCGGCGCGATACTGGAATTCAATCAGCTCGACTGCGCTCTTCACCACGTCATTCAGTGAGGTGCGACGGACCTCGCGCGCCGCGGGCCGGACGAATTGCACCAGATCACGGGTGAGCTTGGAGGCGCGTTCCACCTGGGCCAGCACCGTGGTCCAGTCGCGGCTTTCGGGATCGGCCGCCACCCTGAGCTCCGCCATGCTGCGGATCGCCTGCAGGGGATTGTTCAGCTCGTGGGCCGTCCCGGACAGCAGCTCGCCGGCCGTGGCGAGATGGGCGTGCTGGCCGGCCCGCTGGCGCAGCGCTTCGGTAAGCGCGTCAAATTGGGCGGCGAGCGCGCTCAACTCGTCTCCCGGCGGGAAGTGCAGCGGACCGGTCCATTCGCCGGCCGCTGTGCGTCGCACCCGGGTCTCCAAGGTGCGAATCGGAACCCACACGTGCCGGTTGACATCGTACCCGATCGCGGCGATCAGCAGGACGCCGATGACGATCCAGACCGCGGCGCTCCACGCCAGGGTGTCCATCGACTGCCGGAACGCCCGGCGAGCGGCCACACCGGTGTTGAGGGCAAGAACCATGGCCTCGGTGTAAAGGTGCTGGCTCCGGTCCTCCGCCCGGCGGATCTCGGCCAGTTTCGCCTGGGCGCCCTTGCGATCTCCCAGCTCGTAACGCGCCACGACGTCGCCCAGAGCGGATTCGATCGCGCCAAGCTCGTCCTCCGCGATCGCCAGTTTCTTGGCGGCGGCGGGGGCGAGCAGTTGCCCGTACACCGAAAGCAGCGACGATGCGGGACGTTCACCCAGCGGGAGCATAGGCCGTGCGCGGGCTGAGGACCCGCCCGACGTGCTGAGGATCTCCTCCACCGAGCCGACGGCGTCCAGTACCCGCCGTTGCCGTGCGGAGATGGCTTGAAAGACCGACTGCAGCGGCGCCAGCGACCGGTCCACCCGGAGCAGGGCCGGCAATCCCACGAACGCCGCGGTGACGATCAGGCCCGCTAGATAGCCGGCGCCCGCCAGCGCATAGATCGAAAACCGGATCCGGAGTGGAAGCTTCACGAGGGCCCGGTTCCACTGACGGAGTGCAGGGCTCCGCCGCGCACCACCGCCATTTCCGCTCGGATCTCGCGCGGACGCCCATTGATGAAACGGTAAGTGCCTCCCACCCCGACGTACGAAGATCCGGTGAGGCCGGTGGCGCCCAGGGCCCGGGAGAAATCGGCCGGAGAGCGGGCGCCCGCGCGAACCGCCGCTCCCACCAGCTTCACCGCATCATACGTGAACGCCTCGGATTGGTCGGGCACGTACCCGAATCGACGCCGGAACTTCTCGGCAAACTCGGTCGCCGTGGAATCGCGGCCCGGGCTCCAGAATCGGACGATGTAGAAACCCTCGAGATCCGACAGGTTGCGGTTTTTCAGGTCCGGCGGCAGCACGTAACTCCCGTCGCTGCAGACCACGGGGATTTTCAGGGAATGCTTGCGGAGGTAGGCGGCGACATCGCGCGTCTCGGCGATGCGCGCGCCCAAGACGATCACGTCCGGAGCCGAGCGCATGGCGGCGGCGAGTAGCACGGAGACATCCACCGAAGGCCCGGTGGCTCCTTCCGGAGTGAAGTACCGCTCGTCCACAACAGCGATCTGCCGGCGGTTCAGCTCGCCGACCACGCCGTCCCGGATGCCAATGCCGAATTCGTCCTGGTGATACAGGATCGCAACCCGGCGCGCGTGCAGGGCGCTATCCAGGAAGGCGACGATGTAGGCTCCTTCTACCGAGTCGTCGGGCACCAACCCGAACGCCCTGCCCCCGGACGACGTGAGCTTGCGGGTCGTCGCGACCGGTGCCACCTGCACGATTCCGTGCGGTGCGTACACCGTGCTCGCGGCCACCGACCCCCGGCTGCCGGAATGACCCACGACGAGTGCTACCCGCTGGGCGACCAGCCATTCGGCGTAATCGAGCGCCGACGCCGCGACCTGAACGTTACGGGTCGAGTCGGCGATCCATTCGATGGGAAGATCCTGGAGCTCGGCCTGCGCGAGCCGGACCGCCGGATACCACCCCGGCTCCACCGCGATGCCGATCCGGACCTTGCTCCGATCAGGGCGACACGCCGCTGCCGGCAACAGCGCGATAAGGAGGACCCAGGCGGGCCGGCGCACTCCTAGCGCGTCGCCCCGCGATACACGATCCGGTAGATCCGGCCTGCCTGGTCGTCGGTTACGTACAGCGACCCGTCCGGGCCCTGCGCCACGCCCACCGGACGATGAAGCGCGCCCCGTGGGGTCACATTGGTGCCCGCAAAGCCGTCGGCGAAGGTCTCGTACTTACCCGTCGGCTTGGCCCCCTCGAAGGGGATGAACACCACCTTGTAGCCCTGCTGGGCCAGCGGCTCACGATTCCAGGATCCATGAAATGCGACGAACACACCTCCCCGGTACGGCGCCGGGAATTGACTGCCAGTGTAGAAGGTGCCCCCATTGGGCGCCCAATGACCAGGGAAGCCCATCAACGGGGCTTTCTTCTGCTCGCAGCGTCCGGTCTGCTTGCCATCTCCCCCGTATTCCGGATTGAGCATCTTCTTGCCCTGCTGATGATCGTAGTAGCAGTAGGGCCAGCCGTAATCATCGCCCTCGTCGAGATGCACGAAGATCTCGGCCGGCAGCTCGGCGCTCTGCTCCGCCGTGAAGAGTTTTCCCCATTGCTGGAACAGACCGTCCCGGCCGTGGACCAGACCAAACAGCTGGTTGTCGGACGGTCGGGAAAAGAGAGCGACCGTGTTCCGCAGCCCGGTGGCATAGCGCTTTCCATCGGCCTCCGTCTGCTGCTTCCGATCCGGGTCGAAACCCCAGATGCCGCCGCGAGTCTCGAGCTCGGTGCATGGGTCCCTGCCGGGAGACCCTTCCTGGCGATCCTGTTCCTGGCAGGAGTTGGTCTGGGACCCGATGTTCACGTACAAGGCGCCGCCCGAGCCGAAGGCGATGCTCTTGGCCACATGGCCCCGGGAAGCCGGAAGACCTGCCACGATCGTGTCCGGAGGGGCGGTTGGCTTGAGGGCTCCCGCCGGAATCGAGTAGCGCACCACCGCATCGTTGGGCGCGAAGTAGAGCCAATCGCCCTTGACCGCAATCCCATTGCCGCCGGCCCCCGGCCCAAACCGCTCGCGCACGTCGGCTATGCCGTCGCCCGTGGTGTCACGCAGCGCCACTACCCCGCCTCCCGAGCGACCGGAAACCGCCACGAAGACGTCGCCATTGGGGCGCACCGCGACCTGGCGGGCCTGGCCGATCGAATCGGCCACGATGAGCGCGCAGAAGCCCGCAGGAAGCTTGAGCTCCGCATTGTCGGGGCGGCAGGCCACCTGTCGCTGTGGCGCCCCTTGCGCCGCGGCCGAGCCGCAAAGAACCAGTCCGCAAGTCACAGCGGTGATCACCGATCGCATGCATCCTCCATGGAAGGCGCCGTCACAGGCCGGCCGCCTTGAGCCGCCCCGGAAAATTCGTGATCAACCCGCACACACCCAATCCGCGCAGCCGGCGTCCCTGCTCCACATCGTCCACTGTCCACACGTGCACCGGAATGTTGGTTCGCCGTGCCAGGGCCGCAAAGGCCTGATCGACGACGTACAGCCGCCCAGACCGCTCCGGGACCGTAAACGCGTGATAGCGACCCCGCCAGCGCGGCGCTCGGAGCCGCGCCGCCGCCCAGAAGAACGCGGTTTCCCGCCGGGAGGCGCTGCGAAACCAGCCCGGCCCGAAGGGGGCCAACGCCGAGTGCTCGAACGCCCCCATCAGAACCCGATCCTGCGCTCGCTGGTCCGCCACCACCCGCTTCGCCGCTCTCGCTGCTCCCGATTCCTTGATTTCGACGATCAGCGCCACCCCCGGGAAGTGCTCCAGGACCTCAGCCAGCGTCGGCACCCGCTCACCCCGCCCCGCATCGGCGCCCCGCAGCTGTTCCAGGCGAAGTTGGCGAATCGCGCCCCGCGCGCTGGTGGTACGGTCGAGCGTGGCGTCGTGTAACACGACCGGGACATCATCGGCCGTGGTTCGAACGTCGAGCTCCAGCGCATCGGCGCCTTGCGCCAGACCCTCGGCGAATGCCGCCAGCGTGTTCTCCGGGAATTCGCCACTCGCACCCCGGTGCGCGATGATCGGCCGGGCGTGCGGATCGAGAAGGATCAGGCGGCGCGAACGCAGTACTTGTCGAACGCTTCCCGCAAGACCCCGGCGATCTGCTCCGCTTCCCGTCCCTCGATGTCCCGCCGCTCCATCATGTGGACCAGGGACCCGCCCCGGAACAGCGCGATGCAGGGCGAGGACGGGCCGTACCCCTTGAAGTAGCTGCGGGCTCGCTCGGTGGCTTCCATGTCCATGCCGGCGAACACGGTGGTCAACCGTTCGGGGCGGGTGGCGTGCTTGAGCGCCTTGAGCACACCCGGACGGGCACGGCCGGCGGCGCATCCGCACACCGAGTTCACCACCACCAGGACCGTCCCTTCGGGCTGGGTGAGCGCGGCGTCCACGGCATCCGGGGTCCGCAACTCCTCAAATCCCACCCGCGTGAGCTCTTCGCGCATCGGTTGGACGAGACGTGGGTCGTATCTCACACTGTCCTCCAGTTGATTGCCATCAGCCGTCAGCCGTCAGCCGTCACTGGGCACCGCGATCAAAGGTTCGCCAAGCTCTGATGGCTGATGGCTGATGGCTTCCAGACCTGAGCTTTGTTGGTCAGATCGATATTCGGAGCCCGCTCCGGATGCAGCAATGCGCCCAGTATCTCCACCCCGACTATCATCCTCGGCCCCGACCGATTGAAATATGCTGAGCCGTCCACCACATAGGCCCGTCCGGATTCGACCGCGCGTGGCGCGACGGCCAGGAGGCGCTCGGCATTCCGGCCGGCGTCCGCGCGGGCCCGATCGATTCCATATCCACAGGGCATGATCACCAGGACGTCGGGATCTGCACCCGAGATCTGTTCCCAGGTGAGCTGCCGTGATGGACGCGCCGGCGCGCCGAACACGTCGATCCCTCCCGCAATGGTGATCATTTCCGGGGTCCAATGTCCCGGCACGAACGGAGGCTCCAGCCATTCGATGGCGAGAACCCGCGGCGGCGCAGAGCCCTGAACGCGCGCTGCGACCCGATCGAGCCGGCCCTGAAGCCTGCGGGACACGTCCCTGCCGCGACCGACAATACCGGCTGCTTCCGCCACGAAAACCACCGCATCCAGGATATCCGACACCGTGTGGCAGTCGAGGGAGAGAATGCGGGGTCTGGTTCCCAGTGCCTCCGAAACGGTGGCCGCCAGCGAGGTCGGCACCGCGCATACCTCGCACACCGCCTGGGCGAGAATCAGATCCGGCTGAAGGCGGCGAAGCAGGTCCTCATCGATGGTATAGACGCTCCCGTGGCGAGCCATGCTCTCCCGGACCGCGGCATCGATGGCACCGCTCGAGAGGCCGGTTGGGTCAAAATGCGGGCGGCTGAGTCGAGGCCGGGTCAGAGCGTCGGGCGGATAATCGCATTCGTGCGAGATCGCGACGAGGTGATCCTGCAGGCCCAGCTCGTAGACGATCTCGGTGGCGCTGGCAAGCAGCGAGGCGATTCGCATACTATGTAATGATGTAAGCGTCGTGGTGGAGAGGCAATCCTGAGTACGGAGTGTTCTCAAGTGCGGAATGCGGAGTGCGGAATGCGGAGTGGTAGGTTCGCGGCCGTTCACTCCGCACTCCCAGCTCCGCACTCCGCACTCGGGACGTATCCGCTTGACATACATGGCGGTTACGGTCATTCTTTCGCCGGTCGATCCCAAGAGTCGGAGACAGCATGCCTTATATCATCGCCGAGCCCTGCATCAATGTGAAAGACCGGGGGTGTGTTGATGTGTGCCCGGTTGACTGCATTTATGAAGGCCCGGATCAGCTCTACATACATCCGGACGAATGCATCGATTGCGGAGCGTGCGAGCCAGAGTGCCCGGTGACGGCGATTTTCCCCGAGGAAGACACGCCGGACCAGTGGAAGTCCTACATCGCCAAGAACAAGGAGTTCTTCGAAGGCGGCGTCGAGCGCGAAGTAGCCAAAGGCCGCGCTACCCACTAAGCACAGAAGTGAGACGGGAGCCCAGGACGGGCTCCCTTCTTACTTCTCCCTTCTTACTTCTCACTTCTCACTTCTTACCTCTTTTACTTCTTACTCCTCATCGCTCCCATGCCTCCCATGCCCCCCTCGTCGGTGCAGACCGAAACGCCACCCGCCGCGAAGCAACCCTTTCCTCTTCCACGGCATCTAACCACCCGAACGGTCGCAACTTCTTCGGTACCAGACCGTAGTGCTCGAGACAGGTCGCAATTCCTTGGAGGTCCCGGTGGGCCCACGTTCGCAAACAGCCGTTTGGTCGATGGCCGCTTGGGGCTTCGCCGCATGGACCAGTCTGGCAGGCGCGCAGCAGCAGTCCACCAGGATCGAAACCACCTCGTTGATGGCGCTCGCCCGCGCGGTTCGCGCGGCCCCCGATGCAGTGCGGTTGGATGGTCGCCTGGATGACGCTACCTGGCGGAACGCCCCCGCCATTGCCGATTTCACCCAGCGCGATCCCAATGAAGGACAACCCGGGACCGAGCGGACCGAAGCGCACGTCGTCTATACCGACGACGCCATCTACATAGGAGTACGCGCCTTCGACTCGCAGCCCGACCGGATCACCGCCCAGCTCACGCGGCGCGACGTCGATTCTCCCTCCGACTGGATCGGGGTGGTGATCGACTCCTATCGGGATCGCCGCACCGCCTTCGAGTTCGCCGTCAATCCCGCCGGGGTAAAGCGGGACGTGTACTGGTATGACGATTCCAATACCGACAATTCCTGGGACGCCGTGTGGGATGTCGCGGTGTCGCGCGATGCAGAAGGATGGACGGCCGAGTTCCGGATTCCGTTCAGCCAACTGCGGTTCGCCGAGACCGAAGAACACCAGTTCGGGTTCGATGTCTACCGCAAGATCGCCCGGCTGAACGAGCTGCAGCAGTGGAAGCTGATCCCCAAGAACGCATCCGGGACCATCTCGCAAATGGGCGACCTCACCGGGATCAGGGGAATCCGTCCGCCACGCCGGCTCGAGGTCCTCCCGTACACGGTCGGAAGCACCGCCTACCGTCCCAGCGAAGCCGGGAATCCGTTCCGGACCGGAACCGACCGGCGCGCTACGGTGGGCGGCGACGTCAAAGTCGGCATCGGATCCAATCTCACGCTCCAGGCGACCATCAATCCGGATTTCGGGCAGGTCGAAGCCGACCCGGCACAAGTCAACCTTTCGGCATTTGAAAACTATTTCTCGGAACGGCGTCCCTTCTTTACCGAGGGCTCGGACGTGTTTCGATTCGCGCTGGGTGGCGGCGACGGCAACAGCCAGGGACTCTTCTACTCCCGGCGCATTGGCCGCGCGCCCCAGGGCAGCGCGGACCCCCGTGGCGGCTACGCTCAGGACGTCGCCCAGACCCGGATCATCGGTGCGACCAAATTGTCGGGAAAGACCCGCGGCGGTTGGACCATCGGGTTGCTGGGCGCGGAGACGGCGCGAGAAAACGCGGCGGTCGTCGACTCCGCCGGCGCACGCCACGCCGATGCGGTCGAGCCGCGTTCCACCTATCTGGTCGGCCGGGTGGCGCGTGAGTACCGCGGCGGGAAAACCCGCGTGGGGATCTTTGCCACCGGTGTCGATCGCGCCTTGACGCCGAACCTCGACTTCCTTCGCCGCGACGCCTACGCCGGAGGCCTGGACTGGAACCACCGGTTCCGGCACGACACCTACTACTTCTCCGGCTTCTTCGCGGTGAGCGATGTCCGCGGCTCGGCGAATGCGATCAACCTGACCCAGCGTTCCAGCGCCCGCTACTTCCAGCGCCCGGACCGGGATTACGGCTCGTACGATTCCACCCGCACCGCCCTGTCGGGTTTCGGTGGAAACGTGAGCGTGGGCAAGAATGGGGGCGGCGACTGGCGTTTCTCGACTGGGATCGATACGCGCTCGCCGGGCTTCGAGGTCAACGATGCCGGCTTCCAGGGTTCGGTCGACTGGCACGGCCAGTACTTCTGGCTCAATCGCCGCTGGCAGAAGCCGGGCAAGGTGTTCCGGTTCTTCGGCGCCAACATCAACGAGTGGTCCAACTACGACTATGGCTGGGACCGCACCAGCCTCGGCGGCAACGTCAATTTCAACTTCAAGTTCCTGAACTACTGGGGCGGCTTCGGGGGTGTCAACCGAAACTGGCGCTCACTCGGTAGGGAGGCCCTGCGCGGCGGCCCCGCCATCGTTCGGCCCGGCGCCTGGAACGGATGGGTGGGATTCTACACCGACGACCGAAAGCCGCTGTACTTCTTTCTGAACGGCTGGTTCTTCCGCCAGGATGATACACGCAACACGCGCTCGGCCGGAATCTCCACGGAAGTGGTCTGGAGGCCTGCCGCCAACATCGACCTGTCCTGGTCCCCGGGACTCGAGTGGCACAGCGACGATTGGCAATACCTCGCCGACGCCGACGTCCTTGGCCAGCGCACCTACTTCTTCGGTGGACTTCGGCAAACCACCCTGGGCATGCACTTCCGCGGGAACATCACCGTCACCCCCACGCTCACCCTGCAGATCTGGGCGCAGCCCTTCGTCTCGGCCGGCCGCTATGTCGACTACAAACGGGTCAGCAATCCGCGAGCCGCCCGGTTCGACGATCGCTGGGACGTCTTCGGCACTGATCGGCTGATCGCCAATGCCGGGGGTGGGGTATCGGTCGACCTCGATCGCGACGGCACCGCCGACTACGACCTGGGGAATCCCGACTTCACCTATCTCTCCTTCCGCTCGAACACGGTGCTCCGGTGGGAGTACCGGCCGGGCTCCACCATCTTCCTGGTCTGGCAGCACGGGCGCAGCGACGGATCGTCGGATGGTCGCTTCCAGCTGTCGCAGAATCTGGGAGACCTGTTCGCGGCGCCTTCGTCAAACACCATCATGCTGAAGGTGAATTACTGGATTTCTTTCTAATTGAAAAGCGAAGGCGAGCGCCCGTCATCCTGACCCCGAGCGAAGCGAGGGGGAAGGAGCCATAGCCTCAGTGGCACGACGCAACCGTCGCTCTTACCGAAGGCCGGCTCCGTCGCCGCTTCGCGGCTCAGAGCCTGCCCCGAGCGGAGCGAGGGGATGACAGCCTGCCCTTTTTCATAGAGGCCTCCTCCCCACCCCACAGCGGCATCTGCCTTGCAGGAATCTCCGGTATGCCACGCCGTAAACCGTCTTCGCGTTTTCAAGATGCCACGCCGGAAAGCAATGCTCGTGCCAAGTTGGTAATTTCCAGTGCCCTCTCGTCGGAGCTCGGTTCATGATCCGCAGGTTTTTCAGTATCACGAATGCTCTTGCCTTGCTGTTGAGCGCGCGCATATCGTTGGCACAGGACGCTCGAACCGCAGTGCCACGCCCGGCTCCCTACCCGGTCGTTCCACCGGCGGAGTTTCAGGCGGCCGTCGCGAAAGGCACCCGTACCACGACCGGGAAACCCGGGCCCCGCTACTGGCAGCAGCGCGCCAACTACAAGCTCACGGCAAAGCTCGACGTCGAGCGCCACGTGCTCGAGGGCACCGGTCGTATCATGTACTACAACGGCTCGCCCGATACCCTGAGCCAGGTGGCCATGCACCTGTACCAGAACATTCACCTGGCCGGGGCCGCCAGAAACGAGCGCCAGCAGGTGACGCCGGGCATGGAGTTACGGCGGCTGACCGTGGCCGGCCAGCAGATCGCACGGGACACACGCATGGGCGCAGGCTACCAGATCAACGGGACCATTCTCATCCTCCGGCTCCCCCGCCCGCTGGCTCCCGGCGACTCGGTGGATATCGGCGCCGACTGGGCCTTTATCGTCCCCCAGAATGGCGCCGGCCGGATGGGCTGGAGCGCCCAGAACCTGTTCTTCCTGGCGTACTGGTACCCGCAGATTGCCGTATATGACGACGTGATCGGCTGGAATCGGGATCAATACCTCGGCACGGCCGAGTTCTACATGGGCTACGCGGACTACGACGTGACGATCGAGGCGCCCAAGGGCTGGATCGTAATCGCCACCGGCGAGCTGCAGAACGCCGACTCGGTGCTCAATGAAGTGACCGTCCGGCGCCTCAAACAGGCAGAGCAAAGCGACAGCGTCATTCCCATCATCACTACCGAAGACATCTGGTCCAATCGCACGACCAAACCCGGCAAGAAAGACCGGCTCACGTGGCACTACACGGCGAAAAACGTGCGCGACGTGTCATTCAGCGCCAGCAAGGAATCGAAGTGGGACGCGGTCCGCGCCGCGGTGGGCGATCGCGACCACGACGGCAAGCCCGATTACGCGCGGGTGGACGCGGTGTACCGGGCCATTGCCCCGCTCTGGCAACAGTCCGCGCGCTATGGGCGTCATTCCATCGAGTTTCTCTCCCGCTTCACGGGGTATCCCTATCCCTGGTCACACATGAGCGTGATCGAAGGGAAAGACATCGTGAGTGGCGGCATGGAGTACCCCATGATGACCCTGATCAGCGCGCTCAACGGCGCCGATGACACTACGGTGTATGCCGTAACGGTGCACGAACTGGCCCACATGTGGATCCCCATGATCGTCGGTGCGGATGAGACCCGTTACGGGTGGATCGACGAAGGCACCACGGACTTCCACGAAACCCAGGGCCGGAAGGACTTCTTCCAGGGCTCGGACCCGGAAAGCTCCGAGCGCGAGGCCTATTTCCACGTCGCCGGCACCAGCCGGGAAGACGCCATGATGCGCTGGACCGATTTCCAGCTTCCGGGCGCCTACGTCGTCTCCTCCTATCAGAAGCCCGCGACCGTGCTGTACGCGCTGCGCGGCCTGATCGGAGAAGACGCCTTCCTGCGGGGCTTGCGGAGCTTCATCGGTGACTGGGCCTTCAAGCATCCAACGCCCTGGGACTTCTTCAACCAATTCAATGCCGCCGCTGGAAGGGACCTCTCCTGGTTCTGGCGGAGCTGGTACTACGAAACGTGGACGCTGGACCAGGCGGTGGCCGGGGTGGAAACCCACGGCGACAGCACGGTCGTGACCATCGAGGACAAGGGCTTGGTCCCGATGCCGGTCCGGCTCACCCTGACGCTCTCTTCCGGCCAGACCATGGAGCGGGAAATTCCGGTGGAGACGTGGCTTAAGGGCGCGAGCACGGCGACGATCTCGGTACCGGCGAGCAGCGGAGTAACCAGGGTCGAGATCGACGCCGCCAAGGCATTTCCCGACGTCAACCGCGCGAACAACGTCTGGCAGAAATAGCGGCATGACGGTACGGCGGCATGACGTGATCCCATCATCTGCCGGGGAAATTCATGCCTCCCATTGACCACGACTTCACAGTCAGGACGCTCGCGCGCCTGGTCCAGATCAATTCCGTCAACCCTGGGCTCTCGGCGAAAGGACAGGGAGAGTCAGAGATCGCCAGTTTCGTCATTGAGACGCTCGAGCGTCTCGGGCTGGACGTCTCCGTGCATGAGCCGGAGCCCGGCCGGGTCAGCGTGGTTGGCGTGCTGCGCGGAAGGGGGGGCGGGAAGTCGCTAATGTTGAACGCCCATTACGACACCGTCGGGGTGGAGGGAATGCCCGAGCCATTTTCGGGGACGGTACGAAACGGAAAGCTCTACGGCCGCGGCGCCTACGACATGAAGGGCAGCCTGGCAGCACAGATCGGCGCGGCAAAGGCCCTGGTCGATGCCGGCGTTCGCCTCGCAGGGGACCTCCTGATTGCTGCAGTGGCGGATGAAGAGGTAGCGAGCATTGGAACGGCGGACCTGGTCAGCCGTTATCGCGTAGATGGTGCCATCGTCACCGAACCCACCGCGCTCAAGATCTGTCTCGCCCACAAGGGGTTTGTCTGGCTCGAGGTCGAGACCCAGGGCCGCGCGGCGCACGGCAGCAAGTTCGAGCTGGGCATCGATGCCAACATGCGAATGGGACGGGTGCTGGCCGAGCTCGAGCGCCTGGAGCGGGACGTCCGCTCCCGTAAGCCTCACCCGCTGGTCGGTCCTCCTTCGCTCCATGCGGCAACGCTGCAGGGTGGGACCGGGCTCAGTACCTACGCGGCCAGCTGCAGGCTGGGGATCGAGCGGCGCACGGTTCCGGGCGAATCCGAGCGCCAGGTGGTGGGTGAGATCCAGGACATTGTGAATCGGCTCTCGAAGGCTGACGGCGGGTTTGCCGCCACGGTGAAAACCCTGCTCGCCCGCGAGCCGTTCGAAGTGAAGCCCGAGGCAGGCATCGTTCGCTCCCTGGCGGCGGCCAGCACCAACGTGCTCGGCCAGCAGCCCCCCTTCGTTGGTGACACGCCCTGGATGGACTCTGCCCTGCTGTCCGCTGCCGGCGTAGAAACGGTCGTGATGGGTCCGGCGGGTGCGGGAGCGCACGCGGCGGAAGAGTGGGTAGACATCGAATCAGCGATGAAGCTCGCGGAGATTCTCGCCGACACAGCGGTCCGGTACTGTGGGGAAGAGGGACGAGGCGCCCCCCTGAGCGGAGCGAAGGGGAACAAGGAGGAGTAAAACACTGACGCGGCGCTCCGAAGGTACTCGAAGCGCCGCGTCACTTAAGGAGTGAGGGTTTACGCTTCCCTCCTCCCGCTTCCCTCTTCCCCTTTCAGCTCAGACTCCGGGAATACCAGGCTGCGCGGTACAGCCAGCCGGCTGATTGGCACCCCTCGGCACGCATTCATTCACCGGAATGCGCAGGTTCGGCCAGATGAGATCGGTCACCGTCACCGTCCCCACCCCGGCTTTCCTGTCTGCCGGCAACGTGCCCAGCAGACCGTATCTCCGCAGATCCACCCAACGATCGCCACCCTCGTACATCAGGGAATAGCGTTTTTCGTAGAGCAGGGTGTCCCGCTTCTCAGGGATGCTGAGCAGCGCCCAGGTCGCTGCGCTGATCGCCGGGAGATTGCCGGACGTCGTCCGGACCAGGTTGATGTCGTCCAGCGGGTCCGCACCGGTCGTGGTGCTGTTCTGAATGTTCGCCTCCGCCCGAATCAGGATCAGCTCCTCGTTCTTGAGGACCGGTGTGGGCGTGGTGTTAGTCGGATACCGCTGGAACGCCCAGTTGATGTTGAAGTTGTACCGGGAAAACGCCGGCAAGCCGTAGATCTTGGTCAGGAACCGAAGATCTCGTTTGGTGGTGTCTCCCGGGGCGGCTCCCGCTTGAAGCTTCGCATCCCTTGCGAGCCATCCATGGGCATACCGCTGCCGGGCGGTGGGATCGAACAGCCCATTCAGGGCATCCCCCGAGAGGGTACTGTAGGTGTTGTACGCCCCGGATGACAACGGCTTGGTCACATCCAGGAACGAGCCACCAAGGTCCGTCAGCGCCGCCGCGTACGCGGCGTTGGTGAGGTTCACCTTGGCCCGAATGGCTCGGTTGAACTTGAGGAACGTCGCCGGAGTACCGAAATCGCTGAACCCGGTGGTCATCGACAACGGCAGTGTCGAGCCTGCCGCCAGCAGATGCGTCTGGGCCTCATCCAGCCAGGTCAGGATCTGGGCGTAGACCTGCGGCTTGCCGACGATGGCGGGCGGCGGATCGGTGGGGTCACCCAATGCATCCAGCGCCGCACCGCCGACATCCGTATTGCGGATGACATAGAAGAGCTGCAGGGCCTTCATGGTCTTGGCAAAGCCCTTGAACCCTTCCCGCTCGGCCGCCGTGACGCCAACCGCCTTGTCCGCCGCGGCGATCACGATGTCCGCCTGCTTGTTGTTGGTATACGCTCCCCAGTACGCCGTCAGCTGATTGTACGTGGTGTAGAACTGAGGCGTACTCTGGGGATTACTGACATCGAGGCTGTATGCCTCGCGTCCGAGAATGCCCAATCCCAGCGCCTGGTTGGCGCCGCGGATGCCGGAAAACAACCCTTGAGCCGCGGTAGCCACCGCCACCTTGCTCGGGGTGCCGCTCACCAGCTCGTTGAGCGTGCTGGCGTTCTGGTTCGGGGCGTCAAACGGGCCCTTGCACGCGCCCAGCGTCAGAACCATGCCGAGCAGGGCGGTCGCCTGATACGTGCGCATAGCGCGAATCCTCTCTGTGCGGGTCATGGCTAGAACCCCAGGTCGACGGTGAAGTAGACGCTGCGGCTCGACGGATAGGCCCACAGCTCCCAGGTCGATTCGACCGCGAGCGAGCGGGCCACCTGCTGCACTTCCGGATCGTAACCCACCTTCTTGTACTCGGACCACGTCATCAGATTGCGCCCGGTCACGTTCAGGCGAATGTAGCGCGCGCCGCTCCAGATCTTTCTGGTGAACGAGGTCGGAAGATCGTAGCCGATCGACGCTTCCCGCAGCTTGGTATACGTAGCCGGGTGGGTCGCGGTCCCAAGTGCCGTCTTGTTGTTGGCAGTGTTCACCCGCTGGTCGCCGGTCAAGCCGAAGCCGGCGTCCACCTTCTGATCGGCAGAGTTGCCGACCGCGTCATACGTGTAGCGGCTGAAGTTCACGATGAGGCCGCCCTGCTGGTGCTCTACCAGGGCGTAGAGTCTGAACCGCTTGAAGGTGAATTCGTTCGAAAGGCCAAACCGCCAGTCGGGCGCGTTATCACCGATTCTCCGGTTCACCACCTCGCCGATCACGCCAGTGGTTCCGTTCGGTCTCTTGGTGTCGCTCGGTCCGTACCGGCCGAGACTGTCGTTGGCGTAGATCTGCGTGCAGGAGCTGTCCTTCTCGATCTGGGTGGTGCCGAACTGGTTGAAGTTGAAGAACGAGATGGGCCGGAATGTGGCCGGTGTGCTGAGCACCGTGCACTTGTTCCTGAAGAACGTCCCCCGCGCATTCCACTGGAAGGAAGGCGTCTGCACCGGCAGGATGGTGAGCGCCAGCTCGAGGCCCTTGTTCCGGATCCGGGTGGTCTGCTCGGCCCCGGTGGAATCCTTGAACACACCGTTATAGACCAACGTGGTGAAGCCCGCGGTCGGCGTCAGCGTCCGGGTCAGGAGCAGGTCCTTGATGCCCTTCTGGTAGACTGTGACCTCGAGGTTCGCGCGACCGCCGAACAGGGTCGCGTCCAGGCCCCCTTCCAGCTCCGTCTGGCGCTCGGGGCGGAGGTCGGATGCCGCGGCGGTGTTGCTGACGGTCGAGATCGGCAGCCCGTTGATGTTCGCCCCGTTCAGGGCGGTGAACTTCTGCCCGTAGGAAGGCCGGTTGCCCGACTGGCCCATCGCCGCCCGTACTTTCAGCTCGCTCAGGAAGCCCGAGACCGGAAGCCGGTACGACGCCGCGCCCTTCGGATAGTAGGAGAGCTTTTTCGGGTCTGAGTTGTTGCTGCTCTTGTCGGCGCGAAGGCCGGCCGTCAACAGCAGCCGCTCGTTGAAGAGGAGCAGCTCTTCCTGGCCGAAGAAGCCCAGATCGCGGATGCGTTCGCGATACTGCTGCACCGTGACCACGGTTCCCAGGCCCTGGTTGGTCTGCCCACCGATGAGGTTCTCGGTCAGGGTATTGTCGCGATCCAGGTCATTGGTCTCGTACTGAATGCCCGCCTGGGTCGTGGCCGACATCCCGCTGCTGGTCTTGAACGTGTAGACGATGTTGCCGTTCACGTTGAACTGTTGGCTCTGCCCGAACCCGATGGCCGAGCTGCCCAGTTTCCCGTCCAGCGCCTCGAACTGCACGTCGGGCGGGGAAATCACCTGGTTCTTCTGGGTAAAGATGTCGCCGCCGCCGTTGCCGGTGATGCGCAGCGTGTTCTGCGCGCTGCTGATCAGGTCAAAATTGACCCGGGTGGTGAAGATGGACCGCCACACAGACTCCTTGTTCGATACCCTCCCCACCGACTCGAACGGATTGCTGAAAGCGTAGGGCGAGGTCCGCGGATAGGTGGCGCCGGTGCAGGGCTTGCCGGGATTCTCCACCCGGCTGCCGTCCGGACAAACACCCCGATAGTCGATAAAGCTCGGCATGGACGAGAGCGCGGCCTGCGAGGGACTGCCGTTGTTCTCGTTGTTGAACAGCCCGCGGTCGTTGGCGACGTGGATGATGTCACCGCTCCACGCAACCTGGATCCTGCTGCCGATGTTCTGGTCGAGATTCAGCCGCAGGGACTGCTTGTCGGCATAGGTGCGGGGCGAGATCCCGCCATCATGCTTCACCAGCGCCGAGGAGAAATAGCGAGTGTTCTCGCTTCCGCCGCTCACACTGACCGAGGTCTCGGTGGCGTAGGCCGGCTTGCCGTAGAGCTCGTCCTCGAAGTCATGGCACACCCCGGACGCGAAGTCCGTGCCTCCCTGGACACCGAATACCGCGGTAGCCTCGGCGGCGCTCGCGTAGCAGCGGGTGCCGTAGGTATTGCTGATTTTGGAAGCGCCGACCCGCTGGACCAGCGAGTACTGCGCGCCCCCCGTGCGGCCGCGCTTGGTGGTAATCAGGATCACGCCGTTGGAAGCCTTGGAGCCGTAGATCGCGGAGGCCGCGGCGCCCTTCAGCACCTCGACGCTCTCGATGTCGTTGGGATTCAGGTCCGCGATCCGGTTGACCGCGTTGTCCTGATTGTCGGTGGTCGGCACGATCCCGGGCCCGGTGTAGGCCCGCTGAATCAGGTTGGTGCCGCGCCCGATCTCGGCGTTGCTGACGATCACGCCGTCCACCACGTAGAGCGGCTGGAACGAGCCGATGATCGACGTCACGCCACGCATCCGGACGATGTTGCCGCCGCCCGGCGCGCCGTTATTCTGGTTGATGTCGGCGCCGGCCATCTTGCCCTGGAGCGACTGTTCCACACTCGCCGTGGGCGCCTTCACCAGTTGATCGGCGCTCACCGTGGCCACGGCGTTCGCCAGGTTCTTGCGCTCAACGCCCGTGGCCTGTCCGGTAACCACGATCGCCTCGAGCTGGAAGTAGTCCCGCGCCAGACTCGCGTTCACCGCATTCTGGCTGGTGGGGACGGCCACGTCCTTACGCTTGAACCCGATGCTGCGGACTTGCAGAACGACGTCGCGCATCGGCACGGCAATGGTAAACGTGCCGTCATCCGCGATGGTCGTCCCGGTCGTCGTCCCCTGAACGGAAACCTGACCCGAGGTGATCACCTCGTTGGTCAGGGAGTCCGTCACCCGTCCGGTCACGATGCGTGTCTGGGCGGACGCGGACCCTAGGGCGAGGAACAACAACGCTAACGCCGATAGAACAGACCTGTACCTCATAGGCTTTCCTCCTGTTGAGAAGCGAACTGCCACCCTGTGGAAACGACGCTCCCGCGCGGGCCGGACTGCCGCGTCAGAAAGCGCCGTGGTGCCTGCCACTGCCGCTGATAAGGCTTTCCCGATGTCTTGGCTGTTGCGATGGTGTGGTTAATACCTTGACGTACGTTGGGTTGTCAATATGGAACGCCCAAAAGCTGGTTGCACCACCTCCACAGGGCTTCCTTCATTTCGTACCTTCCGGTTTCCCATTCATCTCTTGGGCAGGGCCAACAGCAAGGGCGGCGGGATCGCTCCCGCCGCCCTGACTGATTCATTCTTCACCCTCTTGTTCTGGCATGCCTCCCGCGAGGTGCCCGAAGGAAGGGAGGGAGGGCTACAGCCCGGTGGGCGGTTTGCAAACGCCCGTGTCCTCCGGAATGTTACGCTGCGCGCATTCACTGGAAGGCAGACGCGAATACGGGAACACGACGTGCCCGGTCTGATCGTGCGGCAACTGCGCCAGAATCCCGTACTTCCGCCCATCGAACAGCCGGTACCCGCCTTCCCAGACCATCGAATACCGCTTGTTGTACAACAACTCATCCAGCAGCGGGTCGCCGGTATTGGGATGGGCCACATTGATCGTCAACTCGTCCGGCAAGGTCGCCAGGCCGCCCGATACCGTGCGGACCGTGTTGATATCTGCCAGTGCTGCCGCCCGGTCCGCCGCGTTGGTAGTACAGCCGGGGGCCGGCGCGACGCCGGTGCATGCCAGTCTGGCTTCCGCCCGGAGCAGGATCAGCTCCTCGTTCCGAATCACTGGAATCGCATCGGCCAGGCTGTTGTAAACCCGGAAGGCCCAGTTGATGTGGAAGCCGTAGCGGTCGAGCCCCCCCACGATGGCGTTTCCACTGGCGTTCCGCACCGCTCCGAACTTCCGCAGAAACCGCGCATCCCGCTTGGTGGTGTCACCGGGGGTCGCCCCTGCCTGAAGCTGAGCCTCGGTCGCGTAGCTGGTATGCGCGAAACGCTGGCGGTCGGTGGCGTCGTAGACACCGTTGGTCGCGTCACCCGCGTTGGTGGAGTAGGTGTGGTACACCCCGGTATTCAATTGCGCCAGCGAGGTGGGAGCGGCATTCAGGAACGATGCCGCGAGGTCGGTAAGCGCGGCGGTGTAATCGCCGAAGGACACATCGACGCGAGCCTTGATGGCGCGATTGAACTTGGCAAAGTTTGCCGGCGTGGTAAAACCGGCGAAGCCCGCGGGGAACACGATCGGAAAACTGGTACCGGCCGCAGCGAGGTGGGCATTGGCCGAGTCGAGCAGCGAGAAAATACGGGCGTAGACTTGAGCCCTGCTCGCCAGCGGGGGTACCGGATCGGTGGGATTCGCCGGTACCTCCAGTGCCGCGCCGGTCTGGTCCGTGGTCTGGATGGTGTACATGAGATCCACCGCCTTCACCGTCTGAGCGATGCCAGCGATGCCCTCTTTCTGCGCCGCGGTAAACCCCGCGACGGTGCCCAGGGCCGTGAGGATGAGGTCGGCCTGCTTGTTGTTGGAATAGGTCGTGGTCCACGACGCGAAATCACTGCCCGTGATGTAGAGGGTAGAAACGTTCTGCGGGTTACTGGGATCGAGGTTGAACCCCTCGCGCCCGAGGTACGCGCAGGATGCGGTGCACGGGCCCGCTGCCCGCATGCCTGACAGCAGTCCCTGGGTCGCCGAAATTACGCCGGCTCGGGTGGGCTCGCTGATCAGGCCCTGTAAGGTGTTGGCGTTCTGGTCTGGCGCATCCAGCGTCTTGCAGGCACCGGCCACCAGGATGGCGGAACCGAAGGCGAGCACCTTCGCCGCATTCATGTATCTCATGGTATTCCTCATTGGCGTTTTCATGGTCAGAACCCCACGTCCACCGAGAAGAAGACCTGCCGGCTGGGCGGATAGACCCACAGTTCCCACTGGGAGCCCTGCGCCAGCGAGCGGGCCACCAGCTCGCCTTCGGGGTCGTAGCCCTGGTAGTCGCTGATCGTGATCAGGTTGCGGCCGCTGATGCTGGCCCGCACGTAGCGGGCGCCGCTCCAGAGCTTCCGCGTCAACGACGGCGGCAGATCATAGCTCAAGGTCAGATCGCGCATCTTCCAGAACGTGGCGTCCAGCAGGTGGGCACGCGCAGTGCCGCGATTGAACGCGTTGATCCTGGCGCGCCCGGCCCCCACCGTGTCACCCGCGAACCTCGGCGTCAGGAAGTCAGGACTGGAGTGGAACGAATCGTAAGAGGTCAAGGTGAAGTTGACGAACAGGCCGCCCTTCTGGTGTTCCCACAGGAAGTAGAGCTTGAAGCGCTTCCAGCTCACGTCGTTGGCGACGGTGAAGTTGTACCTGGGCTGCTGATCGCCGATCTTGCGGGTCACCCGCGTGCCGAGCGGCTGGGTGGTGCCGTCCGGGGCCACCGTGTCGTTCATGCCCAAGGCGCCCAAGGTATCGCGCGCATAGATCTGGGTACAGGAGGAGTCGGGCGCCAGCCAGGTGTGACCGCTGGTGGCGCTGTTGTGCCGAGACGTGGGCCGGAAGGGCGGCAGGCCCGCCAGGTCCAGCACGTTGCAGCGGTGCATGTGGAACCCGAACCGCGGATTCCACTGGAACTCGGCCGTCTGGACCGGCACCAGATTCAACTGTGCCTCGAGTCCGCGGGTACGCATCGCCGCGCCGTTGAAGATCAGGGTGCTGAAACCCATGCTGGGAGCAAGCGCGCGCTGCAACAGTACTTCCGACACCTTCTTGTCGTAGACCGTGAACTCCACATTGGCGCGGCTGCCCAGCAAGGTGGCATCGAAGCCGCCCTCGATTTCCCGCTCACGCTCCGGGTGGAGGTCGGGATCCGCCGTCGTGCCGGAAACCCGGTCGGTTGGCACCCCGCCGATGTTGGCCGAATTGAGCTCGGTGAACTTCTGGCCGTAGAACGGCCGGTTGCCCGAATTGCCGTAGGCGGCGCGGAGCTTGAGTTCGTTCACCGGACCGATATTGGGAATACGGTACGAGATCGATGACTTGGGGTAGAAATACAGCTTGGAGGCGTCCGAGTTGTTGCTGCTCTGGTCCGCCCGTCCGCCGATCGTGAGGAGCAGCTTCTCCCCCAGCGTCAGGAATTCTTCCTGCGCGAAGTACCCCACGTCGCGCACCCGCTGCCGGCTGTGGTCGGTCATGGTGACCGTACCCTTGTCGATATTGAACAACCCGCTGATCACGTTGCGGGCTTGCACCCGGCCGATGTCCAGGTCGGATGACTCGAACTGGATGCCCGCCTGGGTCGTGGCCGAGAAGGCCGAGGTCTTCAGGGTATAGACCAGGTTGCTGTTGACGTTGAACTGCTGGCTCTGGCTGAAGGAGAGCACGTTGGTCCCGGGGACCCCGCTGCCCTGCTCGAACTGCAGCTCCGGCGGCGCGTGGACCGCGTTCTTCTGGGTGAATACGTCTCCACCACCGACGGAGATGAAGCGCAAGGTGTGCTTCGCGGTGTTGAGCACGTCGAGCTGCACCTTGGCGGAGCCGATTTCCCGCCACACTGATTCCCGGTCCTGCATCAGTGCCACGGTCTGGAAGGCATTGCTGTTCACATACGGGGAGGCGTAGGCGAAGGTCGCTCCCTTGCAGGGCTTTCCGGGGTTCTCCACCCGAGAACCATCGGGACAGGTCCCGCGCCAGTCGATCCAGCTCGGGATCCCATAGTACGAAGACTGGAGGGTGGAGCTGTTATTCTCGTTCCCGGTGAGCCCGCGATCGTCCTGCGTGTGCATGGTCTGGCTACTGATCGAAAGCTGGAGCCGGGAACCGATGTTCTGGTCGATGTTCATCGTCAGCGCCTGCTTGTTGGCGAAGCTCCGCGGGACGATACCGCCCTCGTGCTTGTTCAGCAGCGAGGCGTAGTAGCGGGTGTTTTCCGTCCCGCCGCTCATGCTCCCGGACGTCTCGTAGTGCAGCGCAGGCCGGCCGAACAACTCCTCTTCGAAATCATGGCAGACCCCCGGCACGAAGGACGCGCCGTTGGTGGGTCCGAAGCCACGCGAGACCGACGTCGCCTCGGCCAGGTCATTGAAGCACCGGGTGCCATACTTGTTGCTCAGCCTGGACTGCCCGAACCGCTGGGTCACGGCGAACTGCGGCGCGCCCACGCGGCCCTTTTTGGTGGTAATGATGATCACGCCGTTGGAGGCCTTGGATCCGTAGATCGCCGAGGCGGAAGCGCCCTTCAGCACCTCGACGCTCTCGATATCGTTGGGATTCAGGTCGGCGATGCGGTTGATGGCGTTGGACTCGTCATCCACCCCGTTGGCCTGGTTGGTCTGGGCGATGTTGGTGCCGCCGGCACGAGTGATGGTATTGGTGCCCCGGGCAATGATCGCGTCGCTCACGATGACGCCGTTCACCACGTAGAGCGGGGTGTAGGCACCGATCAGCGACGTGATGCCCCGGATCCGGACCAGATTACCCCCGCCGGGCGCACCGTTGACATCCATGATCTGGGCGCCGGCGACTTTCCCCTGTAAGGCACGCTCGACACTGGAGGTGGGGACCTTGGTGACCTGGTCGCCGGTGATGGAGGCGACCGCGTTGGCGAGATTCCTCTTTTCCACGCCGGTCGCCTGGCCGGTGACTACGATGGCCTCGAGCTGGAAATAGTCGCGCTCGAGCGCCACTTGCGCCGTGTTGGTGCTGGCCGGCACGGCTACGTCCCGGCGCTTGAACCCGATGCTTCGCACGCTGAGCATCACGTCGCGCGCCGGCGCGGCCAGGGTGAACGTGCCGTCTTCCTTGATCGCGGTCCCGATGGTCGTGCCGACCACGGAGACCTGCCCCGACGTGAGCGGCTCGGCCGTCAGCGAGTCCGTCACCTTGCCGGTGACCACCCGCGTCTGCGCCTGGGTCGTGCCCACGCCGAAGACGATCAGGATGGCTGCAAACAGACCAAACCTGTTTCGCATACGAACTGCCTCCTTTTCCCGACTCGGGGATTGCCGTTCACCTGCATGCCGTGGCGTCAAACACCACAAGCAACGACGCCCCGGCCTGGTTACCGGGACGAAACTCCTAGGGGAAAATTGGGATACGGACGAGGAGGAAAACCCTTACTCCTCGTGGCTAAAAAAACCTTTAACCAGTCAAACAGTCAATAGCTCGTCCGTCAGAGCCGGGCCAGCTTGCGCCCCCGGTCATGAAGAGAGTGTGAAAGCGATCATAAGGTCTTGCCTCCGAGTGACTTTGCGTTTCGATACGAGACGGTGAGGCATTACGGGACCCCGTTATCGGGTACGGATTGTGCAAGCGGCGCAGTGCGCCACAGAGACAATGACCTCGATACCGACGCCTCAATCGACGTCCGAAAAGCGGACCGCACGCCGCCGCATGGGACTGGCCACCCGTCTGGCCCTGAGTCCGGGCGGACGATCGCACTCGCAAAACTCAAAGCCGCACAGTAGTCCCCCTCCCCCAACGTGAGCGCGAGCGCGGGTCTCCCGAAGACCCGCGCTCGTGTTTTGGTGGAAACACCCGGCTGACTAGTTTTGCGGATGCCCAACCGGTCCCTCGGTCCGGCTCATCCTGCGGTTCAGCTGACGTGGCTCGCCGCGGCCATGGTCTTCGGCATGATGCCGTGGTTTGCCGCGACGGTCGTCAGTGGGGCAATGGCCCTCGAATGGCAGGCCTCCAGCCGCTTCCAGGCGTGGCTCACCATGGCCGTTCAGCTGGGCTTCGTCATCGGTACGCTCCTCTCGGCCATCATGATGTTGAGCGACCGCTGGAGCCCGCGGCTGCTCGCCGCCGGGAGCGCGGTACTCGCCGGCGTAGCGACGGCTGTCGTCACCATCCCCGGCGTTTCACCCGGGGTGGGGCTCCTGCTCCGGGGTCTCACCGGCGCGGCGCTCGCAGGCGTGTATCCACCGGGAATGAAGATCGCCGCCGGATGGTGGCGCGAGCGCCGAGGCATGGCTATCGGGGTATTGATCGGGGCCCTGACCCTGGGTTCCGCGGCGCCCAACCTGGCGCGGGTGGCGGTGCCGGCCGGTGCCTGGCGCGAGGTGCTGTGGATCGCGGCGCTGGGGGCGGTCCTCGCGGGCCTGCTCCTTCTCATCCTGATCCGGGAGGGACCATACCAGGCGGCGAGCCAGCCGTTCGACTACCACGCGCTGGCGCGCGTAGTGGGAGATCGCGGGGTGCGGCTCGCGACCGGCGGCTATCTCGGGCACATGTGGGAGCTCTATGCGATGTGGAGCGCCATGGCGGCGTTCTGGGCCTACATCGCGCAGGAACGCTCGTTGAGCGCCGCGGCGGCTCCGACTCTCGCCTTTGCCACCATCGCCGCGGGCGGGCTGGGGTGCGTGGTCGCCGGGATCCTGGCCGACCGGTGGGGGCGCTCGACCGTGACCATTGTCGCCATGGCCGTGAGCGGAGCGTGTTGTCTCTGGATTGGCGGGCTGATTCACGCGCCTCTGTCGACGTTGATGGGCGTGGCGCTGCTGTGGGGATTCGCCGTGGTCGCCGACTCGGCCCAATTCTCCGCCTGCATCACCGAGCTGGCACCCCAGGAGCACGTCGGCACCGCCCTCACGATGCAGACGTGTCTCGGCTTCCTGCTAACGATCGTCACCATCCGGCTGGTCCCGGTCTGGGTCGACGCCTGGGGCTGGGAGCGCGCGTTCGTGCCGCTCGCGATCGGACCGGCGTTGGGGATTCTGTCCATGAGACAACTTCAAAAAGGCGTGAAGAGTTGAGAGTGAAGAGGGAAGAGTAAGACCCCATGGGAAGATCGACGCACGCTGGTGAGCGATTCTTCCCTTGAGAGGTTTACTCTTCCCTCTTCACTCTCAAACTCTTCACTGCACTAGCGTCAATCCCCACAACCAGTTACACTTCTCACCGTAGTATTCGAACCGCGAGCTGGCATCCCCACGAAGGACGGTCCCGCTCAGGTGCGGGCACCGGCGCTTTACACACCCCGGTCTCACTCCCCAGGTTCGCCATATCGAGCAGCGGCATGGACGCGGTGGCATCGGGCCATCGTCGCCGATGTGTAGTGTGTGTCAGGAGTTTCCTGGTAGATGCCTTTTAGAGAACTGGGTCTCATTCCCGAGCTGGTGCGCGCGGTAGCCGATGAAGGCTACACCTTACCCACGCCGATTCAGACCGAATCCATTCCGCTGGCCCTGGGCGGCCGCGACGTCATCGGGTCCGCACAGACGGGCACCGGCAAGACCGCCGCGTTCGTGCTTCCCATTCTGCAGCGACTGGCCCAATCACCCAATCACAAACTGCGGGCCCTGGTATTGGTGCCCACTCGGGAGCTGTGCGAGCAGGTGCTCGAGCGGGCGCGTGCGTACGGCAAACACCTCTCACTTCGTTCGGTCGCGATCTACGGCGGGGTCGGGATGGAGCCGCAGACCACGGCACTGGCGCGCGGGGTGGACCTGGTGGTGGCAACCCCCGGACGACTCCTCGATCACATGGAGCGCGGCCACCTCAACTACTCGAATCTCGAGATTCTGGTCCTCGACGAAGCGGACCGGATGCTCGACATGGGTTTCGCCCCGGACGTTCGCCGCATTCTCGACGCGCTTCCCGACCAACGGCAGACGATGCTCTTCTCGGCCACGATCTCCAATGACGTCGAAGCACTGGCCCATCGCGCCATGCAGGGACACGCGTCGGTCGAAATTGGCCGCCGCGCTTCGCCCGCCGACGGAATCGAGCACGGCATTTACGCGCTGGACAAGCCCGCCAAGCGGATCGCGCTGGCGCAGATCCTCAAGGTTCACCCTCACGGCCGCAAGCTGATCTTCACCCGCACCAAGTTCGGAGCGGACAAGCTGGTGAGCTACCTCCGCCGCGAAGGGATCCGGGCGGCTGCCATGCACGGCGACAAGGCCCAGAGCACCCGCATGCGTACGCTGGACGAGTTCCGCGACGGCACCACCAATATCCTGGTCGCGACGGATATCGCGGCACGGGGGATCGACGTGGACGACATTCAGATGGTGATCAACTACGACGTGCCCAAGGACCCCGAGGTCTACGTGCACCGGGTGGGCCGCACGGCCCGCGCCGGCGCCGACGGGCTGGCGCTGACTCTCATGTCGCCGGACGAATGGCTGCTGATGGCGGATATCGAAAAACTGATCGGCCGGACGTTCCCGCGGGACGTGGTTCCGGGTCTGGAGCCTTCGCTGGCGCCGCTCGAGCCCAAAGCGCCGGAAGCGCCACGGCCCGAACGGTCGATCAGGGCGAGGAGCGGCATGCGGAGAGGGCGACGATAAAGCGGTGAGTGGTGAGTGGTGCGTGGTGCGTGGTGAGTGGGCCTCTCCGGAAGACCCCACGCACCACGTACCACGCACCGCCTTCTCAGTAGAGTCTCCCCTTCCCTATCTTCTCCCACACCTCGAACAGCTGCCGAGTCTCTTTTTTCAGCACTCCGGGGACGACCTCGATGGGGCTCCCCCCCTCGCGCTTCATTTCGCGATTGGAGAGCGAGAGCTCGCTGAACCCGAGCCTCGCGGCGGCGGCGATGGTCGCTCCAAAGACGATCGCGTCGAGCTTGGCCCAGTGGCAGGCGGCAAAGCACATGGGGCACGGTTCGCAGGTGGAATAGATCACGCACCCCGACAGGTCGATGGTCTTGAGCTTCCGGCACGCGCGGCGGATAGCCCGCACCTCGGCATGCGCCGTGATGTCCGTCTCTTTCCAGACACCGTTGTGGGCCCGGCTCACCACCCGGGATCCCCGGACGATCACCGCGCCGAAAGGAGACTGGCCGGCGCGAATGCCCTTGCGGCATTCCTGGATCGCCAGCCGCATGAATCTGCGTTCTACCCGCACCGCTCTCCTCCTTTTGTCCCTGGCCCCGTCTCCCACGCGCCTCCGAATAATGGAGTCTGGGAACAGGAGAAAAGCGAGAAGGCGAGAGGAGCGCCCACGATGGCGACTCGCACCCGATCTGGTACATTGGTATCAATGTATCGTTCAACATGTCCCTTTTCCATTGGCCGCGCGGCGTACCACGCCCAGCGCAGCGGCTGGGCTCGGTGACGACGACGGACTCGCGACGGTGCGCGATGCGCTGGCGTCACGAGACGGGGCGCGCATCCGTGGAGAGGCTGGTCAATAGCGGTGCGATGCGCCTCGACACGCTCCGCCCCGGTGGTCTCGATATCACGGGCGAATCAGCATATGGAGTTCGCGAAGGCCGAGCGCATCGCCACGCTACTTCGTTGCCCTCCCGGTGACGCCTCGTACCACGCAGGCCCAGGCTCGGCAACGCCGCCTACTGATCGATTCGCTGCTGCTGGGCGTCGCGGGCGCCGTCGCGGCCGTCCTGTTCAACGCGCTGTTGCACCTGGCGCAGGACCTCTTGCTTACCCGCATGGCCGGCTACCGCCCTCCCGGATTGCCCGCCGAAGGGGGGACGTTGGGGGAGACCGTCGGTCCCCACGGCTTGTGGCCCATCCCCATCGTCACCACCTTCGGCGGCCTCCTCGCGGGCGCCTTGGTCTACGGATTCGCTCCGGAAGCCGAAGGACACGGCACCGATGCCGTCATCCGCGCCTTCCATCGCGCCGCGGGCGTGGTGCGAGCGCGAGTGCCCATCGTGAAGCTGCTGGCGTCCGCTATCACCATCGGCTCGGGCGGAGCGGCCGGTCGCGAAGGCCCGGTGGCGCTGATTACCGCGGGCATTGGATCGTTGTATGCCCGGTTACGCAAGCGCTCGGAAGCGGATACCCGGCTGCTGCTGCTGATCGGGATGGCCGCCGGCCTAGCCGCGATCTTCCGCTCCCCCGTCGGTACGGCGCTCATGTCGGTCGAAGTGATGTACGTGAACATGGAGTTCGAGTCGGGGGCGCTGCTCTTCTCCACCCTCAGCTCGGTCGTGGCCTACGCCCTGAGCGGGATAGTGCTGGGGTGGCAACCCTTATTCCACGTTCCCGGCACCCTCGCCGCACCGGCCGTGTCGCAGTACCCGTGGTACGCGGCGCTCGGTATCGCGGGCGGGTTGGTGGCAACTGCGCTACCCGTCCTCTTCTACCGGACCCGCGACATCTTCCATGCGATTCCGATTCCTCGCTGGTTGAAGCCGGCGCTCGGCGGGCTGACGGTCGGCCTGCTCGCCCTGGGCGTTCGCGAGATACTGGGTGGCGGCTACGGCTGGATGCAGGAAGCCATCGACGGCCGGCTCACGCTAGCCGTGCTGGCACTGCTGCTCGTTACCAAGCCCATCGCCCTGTCCCTGACAGTCGCCTCGGGTGGATCGGGTGGCGTGTTCGCCCCGACGCTCTTCGTGGGTACGATGTTGGGCGGCACCTTTGCGGCGCTGTTCGGCCAACCACCAGCCCCCTTCGCGGTGGTCGGCATGGCAGCGGTATTCGCCGGTGCGGCGCACGTGCCGTTCGCGACCTTGATGATGGTGATCGAAATGACGGGCGGGTATACCCTGCTGGTGCCGGCCGCCCTTACCGTTTCCCTCAGCTACCTGGTGCACCAGGCCCTCGCGCATCGGGTCAAATACCCCAGCCTGTACGAGTCTCAAGTGGGTGGTCGCGCGGACTCACCGGCCCATCACGCGGAGCATCTGCGGATCGCGTTGGACATCCTGAGGCAGCACGATCAGCCGTTACCGCCCGATGTGGGCCGGCTCGACCTGGTCTCGTTGCTCCAGTGCGGCATCCCGGTTGACCTGCCGGATAGACGACGGCTCATGATCGGCGTCTTACGGGACGGAAGCGATCTGGTGGGCCACCCTCCCAATGGGGAGCGACGGATCGGACCGAACACCGAAATTGTGGCCATCCTGCGAGGGGAACGGATGCTGGCCCCACGTCCCGACGCGCCGCTCGAGGTCGGTGATCGGCTCATCCTGCTCAGCGCACCGGCGGACTGGCCCACACTCAAGCCGCAACTCCATATCGGCTGGTCCTGAGCACCGCTAGTGCCGCTCCAACTTGTTGGGCCTAGTGGTGGCCATGGGCGAAACCTTAGGCGAAACAAGTTGGCACGGCGCTAGCCGTCGCTGAAGAAGAAGGGGGCGACTACGTCGGTCGCCTCCATCGCTTGCACCAAGCGATCGACCGCCGCCCGGAGTTTGCCAACCTCCGCGGCGGGCATCAGATCGAGGGCGTGCAGCAATCGCCCTTGGGCAGCCTCGGGCGCCTTCGCGGCCAAGGCGCTCCCACGCGCCGTGAGCCGGACGTGGACCACCCTCCGGTCATGGCCGCTGCGAAGCCGTCGCACCAGGCCACGTCGTTCCAGCCGATTGAGCAGGAGCGACGCACTGCTCTGGTGCACCGCCAACGCCGAGGCGAGCTGCCCGGTCGACATTGTTGTTCCGCCCTCCAGGGTCTTCAGCGCCCACAACTGTGGCCCGGTAAGCCCGAACTGTCGGTGGACTTGCCGGGAATAGGAGTGCAGCGCCTTGACGATCCGTCGCAGACCCTGGACAATACCGGCGGTGTTCCCCCGCTTCCGGCGGCGGGCGGAAGCAGCCGACCGAGGTCGTGATTTCGAGGGGGCGCGCAAGGGGATGCGGCGTTCCGGTCGGCTGATGACCATGCGGGATGGAATATAGCGACCGCAATCGTGGCGCCGTCGATGCGGGCGCGGAGCTCTTCGCGCAGCGCGAACCGCCAATCAACCGAATCGGCATGCAGGTAACGTTGGAATCGGGTCGGTACCAGAGCCGCACACACCGGGTCCCCGCGGCCGAGACGCGAGCCCCCCTGACCCGGGCCCTAGGGGGAGATCGCGCGCGAGATCAGCCGGGCGGCTGGAAGCCCCCGGACCCGAGCCAGCCGACCAGTTGCACCACGTGCGCCGGATCGGGGAGACAATAGTCGGCGAGGGTGACGGCAGGTTCGCCCGGCGTGACGCACACCGATCGGCCGATGCTCTTGAGCGAGCGGAAGGCGTCCTCATCGGTCGCATCGTCGCCCAGGTAGAGCGCCCGCACCCGGGAGATCCAGTCAGCGCCGTACCGCAAGCCAAGGACGTGCAGGACCGCGGCACCCTTGTGCCACTCGATCGGGGGGCTGCCCTCGACAATCGCGTTCCCGACAAGCACCCGGAGACCGTGGCGCCGCAGGATCGCGCGTGCACGGCGAGCGGCACCCGGCTGGCCCTGCCGGGCGACCTGCCGGAGGTGATAGCTGAGGGTCGGACCCTTGCGCTCCACCCATCCGCCTTCGACCCGCAGCTCTTCGAGCTCGTGCGCCGCGCGCGCCAAGTTGCCGTGGAACCGCTTGACGTCGGGCGCCACCCCCGAAAGCCCGGGTCCTTCGATTTCGAACCCGTGATTCCCCACATACGTGAGTCCCGAGATGCCGATCCGGGCCTGGAGGTCGGCGAGCGCGCGCCCGGAGACGATGACGACGTCGAGGTTGGGAGCGCGCGCGGCGTTCACCAGCGCCTCGCGGGCGGCATCCGACAGCAGGGCGTGGTCCGGCCGTTCCGCGATGGAAATGAGGGTACCGTCGTAATCCAGGAACAGGGCCAGGGTGGGTCGCCAAGCCAGCCACGTCGCCAAGTTTCGCTGCAGCGCGAGCACCGGCGACTGGACGGCCGTGCGCGCGGCATGGCTCGCCGTTTCCGGATGGGTGATCATCGTGGCTCCTGCGTGGGGAGGGAACGGGGCGAGGTCCCCACGACCGAAACACCCCGCGTCGAGGCCAGGCACTATATTGATATCAATCTAATCACTAGGTGCCCCGCGTCCCAGTGCGTTCCAGGTATACCGTTTGGGTCGGATAGGCGAACTCGATCCCCTCGTCCTCGAACCGCTGGTGGAGTCGCAAGTTGATGGCCTGCTGGATGTCCATATACATGTTGTATTCCGGGGACAAGACGTAGTAGACGGACTCGAAGGTGAGCGCGAAGTCGCCATACGCCTTGAAATGCGAGCGATCGAACCGGGTCCGGGGCTGTGCCTCGATCGCCTCCTGGATGATCCCCGGAATCTTTTTCAGTCCCGTCCGCGAGGTCTGATAGGTCACACCCAGCTGGAAGCTGACCCGGCGCTCGGCCATGCGCCCGAAGTTCCGCAGCCGGCTCTTCAGCAGATCGCTGTTGGAGAAGACCACCTGCTCTCCCCAGAGACTGCGCACCCTGGTGGTCTTGAGTCCAATGTGCTCGACCGAGCCGAGCAGTTCGTCCACGATGATGAAATCGCCGATGACGAACGGCTTGTCGAGCACGATCGACAGCGATGCGAAGAGATCGCCCAGAATGTTCTGGACCGCGAGGGCCACGGCCACGCCGCCGACCCCCAGCCCGGTCACCAGCGTGGTGACGTTGACGCCGACATTGTCGAGCGCCACCAGCAGAATGATGGACCACAGTAGCGCTTTGACACCAAAGGCGACCGCGGTCATGGTGGTCGCGGCGGCCCGATCTGCGGTCAGCCGGCGTTGGACATACCCTTGAAGCCAGCGCATGAAACCGGCGGACAGCCACAGGCCGCCCTGGAACAGGACGCCGAGGACCAGCGCGGCCCGTACCACGCTCCGAGCCGCGGGGGGGAGACCCAGCGCCGCGCTTCCGACGGCGAGGCAGAGCAGCGGGATGAAGAACGCCTGGGTGCGACCCAGCGCATGGACGATGATGTCATCCCAGAGCGTCGCCGTCCGCGCGGCGAACGCCGCCAGCCGCGCGTGCGCCACGCGAACCAGGAAGCGCAGCGTGAGAAACAGTCCCAGCGCGACCAGAACCGCGTACGACCATTGCCGGAGCGAGTTGCCGAGGATGTTGGTATCGAACACGGGCACGCCTCCTTGACGGGACTATTGATATCAATGTAGTACTGCGCCCGGCAGACCCGAATCGGGCGCGCCGGAGAAGCGACGCGGCCGCGATTCCTGGGAGACACTCGGTCGGTCCATGCGGAAGGCATGGACCGCGGCTGAAGACCCGGGCTACCGGCCGGCTCCGTCCTGAGCCAAACTTGCACCGGGCAAGTCGCAACACCTGGCATGGATCGCCGAACCACACCAGGCGGACTTCGGATCGCCAGGACGAGAACATGTCACACTGCGGAGCCGTTCACTGATGCCGGAGACCGCCAAGCTTCCCTCGGAACTAGACTACGTCGTCCTGCTGTTCGCCTTGTTCGTGATTCCGCGGGTGCTGCAGCGCTTTCGCCTGCCCGCTGCGGTCACCTGTGTCGCGCTGGGCGCCGTGGCGGGGATGGGGCTCGGCCTCTTCGGCCAGGACCTCACCATCGCGGTGCTGGCCGTCCTCGGCATCGTGTCCCTGTTCCTGTTCGCCGGACTCGATATCGACTTCCACGAGCTCCGGCGCGAGCTGCGTGTGCTGTTGCAGCACGTCGCCTTCGGCTTGGCGGCACTAGCGCTGGTCTCGTGGATGGTGCAAGCTGGGTTCCAGCTGAGTTGGCGGCCCGCCGTCCTGGTGGCACTGGCGCTGCTGACGCCCTCGACGGGGTTCATCCTCGACTCCCTCCCTTCGCTCGGAGTGTCCGACGCCGAGCGCTTCTGGATTAAGTCCAAGGCGGTCGCGACCGAGATCGTGGCTCTGGTGGTTCTCTTCTTTACGCTCCAGTCGACCAATACGGGCCGCCTATCGCTATCGCTCCTGACCCTCGGCGGCATCATTCTGCTCCTGCCCGCGATCTTCCGGATATTCGCCGCGAGGATCGCGCCGTACGCCCCGAACTCGGAGTTCGCG
This sequence comes from Gemmatimonadota bacterium, assembly GCA_016209985.1. Classification (GTDB taxonomy): domain Bacteria; phylum Gemmatimonadota; class Gemmatimonadetes; order Gemmatimonadales; family GWC2-71-9; genus SHZT01. The sequence goes on along the minus strand of JACQVB010000152.1, from coordinate 42,824 downwards.
TTTCTGCTCATGATCGCCGTGGTGTGCGCGTCGGTCACGCGGCGGTTGGGCGTCTACTACCTGGTGGGTGCCTTCGTGGCCGGGGTCACCGCGCAGCGCTTCCGGATGCGCCTGCCCGCGATCGCCTCCGAGCGCATGCTCCACGCGGTAGAAGTCTTCGCCTCCGTTTTCATCCCGTTCTACTTCTTCAGTGCCGGGTTGCACCTACGTAAGGACGCCTTCGGCATCGGCGCGTTGCTGTTCGCCGCCGGCTTTCTCATCGTCGTGTTGCCACTGCGGGTCCTGGTGGTGGCGCTCCACCGCCGGATGGCGCTGGGAGAGCCGCTGCGGGAGGGTGCGCGCATCGGCGTGAGCATGCTGCCGACGCTGGTGTTCGGTCTGGTGATTGTCAACATCCTGCAGGAGACGTTTACGGTGTCGCCCGCCCTGTCGGGCGGGCTGATGATCTACACGCTGTCGAACACCGTTATTCCTGGATGGGCCCTTCGACTTCCAGCGCCCGAGATGGACGTCTGGCACGAAACCGGAGAAGATCGCCCTTCCCCCGCGCCTTCGTGAACGCCGACCCCATTGGACGCCAACGAGCCGAGACTGGCGGCGCGTCGGCTCGCATTCGCTCAGCTGACCTGCTTGGGTGCCCCCTCCGGCCCGTTGTCCCAGTCCTGAACGCTGGAAGCGTTAGGCAATCCCCACTGGTGACCATTCCACCCGTCGAAGCCGTCCATCTTGAACGCCCAGAACCCGCTGCGGCGATCGCTCACCACGATCAGACCATCGGCGTTGCGAACGTCGACCCCGAAGGCGCCGTCCATGCCACCCACCTGGCCCGCGCCTTCCTTCCCGACCCCAAGCACGCAGTCGCAGGTGTAGTAACCGCCCACGGTGTAGGGGTTGGTGGGATCCATCATGTTGAAGACCTGGAGACCGTCCATGTAACCGGCCACGAATACATACGGCCAGCGGACTTCATGGTTGTGCGCGTTGCCGTCCCACGAGTTCGCCCATGCGCCGATGGGACGGGAGACCGTTTTTACGGTGCCGTCGAGTCCGGGCTTGAGGTCGTAGATCCGCAGCGGCGAGTACTGATACTCCACTTCAGCGACCGCATAGCGGCCCGTGGGGTCGGGTGTGATGGTGTGGGCGATAAAGATCCCCGACCCGCCGGTGATCGAAGTCAGCAGTTTAGGATCGGCCAGGTTGCTGATGTCGTATACGTAGTAGCCGTTCAGGCCCGCGCCGTAGAACACGTCGCGATGGTTGGTCGGATCGTAGCCGACGTATAAATCGTGGTAGCCTTTCATGCCCATCGAAACGCTATCGGGATTGGGGACCTTGGCGACCATGCCGTCCTGGGGCCCGCGCGCGAGGAATTTCTCCATGTCATACACGTTGGCGGAGGAAGCGGAGGTGGTCGCGATCAGCAGCGTCTGCCCGTTGGAATGTCGGTAGGCAAAGATGTTGTGGAAGCCGGTCGTAAGGCCGAAGGCATGCAGACGTCCGACCTCTTTGACGCCGGCGGTGTCGGGCAGGTTGGTGACATCCAGCACCGTGGCGCCCACATCGGTATCCGGTCCACCCTGGAAGAACTGCAGCGACTGGACGTCATAGTAACGGCCCTTGAGTTTGAAATACTTGTTGTCCATGCCGCCCAGGCCGGTGTGCAGCTCCTGGTTCTCCACCCGCCACGAGTAGATGCGCCTAGCGTGCGCCGGGTCTTTGATGCTGATGATGTCCACGCCCTTCGACATCCGGCCGTCCGGCGTCTGCTGGTTCATCAAGGGCAGAAAGTCGGCGCGGGCCACGTACACGTACGGCCGCGACAGTTCCTGCTCCATTTCGATGTCCATGACCTGCGACCAGCCGCCCAGGGGCACGTGCGCCACGACCGTGACGTTGCGGCTGCCACCCAGGTGCGGCGCTCGCAGGCTGCGTGAGCCGCTGCGGCTCGGGTCGGCGTCAGGGTTCTGGGCGAGCCCGGGCATCGTGGTCACGACCGATAGCGCGGCGGCGATAACGAAGCCACGGAGACGATTGCTCATCAATTACTCCTGTTTCAGGTAGCGACAGCGGTGTGGACCCAAAAACAATTGCGGATTGTCTGGAGCGGCGCAACTTCACGGCTCCAAACAATCCGCAATCCGCGATCCACAATCGCAATTACTGCATGCTCACCCGGCTCGGCTTGGGTGCCCCGTCGGGCCCATTGTCCCAGTCCTGCACGCTGGAGACGTTGGGCATGCCCCACTGGTGGCCGTTCCAGCCGTCGAACCCGTCCATCTTGAAGGCCCAGAACCCGCCGCGCCGGTCGCTGATCACGATCACGCCGTCGGCGTTGCGGATGTCCACGCCGAAGGCGCCGTCCATCCCACCGTTCTGGCCGGTGCCGATCGCGCCGCCGGGCAGCATGCAATCGCAGGTGTAGTAGTAGCCCACGGTGTACGGGTTGGTGGGATCCATCATGTTGAAGACCTGGAGCCCGTCCATGTAGCCCGACACGAACACGTAAGGCCAGCGCACCTCGTGATTGTGGGCGTTGCCGTCCCAGGTGCCCTGCCATGCGCCCACGGGCCGCGAAATGACCTTGACGGTGCCGTCGAAGCCGGGCTTGAGATCGAAGATGCGCAATGGCGCAAACTGGTATTCCGTTTCGCTTACCGCATAGCGCCCGGTGGGATCGGGCGTGAAGGTGTGGCCGCCGCGCACGCCCGCGACTCCCTGGACCGTGGTGATGAGGACCGGGGTCTCGGGCTTGCTCACGTCATAGACGTGGTAGCCGCCGGCGCCCGCGCCGTAGAAGATGTCGCGCTTGGTGACGGGGTCGTAGCCGACGTACTCGTCGTGGTAGCCGGCATTCGGATTGCCCTGCGCCGCCGCGTCCGGCACGGGCACCTGACCGATGAGTCCGTAATCGGGTGCGCCGGCCACGAACTTCTCCATGTCGTAGACCCGCCGGGCGTTGGTAAACAGAAGGGTGCGACCATCCGAATGCTTGTACATGAAGATGTTGTGGAAGCCACCATTCTGATCCGGCATCTTGATGAAGCCCACTTGGCGCACACCGGCCGTATCGGGCAAGCTGGTCACGTCGAGGACCACGGCTCCGATATCGCCATCCGGACCATTGCCGAACTGGAGCGACTGGATGTCGTAGTAGCGGCCCTTGAGCTTGAAGTACTTGTTGTCCATGCCGCCAGTGCCCTGGTGCAGCTCTCCATTGGGAATCCGCCAGGAGTAGAGCACCTTGGCGCGGGTGGGATCCTTAATCGAAATGATGTCCACGCCCTTGGAGGTTTCCGGCAGATACTGAATCGGACCGCCGGTCTGGCGAGGCCGCTCCGGATCGTTGTTCCAGTCGGCCCGGGCCACGTAGACGTAGGGCCGGGACAGCTCCTGCTCCATCTCGATGTCCATGACGTGGGACCAAGCACCGAGAGGAATGTGCGAGAGTACATGGATGTTGCTGCTGCCGCCGAAATGGGGCTGCTTCAAACCCCGGCTCACGTCATTCATGCGCGGGTCGCCGACCTGGATCTGGGCGCTGGCTACCTGCGTGACCAGCAGGATTCCAGAGGCGACGGTCCCGATCCACGCGGACAAGCGCGTGCAACTCATGGTGACCTCCAAAGGGGAAGAACGAGTGTGAAATGGCGGAGGTACGGCTGACGGCGTGCCGATCCTTAGCTGGTCAGAAAATGGATGGTTGGGCCGGGAAAAACAACTTCGCCGCCATCCAGTCCGCTGGCTTTGGGGTGGCCTGCCGCTAAGTTCTGCTCGCCCGGGTTCACCGACCTTGTTCCGTTAGGAGGGTAGCAGCGCATGAAGGCGACTACGGTGTGGTTCACGTTGGTAACCATCGCCCTGACGATCACCGCATGCCGGCGAACCACTCCTGCCAAGGAAGCGCCAGCGGGACCGCCGGCGGAGGCCACCTCTTCGCTGTACAAACGGCTGGGCGGCTACGACGCGATCGCGGCGGTCACCGACGACTTCCTGTCGCGGATGCTGGGCGACCCGAAGATGGCCGCCTATTTCGAAAACGTCGACGAGAAGGGCAAGCAGCGGGTGCGGCAAATGATCGTGGATCAACTGTGCGCGGCCACCGGCGGTCCCTGTGTCTACGTCGGCGCCGACATGCCCACGGCACACAAGGACCTGCATATCAGCGAAGCCGCGTTCACCGTCGCGGCGCAATACCTCGCCCAGAGTCTCGACAAGTTCACCGTGCCGCAGAAAGAAAAAGACGAGCTGCTGGGGATCGTGGCGAGTACCAAGAACGACATCGTGAACAAGTGAACGGGAACGTGAAGAGTGCAGAGTTGAGAGGGAAGAGTACGACCAAACCGCCGCCCGTTTTACTCTTCCCTCTTCACGCTACACTCTTCACTCTCGTGACATGACCTCTTCCCCCACCTTGGGTCTCCGCCGCACCATCGGCCTCGTCCAGGCGACGGCTATGGTGGTCGGCACCATCATCGGCGCGTCGATCTTCGTTCAGCCCTCCGAGATCACCGGACGCATGGGAACGGTGGCGGGTGTATTCGTCGTGTGGATCGTGGCGGGAATGCTCACGCTGTTCGGCGCGCTGGTTTGTGCCGAGCTGGCGTCGGCCTATCCGCGGACCGGCGGCGTGTACGTGTTTCTCAAAGAATCATTTTCGCCGGCGCTCGGGTTTCTCTGGGGCTGGGCCATGTTCTGGAGCATGCATTCCGGAATCGTGGCGGCCATCGGGGTGGTGTTCGCGCGGTACGTGGGATATTTCCTGCCGCTGGGCGATGCCGGCATCCGCCTCGTTGCCATTGCCGCGATCCTGGTGCTTTCCTTCATCAACTACCTCGGCGTCAAGCAGGGTAGCGCGCTGCAGACCGCATTCACTATCGGCAAGGTGCTGGCCGTGGCGCTCATTATCGTGGTCGGATTCGCGCTCGGCAGCCGTATTCCGGAACACTTCGTCGCGACCGGCGGTCCCGCCGCTCCCTCCGTTTCCGCCAGAAGCTTTCTCCTGGCCCTCGTCGCCGGCCTGTTCGCGTTCGGTGGGTGGCACATGGTGACCTACGCGGCCGAAGAAACCATCGATCCCCGAAAGACCATTCCGACTGCCCTGTTGATCGGGACCCTGATCGTGACGGTGTGCTACATCGCGATGAACGCCGTCTATCTCTACATCCTGCCGCTCGACGCGGTCGCGAAATCCACGCGCATCGCGGCCGACGCAGCCGATGCGGTGCTGGGCACGGGCCGCGGCGGCGTGATGTCGGCACTGGTGCTATTCTCGAGTTTCGGGGCCTTGTCCGGCGTCATCCTTGCCGGGCCCCGGGTGTACTACTCCATGGCGCAAGACGGTCTGCTGTTCCGCTGGTTCGGCACCATTCACCCCCGGTTCAGCACGCCCCACCGGGCCATCATCGCCCAGGCAATCTGGTCATCAGTGTTGGTTGCGACCGGCTCATTCCGCGTGCTCTTCACCCGGGTCGTCTACACGGAATGGATCTTCTTCGGATTGTTGGCGGTGGCGCTGTTCGTCCTCCGCAAGCGGCCCGGGTACGCGCCGCAGTACCGGATCTGGGGATTCCCGGTCGTTTCCGCCGTGTTCGTCGTCGCCTGCGCGGCGATCGTCACTAACCAGATCATCTCGGCGCCGGGCGAGAGTGCCTTCGGATTGGGGCTCGTGGCGCTGGGTATACCGGTCTATTACCTGTGGGCACGAAAAGCAGTGAGAAGTGAGAAGTCAGAAGTGAGAAGTCCAAATACCCCATCTATCGGAGAGCCACTGTGAAGAAGCCGATTCGGCGAAGCGGCAAAACCGCCAGCGATCGCAGACCGCGCATCGTCGACTTCCACAACCACTTCTATCCGCCAGCCTATCTCGAGGCGCTGCAGTCGGGCAAGTCAAAAGTCCGTTGCGAGATCGATCGCGAGGGAAACCCGGTCATCTACTATCCCGGCGATTACAACGTGGCCGTGCGCGGCCACCGCGACATCGACTTCCGGCAGAAAGTGCTGGAGAAAGAAGGCATCGACACCCAGGTCATCACCTTCACCACACCCGGCACCCATGTGGAGGACCCGCAGACGGCGGTGGTGTTCGCCCGGATGGTGAACGACGCCTTTGCGACAATCGTGCGGGAGCGCTCCCCTCGGTTCGCCGCGCTCGCCACCCTTCCGCTGAACGACCCGGCGGCGGCGGTGAGCGAGCTCGATCGCTCCATGACCGAGCTGGGATTTCCCGGAGCGATGCTGTTCAGCAACGTGAACGGCGTGGCGCTGGCGGACGAGCGTTACTGGCCGCTCTATGAGAGAGCCAACCGGCTGGGGGCGGTCCTCTATATCCATCCGGAGTCGCCGGTCGGAGTGGAAGCGATGACGGAGTACTGGCTCATGCCGCTGGTCGGGTTTCTGATGGACACGACCCTGGCTGCCTCGAAGCTCGTCTTCAGCGGAGTGGTGGAGCGCTACCCGCGGATCCGCTGGGTGTTGGGCCACCTGGGCGGCGCGATTCCCTACCTGGCAGAGCGACTGGATCGCGGCTACAAGGCGTTTGCGGCCTGCCGGAAGAACATCTCGCGTCCGCCGAGGGCGTATCTCAGGGACTTCTATTTCGATACGGTCAACTTCGACCCGCATGCCCTGCAGCTCGCCATCGATTTCGCCGGCGCCGAGCACATCCTAGCGGGAAGCGACTACCCGCATCAGATCGGGAATATCCGGTCGATGGTCAAGTCGATCGGCGAGCTGGAGATCTCCGCCAGGGACAAGGCGAAGATCTTCGGAGGGAATGCCGAGAAGCTGCTGGGCCTCTAGGTCCCGATGCCGGCGTCCCGGTCTCTTCCCTCCTACTTGCGCCGCGTCGGAGGGGGCGCGACCTCTTTGCGGCCCGTGTGCAATGCCCGGATGCGCCAGACCTGGTCGGTCGGATCCTTGGCCCACACGCTGGTCCCTTGTCCGGCCGAAACCGAGCGCACACCGTCCTGGTCCATATCGACCGAGACCCCGTAGTTGGCGATCGCCACGCCTCGCGCGACGGGATCTATCACGGGATCAATCACGGTGAAGGTGATTTGCGACGTCTTCCCCAGAAAGTCGCGCTGGACCGCGTCCTCCTCCTCCCAGCCGCGGGTGCGGCGTCCATCGGACCAAGCCACGGTTAGGTCCGGCCCATGGTGGTAAAACGACGCCAAGCCATCCGGGTTCTTGTTGTTGACCGCCTTGGCCCAATCATCCAGACGGGCTCGGACCCCCTGCTGGATGACGGCGCGTTCCCTGAGGCTTAGCGGTGCCGGACCACAGGCCAGGAGGGTGAGACAGGCGAGGCACAAAACGAGGCGGGGCATGGGATCCTCCGTTCGAACGCTTCCTGCGCGAGCACGCAGAGCTACCGGAGGGGACGCGGCGAGACGCGGACAGCCGCGTCTCTCTCCGGTTCCCAACTTAGGGGCAGCACGCCTTGCGTCAATCCCCCCGGTGACGGCCCGGATCGCTATCTCAGTCCCACCTGCCCCTTCGCCGCCTCGACCAGCCTCACCGCATCAAAACCCACACCGTCCTTGAACACCAGCGTCACGTTCTCGATATCGGCAGCGCGCGCGGTAAGGTCTCCGCGGATGACCGCCAAATCGGCGTTCTTGCCGGCCGTCACCGTGCCCACCCGGTCAAGGATTCCCAGAACCTTCGCCCCATTTGCGGTCATGATCTGCACGGCCTGGACCGGCGTGAACCCGGCCTCGACCAGCAGCTCGAATTCCCGCTGGTCGCCCCGGCCCGCCGTGATGCACCACGCCGGATCCACACCGGCCACCAACAACCCGCCCGCTTTCACGAACGCGACCTCGTAGTCCATGGTCTTCTTGAAGACGGCAGGCCAGTAGGACGCTACTTTGCCCTGAGACACCGTCGCGAACCGGACGGAATCCTCCCGTTGCATTTCGGGCGAGAACGCTTCGAGTACGTGGGCGTGCCGGGTGGGCCGGCCGGGAACGGTGCACTCGTAGACCGCCAGCGTCGACGTCATTCCGACACCGCGGGAAACGAGATCGCGGAACGTCGCCCGAACCGGTTCTCCCCCGATGTCGAGATTCGTCATCGCGCTGCGATACGTCGGTGGGCAGACGTCGGGCTGCTTCTGCGGATCGTATTCGGAGTTGGCGAACAGGGTGTGCTCCAGGTGGTCGATGCCCAGTGCCACCGCCTCGCGATATCCCACCGCGCAAAGATGCCCGGTCACCTTCATCCCGTGCTGGTGCGCTTCATCGACTACCGCCGCGAGTTGAGCGCGACTGATGCTCGCGTAGACCTTGATCCAGGTAGCACCCTCCTCGGCCCAATACGCCACTGCGCGCCGCGCTGCTTCGGGGGTCGCAGCCCGCAGCGCGCCGAACGGTTCCAGGCGGGGATCGGGCTTGGGACCGATGATGTAGGGGCCGGTGACATACATGTGGGGCCCGGGCGAATCACCCCGATCGATCTCGGCCTTGATGTTGATCTCGGCGTACGGACTCATGCTGCCGGTGGTGCGGATGGTCGTCACGCCGCTGCCCAGATAGAGCCGCGGGTAACTGTAATTGCTCTGGATGGGCCGCTCGACGCCGTACGTGAGATAGAACGTGTGATCGTGCATCCCGATAAGGCCCGGGATAAGCATGTGGCCGGTCAGATCCATGACCCTGGCACCGGCGGGCGGCTTCACGGTCGCCGCCGCACCAACCACCTGGATCTTGCCGTTGGCAATGACCACGGTTTGATCGGGGGCAGCCGGTGCGCCGGTCCCATCGATCAGCTTCACGTGGGTGATCGCAACCAACGGCGTGTCGACACTCACGTACTGTCGGACCTCGGGTGAAAGCTGAGGCCCCTGGGCGTACAGGTTCGCTGCCGTCGCCGCCGCCAACAAAAGCGCGGCCACGGGGATGCACTCTTCCCTCTTCCCTCTTCCCTCTTCCCTCGTCATTTCAGTCCCACCTGTCCCTTGACCGACTCGATCAGCTTGGGCGAGTCGTAACCCACGCCCTGCTTGAAGACGTACACGACATTTCGCATCTCGGCGGGCGTCGCGATCGGGTTCCCCTTGATGACGACGAGATCGGCGGACTTGCCCGCCGTCACCGTGCCGAACTCGTCGTATTTCCCCAGAACCTTGGCGCCGTTCGACGTCAGTATCTGGATCGCCTGGACCGGGGTGAAGCCCGCCTCGATCAGCAGCTCGTAGTTCCGCTGGTCACCGTAGCCCGGAAGCGCGCCGCCGTTGCCGGTGGGATCGACGCCTGCTGCGAGCAGCCCCCCCGCTTTGACGAACGCGAGATCGTACTCCATGGCCTTCTTGAGCGGGACGTCGGACCGATTCGCCGGTATCCTGGCGCGGTTGGTCAGGTAGCTCGTCCGTGCGCCCTCGTACATGGCATCCAGCACGCGCTGCTCGAGAGGGGGACGGTTGGGGTACGAGATCTCGTAAACGGCCAGCGTAGAAGTCATTCCCACATTGTGCGAGACCATGTCCTTGAAGGTCTGCTGCACCTGCGGGCTATTGACGTCCACCTTGCTCCAGTCCATCGGCTCGCGGGGGCACTCGTCCGGTTTCTTGTTGGGGTGATACTCGAGGTTGGTGAGCAGGCCATGCTCGAGCTGATCGATGCCCAGCGCCACCGCTTCGCGGAAGCCCACGGAGCAGAGGTGCGCGGTGACCTTGACCCCGTGCTTGTGGGCCTCGTCGATCGCCGCGCCGAGTGCCGCGCGGTTGATGTTGGCGTACGCCTTGATCCAGGTGACGCCCTCTTCCGCCCAGTAGCGCACCACCCGCCGGGCATCCTCCGCTGAATCGACCCGCACCATGGCGGTGAGCCCGGGCACGCCGCTGTTCAGGTACGGCCCGGTGATGAACATTCTCGGGCCCACGGACTGGCCGCGTTCGATCGCCTTCCAGAGGTTGAGCTCATCATAGGGCGCCAGGCTGCCGGTGGTCCGGATCGTGGTGACGCCGGATGCCAGATACAGGCGCGGGACCGCGACCGCGGAGAACGCGTACGGCCAGCCACCGCCCCCGTAGAACGAGTGGTCGTGCAGACCGACGATGCCCGGAATCACGGTATGGCCGTTGAGATCCATGACTCGAGCGCCGGCCGGCGGTTGCGTCGAGCCGAACCGGCCCACCGCCTGGATCTTTCCATTCGCGATCACGACCGTCTGGTCCTCGACCGGTGCCACGCCATCGCCGTCGACCACCCGGACGTGGGTGAGGGCAACGACTGCCTCCGGCACGGCGACGAACTGCTGCAGCGCAGAGGTCAACGGCGCGGGCGCCTGCGCGGAAAGCAACGACGCAAAGCCGAGCGTAACAGCGCAGAACGACGACGTTGTTTTCATGGTGACTCCGGGAAGAATCTTTGCCAATCGTGGACGCTTAGAACTACGAGAAGAACCTTGCCTGTCAACTACTGATGGCTGACGGCTGATGGCTAATTCACTTCGAACACTCCCATCATCCCGGCCTGCAAATGTTCCGCGATGTGGCAGTGCAGCATCCACCGTCCCGGATTCGACATCTCCACCAGCAGCTCGGCGGTCGACCCCACCGGCACGAGGATCGTGTCCTTCCACACCAAATCGTCGTTGGGCACGCCGTTTTGGGAAAGCACCAGAAAGCGCTGACCGTGAAGGTGTATCGGGTGCGCCATGGCGTGCAACGTGTTCCGGTCGTTGACCAGCCGGATCTTCACCACGTCGCCGACCCTGAACCGCCAGTCGATAGCCATGTTCTCCTTGCCACTCGCCGGATCGCGGAGGGTCCATTCCGCCTGCTTGCCGGTGGAGAGCCAGTCCATCATGGGCATGGTGCCGCTCCACTCGACCGGGCTGAAATATCCGGTTTCGATTTGCAGAAGCTGCTCCAGCGCGAATGGCAGCTCGTGCACTTTGAGCGTGAGAACCAGTTCGCGATCGAGAGGACGGGTAAAATACCGGCGGTAGCGCGACATCTCGCCGGCGACGTCGGCGTTGGTGCGAAGGCGCGCGAATTCCGCACTATGGTCGCGAGCCAATGCCCGGCTCCCGACGTGGACGACCCCCAGCGTGTCGGACTGCGGGAAGAAATAGCCGAAGGAATGGTTGATGGCCTGCACCTGGTTCACCAGCGGCACGTCGCCGGTAGCGGGAAATTTCACCTCCACCACGTAGCGCTGCGCCGGAGCGATCGACACGCTCTCCACCCATGACTCGCGCTCGAACTTCCCCGCGTCCGCCGCGACCAGCTTGATCGGCGCACCGCCGAAGGACAGGTTGAAGCTGCGAGTGTTCGCCACATTCGTCACGTAGAACCGCACCACCTCGCCGCGCGCCACCGCAAGGGTGTAGCGGGGCTCCCCATTAATAAGGAAAACGTTTCCGAACCGGCCCATCAGTGCGTGGGTCGGGGTTTCCTCACCGAACGGCATCGGGCCGGCGTCACCCAGAAGCAAGTCGTCGAGCATGAGGGTCTCTTCCCGGTTTACCGGCGCGAAGTAGTCAGGGCGAGACGAGCGGACCAACATATTGCCGTAGAGGCCGAGGTCCTGCTGCAGGTCCTCCCGGAAGTGCGAGTGATACCAGTAGATCCCGGCGTCGCGGAAATGCACCCGGTAGGTGAACCTTCCGCCAGCGGGCACTGCCTCCTGGGTTACGCCCACGGCGCCGTCGAACCGGTTCTCGAGACGAACGCCGTGCCAATGAACGGCGGTCGGCTGATCGAGATGGTTGACGAAGTCCACGACGACGGTCGCATTCTGCCGGACTGAGAGCAGCGGGCCGGGATACTGGCCGTTGAACCCGTACATCAGCAGCGATTGCCCGTTGATGGTACGGCGGACGAGGCCCGCCTCGAGGCGCAGGGTATCACCATCCGCCAGAGGGAGCAGCGTGCGCGGCCGAGCTTCGGGAACCACCGCGCCGCCCGGCGCCACCGGCAGCAGTGGCGTCGCGGTCGGAACCAGCGCTTCAATGCCCGGCATGTACATCGGAATCGTCGTGTCCATCGGGGGCATGGGCCAGCCGCGCATCGCCTCTATGGAATGCGTGCCGGGCCCGCCGGGAAGCATCAGGACGTCGTGCCGCTGCATGCGGGTGCTGGGTGAGTTGCCCCGCAATACGAGTCGCCCGGTGCGCTCAGAGACCGTCGCGGACGATTCGGCTGACACCATGACGATGAACTTTTCCAGAGCCACCCGTCCCAGCTCGACCCGGCCATTCCGCACCTCGCCGAGGTTCTTCATCGGGTACAGGCTGGGCGGTCCGAGCCACGCCACATAGGTCGCATACGCCCCCAGCGAATGGGGGTCGGGAAGACCCTGCAGGGTCATTACCAGGTCGTAGAGCTGATGTCCTTCCACTGAGACGGCGACGTCAAACGGAGAGGGAGGGCGCCGCAGCTCCACCACGCCGGTGGCCTCGCGGATGTCGGGGCGCGGGATCAGCTCGAGACAGTAGATGTCGTGCGCGGGATCAGCGGGTGCCGGCGCGCGAGCGCAGAAACTCGTCGTATCGGCAAGCGAGGGACCGTTCCACGATCGCGGTGGTCCACCGGGAGCGAAAGTCGCCCCAAGGAAGAGGGCGACGATGGCAAAACGTTTGCGCACGCCGCAACATCGGCGTGTCTCCGTCAAACTTCAAGCCTCTACTTTCGATCTCCCAGCGCCTGGGCGGCCTCGCGCCGCACTTCGGGATCCGAATCCTTGAGTGCCGCTACCAGAAGGGAGGTGACCGATGCGTCTTCCATCTCGCCCAGCGCTCTGATCGCCTCGCGACGAACCTCGGGAACTTCATCCTGGAGCGCGCGGCCGAGCGCCGGTGCCGTAGCGGGATCTCCGATCTCTCCCAGCGCCCCGGCCGCCATGGCCCGGATCTCTGGATTCGCGTCCGCCAGCGCGTTCACGAGATTCGCCGGAGCCTGATGAAGATCGTCCAGCTCACCGAGCGCGTGCACCGCGTTCTTTTTCACTTCCAAATCGGAGTCCGCCACCGCCTGGGCCAGCGCCGGGGCGGAGCGCGCATCTTCGATTTCCCCGAGCGCCCACGCGGCTTGCGCACGAACCGCGGGGTCCTCGTCCTTGAGCGCGCGGCTCAATGCGGAGACGGAGCGCGGATCCTCGATCTCACCCAACGCATGCGCTGCCTCCATGCGTAACCCGGCATCACTCGCCTGCAACAGGCCGGCAAGGGCGGTCGCCGACTTGGGATCTTCGATATCCGCCAGAGCATGCACCACGGCGCGCCGCACGCCCAGATCCTGATCGTCCAGCGCGTCGATCAACGCCGGGGTGGCAGATTTGCTCTCGATGTCACCCAGGGCCATCGCCGCCAGCTCGCGCACGCCGGGGCTACGATCCTGCAACCGCTGGATCAGGCCGGGCACGGCTCTGGCATCCTCCAGATTTCCCAGCGCCCACACCGCGGCGGCCCGCACACCCGCGTCGGCGTTCTCGAGGAGGGCAGCCAGCGCGGTGAGGGCGCGGCGGTCTTCCAGCTCGCCCAGCGCCCACGTCGACATCCGCACGACGTAGAGATCGGCATCGCGCAAGCCGCGGAGCAGGTCGTCGTATGCTTGCGGGTCTTCCCTCTCCCCCACTCCGAGTGCGGCGGCTTCGCGAACCTGCGGCTGCGGGTCCCGCAGCTTGGCGCGAAGCATCCGTCGCGCCATCTCGCTGCGGTGTGCACCCAGCATGCGGGCGGCGGCGCGGCGGACGCAGGGGTTGGGATCCGCCAGCCGGTCGACCAGGAGCGGCAGCGCCTTGGGATCATCGACCGGGCGCGAGAATGCGTTGCGCGCTTCTCGGTCGGCGTCGCGGCGGTCCCGGAGCACGCCGACCGGTTCGCGGCGACTGTGCCATCCCCAGCCGTTCCCCAGGTTATCCACCGCCATCTCGCACACGACGGGGTCGGTGGCGCCCAGCCCTTCCAGGAATCGCGCCACTCGAGCAGAATCGGGACCGTTCTTATCAGTCCTCGGCGGGTAAGCCTGCTCTGAGCCGCCGCCCTGAGCGAAGCGAAGGGGCAGCGAAGGAGCGGGCCGGCGCGCGGCCAGCACGGCAGTTGAGCCGAAGGCTCCGGCGAGCAGCATGAAGCCGGCGAGTTTCCAGTTCCCCAGCATGGTCGCTCCTCAGTTCCGCTCGCCGAGGGCTTCGGCGGCGCGTTTGCGCACATTGGGGTCTTTGGACTGCAGGGCCGACACCAGCGCGTCGATGGCCGCCGCGTCGCGGATATTGCTCAATGCCTCGATCGCCATTTCACGGACATCCGGGTCAGGATCGTTGAGCAAACCGGCGAGGGCCGGCACCGCCCTGGGGTCCCGGATGTTGCCGACCGCCTGAACCGCCTGGTGACGGACCTCCGCGCTCTGGTCGTGCATCGCCTCGAGCAGTGCGGCTGGAGCCTGGGGCAACTCCAGCTCGCCCAGCGATTCGGCCGCCGCCTGGCGGACTTCGGCGTTGGGGTCCTTGAGCAACCGGGTGAGCGGTTCGGTTGCCTGCGGGTCCCGGAGATGGCCCAGCGCGTGCGCGGCGGCGTGACGCACGTCGGCGGCGGGATCCGAGAGCGCGGCGATCAGCGGCTGTACCGCCCCGCGCGCTTCCGCCGCGCCGAGCGCCTCCGCGGCTGATTGCCGCACATCGGCATCGGCATCCTTGAGCGCGGTGATCAGCGGGTCGGTCAGGCGGGCGCCCTTCACCTCCCGCAACGCCTGAATCGCTTCCTTCCGCACCTCAGCCGAAACGTCGCTCATCAGGCTCGCCAGCGCGGCGATGACTCGCTGCGCCTCCGCGGAATAGCCGCGCCGGGTATCGGGCAGCTCTCCCAAGGCCTCGGCCGCATGGGCGCGGACCTCGGCGTTCTCGTCCTTGAGCGCGCGCACCAGACCGTCGGTCGCCCGCGCGTCGCGCAGGCCGGCGAGGGCTTCCACCACTTTCGCGCGCACTTCGGCGTCGCTGTCACCCAGCGCCGCCATCAGCGCCGGTACGGCCCGCGGATCGCGCCGGTTGCCCAGCGCCCGGGCGGCCGCCCGACGGACCTCCACATCCTCGTCCTTCAGTGCCGCCATCAAGGCCGTTATCGCGGCCGTGTCGCGTCCCTGCCGGATCTGAGCCAGCGTCATCGGCGGAGCATCGACGGTCAGACGGTCAGACGGCTGGACGGTTGGACGGTCAGACGGTCGGACGGTGAATTCCACGTTGGTTGTGGTCGCGGGGCGCGTTTCCGAGCTCTCGACCGTACGGGTAGCGATGGCCGCCGGGGAAATCGATTGAGATGTCGCACTGCCCGTCCGACCGTCCGACCGTCCGACCGTCCTCGTTGCCGTCACCCCAGGTGCGGCGGCCACGATCACCGCTACCGCGCCCATGGCGGCCGGAACCAGCCAGCGCCGGGTGGGCTGGGTAACCAGGGCATGATTCGCGATCAAGCGATGAATGCGCGACACGAAATGGGAGCGCATTTCGGCCATTCCCGACACCGGCACCGGCTCCGGCATCGTGTCGATCCATTCTGCCACTTTGACGAGACACTTGGCCAGCGTAAGACCTGAGCCGGAGCGCCGCGCGGCCCAGTCATCACACAGATATTCGGCCGATTCCTGGATCCGGCGCCGCGCCAGGCGATTCAGCGGCTGGAAGAAGAAGATCCGCTCGATGAGACAGCTCACGAACAGCCACACGGGATCACGCCGCGCCAGATGCGCCAGCTCGTGGGCCAGCATGCTTTCCTGCTGTTCGCGGTCCAGCTCGGTCAGCGCGGCGTCGGGAATGCAGATCTCGGAGAGGCCCAACGCCACGGGGCTCGGCAAGCCTTCCGCACGCGTCAGGCGAATATGGTGGCGAAGGCCCGCTTCTTCCCGGAGCAAGTCCACCAGCTCAACCAACTGCGCGTCCCGTACCAACGCGCGCCTGCCGACGCGCACCACGAGCAGGAACTGCGCGGTGAGGAGGTGCGCGGCCAGGATGAGGGCGGTGATGATCCATCCCGCCAGGGCGAGAACCAGTCCAGATCGGCGGGTCGGCGGGTCGGCGGGTCGCAGGGCGGACAGGCGGGTCGGCGGGTCGGCGGGTCGCAGCGCGGACGGGCGGGTCGGCGGGTCGGCGGGTCGCAACTCCGTCGACTGCGAGGTTGCAGCTGCCGCCTCGAGCGCGTAACTGCCACCAACCGGCTCGATCCCCGCGATCACCTGCACCGATGACGAAACCAAGCCGCCGATCAACGCGGTCTTCCAGATGAGGTCTCTCACGCCATGGGGCTGCACCAGGCGGCGAGTCAGCACCCATGCGATGCCCAGCAGTAGGGTACTGTGCAAGGCGTAGGTCAACAGCCAGGCGAGCAACGTCTCACTTCTCAGCACGACCCACCTCCTTACCCGATTCCTTCGCCTCGACCAGTTTCTTTACGCGTGCCAGATCGCCGGGTGTCACCTCGCGCCCGGTCAATAGATGACTCATCAGTGCCGCTACATCACCATCGAACAGGCGCTCGGTCAGGTCACGAACCATCACTCGCCGCACGTCGGATTCGGTGACCGTGGCGCGATAGAGGTACTGGCGGGCGCGGCTCTTGTGCGCGACCACGCCCCGTTTCTCGAGGCGAGAGAGCAGCGTGGCCACGGTGGTCTGCGCGAGTCCCCGCTCGGGGCGCAACGCCTCCCAGATTTCCGCCACGGTGGCTTCTCCTTTGTCCCAGAGCACGCGCATGACCGCGATTTGCAGTTCCGTCAGTTGGTGGAGCTCGGACATTCAACCACCTCGTTAACTGGTTTCGAAGGTGAAATCTACGACCGTAGTATTACATGTGTAGTAGTTCTTGTCAAGCCTGGAAACTCACCCCCTGAGGCCTCCCGTGCGGCCACCTGCCCCTGCATAATCCCGGCATGACAATTCGACTTCGAATGGTGATCCTGGCCGGCGTCCTCTGCCCGGCGCCGGCATCCGCGCAATTACCCATACAACCGCGCGACGCCGTCATGTGGTCGGCCATTCTCTCAGCCGAAGATTCGCGGCCGGCGCAGGCGCGGGCACTTGGCCCACTCGCCGGAGGGCTCCGCTACCCGGACCCCGAGATCCGGCGACTTACCGTGCGCGGGCTGGGCCGGCTGGAGCGCGACAGCATGCGGTCGGATCGGGGCATTCTCTATCTCACCGATCTGATCTCATTCGCACTCCACGACTCCAGCGCCACGGTCCGCGCGGAGGCGGCCAATGCACTGGCCCAGGCAGTTTCGCACGGGAATCCTGGTCCGGCCCGGGATTCTCTGGTGGCACGCCTCAAGAACGAGCGCGACCCCCGGGTCCGCGGGGCGACCGCCGAAGCGCTGGGACGTCTTCCGTACCGGAGCTCGCCGTCGATCGAGGCCGCTCTATTGGAGGTCTCGAGCGACACCAGCCTTGCCGCCGTGCTCGGCGCCGCGCGCGGCTATGAGGCTTTTTATCGGGCGCCGGGCCGAACCTCGGCTCCGGGAGCTCAGACGGTTACCCGCTTGAAGGAGCTTGCACGCTTCTCCGGCCGCGGTCGCGGCGCTCCCGCCCGAGCCGACAGCGTCGCACGGGTCCGCCGGTTGGCCGTCGGTGCGTTGACCGCAACCGGCATGCTGGACCCGGGCATCATGCAGTCGGCCGCCACGGATGCCGATCCGCAGGTTCGCCGCCTCGCCATGATGGCGGCCGGCGGTCCGGATTCGGCAGCCGACCGCGCCCGCCTGGTCTCCAACGCCTTACGGGACGAATCGCCGCTAGTTCGCTACGACGCCCTCCGAGTCTACGGGCAGCGACTCAAAGCGACCGGCGGTTGCGGTCCGATCCTCCAGGCGGTGAACGACAAGAGTCCCCACGTCGTTCTCCTGGCCATCGACCTGCTGGGAGGCGGTTGCGACGCCCAGTACCGGCAGCAAGCGGTGGATCGACTCGTGGCCTTCGCAAAACTATTGACACCAGCTTTCGTCGATCGCGGCGCCAACCCGGCTCCATCCTGGCACCAGAGCGCACACGCGGTCGTCTCGCTCGCGCACGTGGCGCCCGATCGCGCGGACTCGCTCCTCCCGGCGTTCGTGGGTCACACCACATGGTGGGTGCGGGTCTACGCGGCGCGCGCGGCCACCGTCCTGAAGGAGAACGCCGTTCTGACTCAACTGGCCTACGATGCGAATGACAATGTCCGGGAGGCAGCGATTCGTGGCCTTTCCCAGCTCGAGGGACACGCCGCCGACTCGGTCTATATCGCCGCGTTGAGTCGAAAGGACTACCAGCTACAGATCACCGCCGCCCGGGCGCTCGACAGCACGTCGAACCCGGCGCCGGCCCTGGCGGCGCTCAATGCGGCCCTGCTGCGGGTCACGGGGGAAAACCGCGAGACCTCGCGCGACGCGCGGATGGCGTTGCTTCGGACGATCGGGAGTCTCGGGGGTCCGGAGCAGGGTACCCAGATCCAGGTCTACCTTTACGATTGGGACCCGGCGATCGCGACCGAGACCGCCCGCATGCTCTCCCAATGGACCGGGACCCCGCAGGAAGCAGCGCCGAACGCCCTTCCCTATTCGTCACTGCCGGCGCTCGCCAGCATTGCCCAGCTCGCCCGCTCCCGCGCCGTGTTCCACATGCGGGGCGGGGCGTCCTTCGAGATGACGCTGCGGCCCTTCGATGCACCCACCAACGTCGAGCGGTTCGCCCGGCTGGTCAGGTCAGGATACTTCGATGGCCTCACGTTCCATCGGGTGGTTCCCAACTTCGTAATCCAGGGCGGCAGCCCCGGAGCGAATGAGTACTGGGGCGACGGGCCGTTCACGCGCGACGAGCTCACAGCCGAGGCCCATGTGCGCGGAACCGTCGGGATTTCCACCCGCGGACGCGATACCGGTGACGGACAGATCTTCGTGAACCTGGTCGACAATCCCCGACTGGACCACAACTACACCATCATCGGGGAAGTCGCCAAAGGGATGGAGGTGGTAGACGCGGTGCTGGAGGGGGCGACGATCGAGAAAGTGGAGATCGTCGAAGTGAAGTGAGAAGTGAGAAGTGAGAAGGACGAGCTCCTTCTTACTTCTTACTTCTCACTTCCTTCTTACTTCTCACTTCTCACTTCTTACTTCCGGAAGTCCTTCTCCTGAAATCGAAGCCCGACCGATCCCGTAGTCTGGTCCACATCCGGGCCCAGATCGCCGAAGCCGGCCGCGCGTCCCGACTGGTCCTCCGCGCGCACCGTGCTGTTCTGGTAGAGCGGGTAATAGCCGATCCGCGCGCGCGTCGCCCCCGCGGGTATCCAGCAGTTGCATGACGTCGCCCCGCTCAACCCGGCATTCACCGTGATGGCGAGCGAGCCCTTCGTCTCATTGGTGATGAGCGGTGCAAAGGCGGGAGGCTCTACCGACATCCCGTCCACCGTAAGCCGGCTCGTGCCCCGCTGGCCCGCAGTCGGCAGGGTCCCGCCAATCTCCCGCCCCATGGCGATTCCCTGAGGCGTGGTGGGACGGATCAGCACCCATCTCACCTCTCCAACACCGGCCTTGAGCGGGAACGTCAATTGGCCTCCCGCATCGATGGTGTGACGCTCGCTGCCGGCGGTTAGCTGGATCGGCTCCACCAGGCGGTTTTCGACCAGCACGGAAGCACGATTCAGATAGAAGAACGCCCCGGCGCCGGCCAGCGCGAGCAGGGCGATCAGGGCCAACACGGCCGGCAGTTTCGAACGCCTTGCCGGAGCGGCACCCGAGGCATCGGGCGGAACATAGGGTTTCTCCACCGGCCGCGAGGCCCGCCGCTCCGCCGTCGGTATCACCGCGGTGCGCTCGTCGTCCACGGCGCGTGCCACCCGCTCAGCGCTCACCGGCTGCTGGGGCCCTGACTTCCGACCGGCCGTCAGCGCCTGCGACGCATGAAGGGCGCTATCGAACCGATCCGCCGGACGTTTTGCCATGCAGCGGACGATCACGTCCGAAAGCCACTGCGGGATGTGCCCGTCCACCTCGCTGGCGAGCGGCGGCTGCTTGGTGATGTGCTGGGCCACAATTTCCTGCGACGTATCGCCGTCGAACGGCGGGGTGCCGGTCACCATCTGGAACAGCACCGCCCCCATGGCATAGATGTCGGAGCGAGGGTCGAGATCACCCTGCCCCAACGCCTGCTCCGGGCTCATGTAGTGCGGCGTACCGACGACGAATCCGGTCTGGGTGAGTCCCTTCCCACCTTCCATCCGCTTGGCGATCCCGAAATCCACGAGCATGGGCCGGCCCGAGGTCTGGTCGATCATGATGTTGTCGGGCTTGATGTCCCGGTGAATCAGCCCCTTCTGGTGGGCGTGTTCCAGGGCGTCGAAGATGGAGCGCGCGATGGCGAGCGCGCGATCCGGTGTGAGGCGACCCTCGGTGCGAAGCACATCGCCGAGGGACTTGCCCTCGATGTAGGGCATCGCGTAGTAGATGATGCCCTCGCCTTCACCGACGAAATGGATCGGCAGGATGTTCGGATGCGCCAGCTGCGCGACGGCTTTCGCTTCCTGCTTGAAGCGCGCCAGCATGCCGGAGGTCCAGGCCACATCGGGACGGAGCACCTTGACCGCGAGTCGCCGCTCGAGGGACTTGTCCCAGACCTCAAACACCTCGGCAAAACCGCCGCGGCCCAGCATGCCGCGGACTTCATATTGGGCGCCCAGGGCCTTGGCGAGACGTTCGTGGATCTGCGCCTCGGCCAGATCTCCGCTCGAAGGGGGAGTCGTCATAGGGGAAGAATGTACGCGAAAGGTGTCAGGTGTCAGGTCCCAGGTGACAGGGACCCCCAACTCTGGCACCTGAAACCTGGCACTGGCACCTATTTCGCTGCAATCCAGTACGTCAGCTTGACGGCGACGAAGTTGTCACCCGCCGCAGTCGTTGCGTCCCACAGAGAGCCGGGCCGCACCAGTTCCCCCAGCGCCGTCGACGAGCGCAGGTTCCGCTGCCAGATGAAGAACAGCGTGCTTCCGCGAGCCCATTCCCACCGCAGCACGAAGTTGGACCGGAACGAAAGCTGATCGAAGTCAAGATTGGCGATGGTGAGCGTGCCGGCGCCGTCGGTTACCACGTACGACCGGTCGGGCTGGCGCGTGATCGTGGTGCCGGCCGCCTGGCCGTAGGTGCGGAGCACGCGGCTCCGCGGCGCGCTCAGCTCACCAAAATCGTAGAACCGCCCGCTGGCCGCGAAAGGCTCGGCGTATGCCTCCAGCGTGAGATCAGGAGTGAAGGCGTAGTTCAATCGGAGCGACGCAGCGATCGTGCTCCGCTCGATATACGAGAAGATGTAACGACTCCCGAACGTGGCGGCGGATCCGCCGGTGCGAGTGGCGACATACTGCCGTGCGTCGACCGAACGGATGTATCGGGGACTGATCGTTGCCTGCCACCGTGGCGCGGGCCGGAGAGTCAATCCGGCGCTGAGCTGCCAATTCCAGCCGTCCAGCTCGTCGACTCCCCAGTTAAACGTGCCGGTCCAGTAGTAGGTTGCCTGGTTCTGGTTCTGCAGCGACGCCTGCCCGCTCCAACCCTTGGCCGTCTGCATGAGCGGTCCACCACGGGTGAGCTCATCCGAAAGCCCTCGGGTGGTCAGGCTCGTGCGGTAGGAAAACCGCCAGAAATTCGGAAAAGTCAGCTGGATGTTCTGACTGAATCTCCAGGCCAACCGCGTGCCGCCGTAATTCCAGTTGGTCCCCCAATTGTGACCGACCTGCCAATAGCGAAGCTTCTTGTGTGGCTTGGTGTCCCGCAGCTGGAAGTCGCCGCTGAAGCCGATCTCATCTCCCCGGCGGAGCTGGCCCAGGTCGTTGAGCTCGAAACCCGGCGTGCGGGTGTTCAGCGTAATGCCCCAAACCGTCCAGCGGCCCGCGTTCTTGTCACCCCGGATGCCGGCGGTATAGCCGCTCAGGGAGGTGCGCTGCGGGTCGTAGGAAACGTGCGTCTGGTCGGGTCGCTGGAAGTAATGGGCGCTGGTGCGCTGGAGCCGCGCGATGGCCGGGGCGTCGCCCGCAATATGACTGTAGCCCGCGTATCCGGTGAACTCGTACATCCCCTGCTTGAACCGGAATCGCCAATCGGTCCCCGCGGTGTTCGCCTGGCGCGCGAGTAGCGTATTCAGGCTTCCCGGTCCGCTGAGCGAGCGGGTCACGTCGGTCACCGTCCAGCCGAGGGTCGACTTCTCACGGCCGACTTCCTGTTGGAGCCGGATGACGCCGAAGCCAGCCGGCGGCTCGACCGGCACGTCGGCAAAAGCGCCGGAGGTCACCGAGTAGGTGCGGGCCCACTCGCGCGGGGTCACCGCTCCCATGGCGCCGACCGAGAGGCCCGACGCGAGACGTCCGGTCACCTTGGTGGCGCCGACGATTGTGGTGTTGAGGGGACTGCGAACGAAGTCCCCGGCGGCGCCCACGTGCGGTGGTGCCCCGATGCGGCGCGAGTAGAAATAGGTCGGGCGACCCAGGAAATTGAGTCCTCGACCTCGTAGCAGCTCGTTGCCCTCGATGAAGAACGGGCGGCGCTCGTCGAACACCGTCTCGAAGGCGGTAAGGTTCACTTCGGCCGGGTCGGCCTCCACCTGACCGAAATCGGGGTTGACCGTCGCGTCGAGCGTGAGGTTGGGGCCCAATCCCATCTTCAGGTCGGCGCCCGCCCGCCCGCCGGTCTTGCTGTTAAACGGGTCGGCGGGATCCGGGTTTGCCCGGAGGGTCATTTCACCCGCCGTGTAGGGCAGCAGTTCGAGCCGCCGCGCTGGCCGGATGCCGGAGATCCCTCGCAGCAAACCAAAATGAGAGGGGAATCCGGTGGCCGCCCGCGGAATCAACACCCAGTAATCCGTCTCATGTTTGTCCGGCACCGCCCGTTTGATCTGGAGACCCCAGACCTGTTCCGGCTTGGCGGTGAACCGCAGTTGCGAGAATGGAATCCGCATCTCGGCCGTCCACCCCAGCGAGTCTACCCGACTGCGCCCTTGCCATACCGGATCGAAGGTCAGCTCTGCACCGTCCTCGGAATCCTGCGCGTGGTAGTAGTCCTTCCGGACGCCACCCGAGGAGAGCGCAAAACTGTAGGCGGTGCGCCGGTCGAGGTAGGTTTCGAGAGAGACGTCCAGAACTTCGGCGTCGCTATCACCCTCACGTCGGGTCACGGCGCGCCGGATCGCCGCCGGATTCCGGTGATACATCCGGGCCGCGACGTAAAGCGCGTCATCGCCGTAGACGAGGCGGACTTCGGTGCGCTCGCTGGGAGCACCACCCTCATCCGGCTCTTTCTGCACGAAGTCGGAGATCGGGGGGACGTGCATCCAGGCGGAATCGTTCAGCTCGCCATCGATGTGCGGGGCAGAACCCACGAGAGCCGAAATCAGGGAGCTCTTGTCTAGAGCCGCTTCGGAGCCCCTGGCCGGGCGAAGGCCCGGCGGCGGGCCCTGAGCCATCACCGGCGACCCGACCAGCCCGACCACCAGGACGCAATACAGCGCACGAATCTGACGCATGCAGTCGAAAGCTCCGTCTCTCAGGGGAAGGCTCAAGGTATCGGCCGCCCCGCCGGTCCCGCAATCGGACGGGCCGCCGCACGGTTCCAGCCGGAAACGGTCCTTCAAGAGAAGCTCACGAAACGCTCACCCCTCCAGCGGTACGTTTGGGACGGCATGGGACAGGAGGGCGCATGTCGTGGGTTCCGAAAGATCCTCGGATTCGCCGGGGGCGCCGCGAACCGGAGCCGGGGATACCGGCACCGGGCGTGGGGACGGTTACTGAAGAGCCGGCGAGCGCCAACCAAAATCAGGACGAAGACGAGAACGACCTCCAGAGATACCGCCGGAAGCTCTGGATAGTCCTCGGACTGGGCGACTGAGCCGGTCGAGGGCGCATCGCTCAGGATACGCCACTCAGGGAATCGGCGCGATCGCCGGCCCGCGGTCCCAGTCCTGCTCCTCTGAAATGTTGGGCATCCGCCAATACCTGCCGTTCCACCCGTTGAAGCCTTCCAGGCGGAACGACCAAAGCCCACTGGTATAGTCGGTCATCACGACCAGCCCGTCGGCGTTCCGGATGTCGATATCGGCGGCGCCATTCAGGACGCTGGTGCCCGGCCTCGTGACCGAGCCGCTCCATCCGGTCTGGTGTTCGCACATGCAGGTGTAGTACCAGCCTTCCGTCTTGGGCTGCCGCGGATTCGCGATGTTGAACACCTGCAGCCCGTCCTCGAATGACGCCACGAACACATAGGGCCAGCGGACTTCGACGATGTGCGCTGCATCCTGCCAATCAGCTACCCACGATCCCGCCGGTTGCGACAGCAGCCGCGATTCGCCGCTCAAACCGGGGCTCAGGTCCCAGACGAACACCGGCCAGAACTGCCGCTCGGTGGTGCCGACGGCGTAGCGACCGTCCGGCGTGGGAATGATCGTGTGTCCCCCGGCAATCACGCCGCCGCCCCCGGCCATCGAAAACAGGTGTTTGGGCTCTTCCGGGCGGGAGATGTCGTAGACGTGAAAGCCACCGGTGCCCGCTCCATAGAACTTGTCCATTCTGGTCGACGGATCGTACGCCGCGTACGAGTCGTGATACCCGCGGGCGAATTGCTTGAGATTCACGTCGGCCGGTATGGGGACCTGTGACACCAGCGCGGCCTGGGCGCCACTGCTCAGGAGTTTCGCCGCGTCGTAGATCTGGGCGTATGGGCCCACCGTCGGCGTGGTGAGTAACAGGAGGCGGCCGTCAGAGTGCTTGTAGGGAAAGACGTGAACTACTCGCGCGCCGATGGCCCCGATGTGGGCGACCTCCTTGACCGTGGCGGGATCGGGCAGACCGGTCACGTCGAACAGAATCAAGCCGAGACTGTCGTTCGGGCTCCTCACGTTGAATTGCACCGTCTTGGCGTAGTAGTAGCGTCCCTTGAGCTTGAAGTACCGCCCGTTCTCCCCGCCGAGTCCCGAGTCTCGCTCGACTTTGGGAAAGCTCCAGTGGTAGATGACTTTAGGGTTGGCCGGATCCGCCACGCTCGCGACGGTGAAGCCAACCTTGTCGTTCATTCCGGAGACGTAGACGAAGGGCCGCGACACTTCCTGCTCGATGTCAACTCCACCCAGCGAGAAATAGCCTTCCAACGGGAGATGTCCGAGCATCTTCACGTTTGAGCTCCCGCCGGTTTTGGCGCGCGGAGTCATCGGGAACGGCGCCTGCGCCAGCGCGCTGGACCCACCCAGCACGTAGAGAACCGCACTGACGAGAGCGTAGAAACCGAAGTTGCGGGCTCGCATGGTTTTTCTCCGGGCAGGCGGGTCGGTTGGGATACCCCACGCATATACCGGCGGCCGGTTCAGTCGTCAAGAACGCGCACTCACGAGGGCATGCTCTTTGCTTCCCTTGGGTCACGCGCGGACCGCGTCTCCCGCAATGGCCGAGGCCGGTGGGAGGGGACCAGGCGTTGCACCAGTATGGTTCAATCGAGGCTCACGACGGCACCAAACCTCGCCCGGCCTACGTAGGCGATTCACGTTAGCGCGGAGGTCGGTGGCACCCTGGTTGATTGATGGGAAGGAACCGGCAATCGACTCGTATGGTCTAAGTGGCTGCTGTGTAATGGTTTGCGGTGATTGAACGCGGTTTGAGGAACTCGTCCATCCGCGCCGGTGTTTGAGGACTCGGGATACACGTAACACCCAGAGTGAGGGGCTATGACCAAGCGATACGCAGAGGACACGCCATCATCGAGTACCACTTTGCTCGGCCATTGTCCGGCATGCAACATGAGCAAGCTCGCGCGGGACGGAGAGGGCGCCTACTGCCCGAACTGTCTCTACACGCCGAGTGCGCCTATTACGCTCGAGGCCGCCGTCGCAAAAGCGGAAGCTGTTGCCGTGGCGGAGAGTCGAGCCTTACGGGATGAGTTGGCGCGCGAGAGCGCGATTACCCACGCGCACCGCCGTCGCGCCGCGTAACGCGGTTCTGCTTCCGCGCTGCTGACGCGGGACTCACCCCGATTGCAACACGCCAGAGCCGCTTTCCCTCACGAGAGAGCGGCTCTTCCGTCTTGCGGTGAGCGCGTGAGACGTTAGCATAGGACATCTTCCACTCACGGAATCCTGTGATGACGATCACGCCTCGGTCTGCCGGCATCGCGGTCGCGGTGCTCACCATCGCCATGGTTGCGCCGGCCGGCGCCCAGGTCCCCGGTGCACCGAAGCCGCCCAGCCTCGGCCTTACCGTCGGCCTCAAGGTCACCAGCCTCGGGTTCGGGCCGGAGATCGGGTTCAAGTTTCTGCCGCGGGTGGGCATTCGCGCCGGCGGCCAGTGGGCCAGCCTGAACGGCGAAATGACGATCTCGAACACCCTCTATGCCGGCAACGTGAAGTGGCGGTCGTTCGATGCTCTGTTCGACCTGCATCTGCTCGGCCCGATTCACGCCGCGGCCGGTGTGGTCCGCAACGGGAATCGTCTGGAAGTGAGCGCCGATCCCACCATCAGCACGACCATCGGCGGCACCACCTACACGGCATCGCAGATCGGCACAATCACGGGAAAAATCGACTTCGCGAAGGTCGCCCCGTACGCGGGACTCGACTTCGTCATGGGGGGCAAGGTGGGAATTCTCCTGGAGCTCGGCGCCATGTTCCAAGGCACTCCCAAGGTGAGCTACACCGCGACCACCACCCTCACCGGCGCCGCCAAGGCCCAGTTCGATACCGAGGTAACCAACGAGCTGGCCCAGATTCAGCAGGATCTGAACGGCCGCTCGTACCTGAAGATCTGGCCGGTGGTGGGACTTGGTCTGCAAATCAAGATCTAGCCACGGATGAGAAGGGAAGAGGGAAGAGGGAAAAGTACGGCAAGGCAGTCCTTGACAGTGGCGCCAATGAGCAGGTAGCATCCGGACAATTGATGAACCGTGGTGATTTGCCGCGTATTGCCGCCACGCTAAACAAGGGCTAAAAAGCGAGTGACCCGCGGCGTTTTGTCGCGGGTTTGTTGTTTCCCACCGCTCTTTGGCCATCCGCGTCCTCTCACCAGCAAGAAGGACGCTTCGAGCAGGAGCATGGATCATGACGACGCTCACCCCGATTCGTGAGTCCCGGACGCTCAGGGTCTTGCCGTTGCGCTGCCGGCTGTGCGGTCACACCAGCCCGGCTCAACCGGCGGCGATTTGCGGCCAGTGTCTGGGACCGCTGGATCCCGACTACGATCCCGCGCGCCCCCGCCCCGACCGCGGCACGATCGCGTCGCGGGCGCCTTCCTTGTGGCGTTACCGGGAGTGGCTCCCGTTTGAGGGAGACCCGCAGCTTTCGCTGGACACCGGATTCACTCCCCTGGTCGAAGCACCCGCGCTGGCGCGGCGGCTCGAGGTGGGTCGGGTGTGGATCAAGAACGACAGCGTGTGTCACCCCAGCCTGTCCTTCAAGGACCGCGTCGTGGCGACCGCGGTCAACGCGGCGCAGGCGCTCGGGCTGGACACGGTCGGGTGCGCCTCGACCGGTAATCTGGCGAACGCGGTGGCGGCGCATGCGGCGCGGGCCGGCCTGGTGGCCTGGATCTTCGTGCCGCACGACCTGGAAATCGGCAAGATCATCGGGACCGCGATCTACGGGCCGCGACTGGTTCGGGTCCGGGGAACGTATGACGACGTCAACCGCCTCTGCGCCCAGCTCGCTGACCGCTACAGCTGGGGCATCGTCAACGTCAATCTGCGCGGTTACTACGGCGAGGGCTCCAAGACCTTCGCGTTCGAGATCGCCGAGCAGCTCGGGTGGAGGCTCCCGACGGCGGTGGTGGCGCCCATGGCCGGCGGCTCGCTCCTCACCAAACTGGAAAAGGGCTTCAAGGAGTTCATCGCGGACGGCCTGGTATCCGGCAAATGCCCGCGACTGTATGGCACCCAGGCCGAGGGTTGCGCGCCCATCGTGAACCTGGTGCAGAGCGGCGCCGAGGAAATCACCCCGGTCGTGCCGAACACGATCGCGCGCTCCATCGCCATCGGAAACCCGGCGGACGGCCTGTTCGCGGCGCGCGCGATGAAGGAGACCGGGGGGTGGGCCGAGGCGGTGAGTGACGCCGAGCTGATTGCCGGGATCCGGCTGCTCGCGGAGACCACCGGCATCTTCACTGAGACCGCCGGAGGAGTCACGGTAGCGGGCGCCCTGGCGCTGGCCCGCGCCGGCAGATTCACACCGGATGACGAAGTGGTCCTCTGCATCACCGGCAACGGCCTCAAGACGGTGGAGGCGGTGAGCGGCGCCTTGCCGGAGGCGCCGGTGATCGCACCGAAAGTCAAAGAGGTGGCGGCGCTGGTGGAGAAAAGCGGCGGGTAGACGGTTGGACGGCTGGACGGTTGGTGAGTCCGGTGGTAACGCGAAAACGGGAGCCCGAACGAGCTCCCGTTTTCACTAACCGTCCAACCGTCTAACCGCCTACCCGCCGCTTTGATCTCACAGCCCCGCCGGAACCGTACACCCCGCCGGCGCCGGCGACCGCTGGCTGCATTCCCGGTTGGGCAGGGCGAAGTTTGGGAAGACCTTGTCGCCTGTCCGATCATGCGGGAGTAACGCGAGTTTTCCATAATTGCGCGCGTCGATCCAGGTGGTACCGAACTCCCAGAACAGCGAGTAGCGCTTCTCGTACAGCAATTCGTCGAGCAGCGTGGCCGGCTGCCTGAGGGCCGCGTTGGCCACGTACGGGTCGCTGATGGGCGGCAGGCCGCTGGCTGCCGCACGGACAACGTTTATATCAGCGATGGCCGCCGACGTACTGCCCAGTGCCAGATTGGCCTCGGCCCGAAGCAGGATCAACTCCTCGTTCCGGATGACGGGAATCGAAGCACCCGCGCTGGTATAGACCGTGAGCTTCTCACTCACCGGGAAGCCGTGACGAATGATCGAGTCGATCGGCGCGACTTTTGACGTGGCCCGCGTGTCCCTGGTGACGCCGTCCGCCTGAAGCTGCGCGTCGCGCAGGATCGAGGGATGCGCGAACCGCTGGCGGGTCGTTGGATCATAGATCGGGTTGGCGGCGTCGCCGGTCCCGGTCGAGAAGTCGAGATACACGCCGAGCGTGAGCGGCGCGGTGGTGCTGAGGAATGACGCCGCGAGGTCCGTCAAGGCCCCAGTGTAATTCTTGGTGTAAATGTTCGCTCTGGCACGAATGGCCTTGTTGAACTTCAGGAACGTTGCGGGCGTGTTGAAGCCGGCGAATCCCGGCGGCAGCCCGAACGCGAAGCTGGATCCTGCCGCGTTCAGGTTGGTGGCAGCCTCGTCCAGCAACTGCAGAATCCGGGTGTACACCTCGGCCTTGGACTTGATATCGGGCAAGGGGTCCCCGGTCTGGGCGTTCACGTCGAGCGCGGCCCCACTCTGATCCATGGCCATGATGTTGTAGAGCAAGGCCAGGGCCTCGAGCGTCTTGGTAAAGCCGCGGATGCCTTCCTTTTCAGCGGCGGTCAAGTCAGCCACCTTGTCCGTCGCGCTCAGCACCACTTTACCCTGGCGCAGCATCCGGTAGGCTGTGGTCCAGAACCCGCCTCCGGCATCCTGGTCGAGACGCACGTAGATGTTGGCCGGTGCCTGCGGGTTGCTGGGATCGAGATTGTATCCCTCGCGTCCGAAGGCACCGAACGTGGCGACGACACCGCCCTGATTGGAGCGGAGCTCGTCCACCAGGCCCTGAACCGCCGTCGCGACACCACTCCGGGTCGGGACGGTTTCCAGGTCCCCGATGGCGGGGGCGTTGAGGTTGGGAACATCCAGGTTCTTGCATGCCGAGGCAACGGCGAGGCCCACGAGCGCCAGGAGTACTCGGCGATTGGCATTCGGTCGCATGGTGCGGTTCCTCATTCGTGGCGTCATGGTCAGAAGCCCAGGTCGATGCTCAGGAACAAGCTGCGGCTCGGTGGATACGGCCAGATTTCCCATGGCACGCCTTCCGCTGCCGAACGCTGGATCTCGTTGGCCTCGGGATTGGCGCCGCGATAGGGCGTGATGGTGAGCAGGTTCCGGCCGGTCAGTCCGACCCGGGCATACCGAAGTCCGCCCCACACGCTCCGCACGAAGCTGGATGGGAGCTCATAGGTGAGATTCACCTCACGCAACTTCCAATAGGAAGCGTCTTCCAAGAACGCGAGCGTCTTGCCGCGGTTGAAGAAGTCGGCCCGCTCATTCCCGGTTAACCCTTTG
Source organism: Gemmatimonadota bacterium (assembly GCA_016209985.1). Classification (GTDB taxonomy): domain Bacteria; phylum Gemmatimonadota; class Gemmatimonadetes; order Gemmatimonadales; family GWC2-71-9; genus SHZT01. The sequence continues at coordinate 12,690 of JACQVB010000152.1, read as the reverse complement.
GCGACGCCGCTCTTTGCCGTCTTCCACCCAGGCGTCGTCTGGTCCGGGCTGGTGCCGCTGAGATCGTAGAGGAAACCGGTCGCGTTGAGCAGCCTGCCACCGCTCTGCCGGTCGAGCATGAAGTAAAAACGGAGCCGGCGGTAAGTGAGTTCGTTGGATAGCGAGAACTTGTAGTCGGGGTTCGCGTCGGTGAGGGGCGTGAATTGCTGCCGGGTCCCGCCCACCTGTAGCTGTCCCGTCCCACCGATGATCTCATTGCCCACCAACTGGGTGCACGACTTGCCGGGCTCGATGAACGTCGAGCCGAAAGTCGACGAGTTGAGGAACGAAATCGGCCGGAACGCAGGAACGCTCCCCAGCGTGACAATCTTGCACCGGTTCAGGAAGAAATTCCCCCGTGGATTCCAGGTCAGGTTGGCCGTCTGCACTGGGATCAGGGACAGGGAAACCTCCAGCCCGCGGGTGCGCAATGTACCGGCGTTGATGAACTGGGTAGCAAAGCCGGTAGTCGGCGCGAGCGAGCGCGTCAGGAGCAGATCCGAGACGCGCTTTTCGAACACGGTGAATTCGAGGTTCCCCCGGCCACCGAGCAGTGTCGCGTCGAAACCGCCTTCAATTTCCCGCTGGCGCTCCGGCCGAATGTCCGGCGCGCCGGTGGTACCGCTGGGATTCAGGCGCGCGGTCGCTAGGCCAAGGATGTTACCGCCCGTGAGGTCGGTGAACTTCTGACCGTACTTGGGTTGATTGCCCGAATAGCCGAGCGCCGCCCGGAGCTTGAGCTCGTCCACCGCTCCTTTGACCAGCGCCAACCGGTAGGAGGCGGAAGCTTTGGGATAGGTGAACAACTTGTCGGGATCACCGTTGTTGCTGCTCTGGTCGCCCCGCACACCCAGCGTGAGTAGGAGTTTCTCTCCCAGGGTCAGAAACTCTTCCTGGGCAAAGAAGCCGAAGTCTTTGGTGAGCTGCTTGTCTTGCTCGACGATGACGGACGTGCCAGACCGCAGGTTGTGAACGCCGCCTACCAGGTTCCGCGCCATGGTGCGGTCGATGTTCACGTTCCGGGTTTCGTATTGTACACCGAGCTGGGTGGTCGCCGACGTTCCGCTGTTGGTCTTGAAGGTGTAGACCGCGTTGGTATTCAGATTGAAGTTCTGGCTCTGACTGAACGACAGGACCGAAGTGCCCAGCAGGCCGTCGTCATCCTCGAAGAAAAGCTCGGGCGGTGAGTAGATGTCGTTCTTCTGAGTAAAGACGTCGCCCCCCCCAACCCCGATCAGGCGCAGCGTATGCTGCGCGCTATTCACCAGGTCCAGGCTCGCACGACCGGTGAACAGCGACCGCCACACGATCTCCCGGTTCTGGAACAGCGCAGTGGACTGCAGCGGGTTGCTGCTGCCGTAGGGGTTCTCCGGGTAGATGGGAACCGAACCGTCGGAGCAGTGGATCGCGGTCGTCTTCTGCCCGCCACAGGTGCCGCGCAGGTCGAAGAAGCTGGGCGTCACCGACAGCGAGGAGTACCAGCTGGTACCGTTGTTCTCGTTGTTGGTCAACCCGCGGTCGGCCGTGGTGTGGATCACCTCGGAGGAAAGACCCAGCTGGAGGCGGCTGCCGGCGCTCTGATCCAGGTTGAGACGGAGCGACTGCTTGTCCGCGAAGGTGCCCCGCACGATGCCGCCGTCGCTCTTGACCAGTCCCGACGCGAAATAGCGGGTCGTCTCGGTACCGCCGCTCACGCTCGCGCCGGTCTCATATGAGAGTCCGGTGTTGCCCACCAGGTACTTCTCGTTATCAAACGTCTGGCCTCCGGCGGCGGCAAAGTCGGCCGCAGCCCCGGCCCCGAAAATCGAGGCCGCCTCGGCACCACTGGTGAAGGCGCGTGACTTGAAGAGGGCCCGGGGCTCCACCTTTGCCGCGCCGAAGCGCTGCGTAATGGAAAATTGCGGCGCACCCACCCGCCCGCGCTTGGTCGTGATGATGATCACGCCGTTCGACGCCTTGGAGCCGTAGATCGCGGCGGCCGACGCCCCCTTGAGTACTTCCACGCTCTCGATGTCGTTGGGGTTGAGGTCGGCGATCCGGTTGACCGGATTGTCTTGGTTGCCCGCGATGCCTGCGGACGTAAAGGCGCGCCGCAGCAGGTTGGTGCCGCCGAAGATGGCCTGGTCCGACACGATGACGCCATCCACCACATAGAGCGGCGTGAAGGTTCCGATAATCGAGGTCACGCCGCGAAGCCGCACCAGCACGCCACCACCGGGCGCGCCAGAGTTGTCGGTGATATTGGCGCCGGCAATCTTGCCCTGCAGCGACTGTTCCACGCTCGCCGTAGGCGTCTTGACCAGCTGATCACCGGTAACCGACGCGACAGAGTTGGCGAGGTTCTTTCGTTCCACACCGGTCGCCTGCCCCGTCACTACGATGGCCTCGAGCTGGAAATAGTCCCGCGCCAGCGCCACGGCGACGGTGCTTTGATCGGCTGGCACCGGCACGTCACGGCGCTTGAACCCGATGCTCCGGATCGTGAGCGTGACCTCCCGTGCCGGCACCGACACGGTGAAGGTGCCGTCCTCCTGGATGGAAGCCCCCACGGTGGTGCCCTGCACCGACACCTGACCCGAGGTCACCGCCTCGGAGGTCAGGGAGTCGGTCACCCGGCCAGTCACTATGCGTGTCTGGCCGTGCAACACCGCACTGCCGAGCACCGACAGCAATGCGGCGCAGATCACGGATCGGATCGGGATCATGTGTGCTCCTCGGGTGGCAGGTACGATCTGACGGCGGTTCCCGGACGGCCGCCGGTGGAACAGATCAGCGTGCTCATTACAATGCCGGTACGTAGCCTGTCAATAGATCACTGCTTCATGAGCTTTGCATCAGACCACCGCCGTCCAACCCGGCGGCGTGCTTCATTTTGCGCCGGCGCATTGCGCGGGGCGCGGACCACCTTCACTTTCTTCCCCGTCCCGTCCGATCTGCCATCTCTCTTGAGGAGGTTACCATGCAACGTGCCATTTGGTCGGCGGCGCTGGCGATGACCTAGGGGTACGCCGGAGTCGCCCGCCCGGCACACGCCCAGGGTACCTACGGCGCCGAACCGATTCCCGGCACTCGCTCGGGTGGCAGCCGGAACATCGAAGTCCAGTTCCATATCCCGCGCACCGCGGTGGCCCATACCGCGGACGTGGCGATCGAGCAGGACCTGTCGCGGCCCTACGTGTATACCAACGCGCGCATGGTCCCCTCAGGCTTCGATATCATTTCCATCAAGGACCCGAAAAAAGCCTACATCCTGTACGCCTGGCGGATCGAAAACGCCGAGCTGCACCGCGGCGCCGGGTCGCTCAACCCGATCTATTTCAAGACCCACGGCCGCTACTATTACACCAACGCGTACCAATTCCAGGCGGGCGGGCCCGACAATGACCTGGGCGCCACCGTGCACGACGTCACCGGACTGCCGGATACATCGAAGATCAAGGAAGTGGCCCGGATCCGGGACCCCGAGCATCCCGGCGGCTTCCACGAGTCATTCGGGTACAAACACTCCGACGGCCGGCCGCTGCTGCGCTTCTTCGATCTCAAGCCCGGGCTGGATGGGACCGTGAAGAACATCAGCCGTCCGATCGGCGCCTGGATCCCGCAGTGGAACAGCCTGCCGCACAACATGACGATCCGCTGGCCCTACATGTTCGTGTCGGACTACGAAGATGGCCTGCAGGTCGTCAACATGATGGATCCGACCAATCCCTACACCGTCGCCTACTACTACTCCTGCGATTGCCCCCATGCGCAGGGAGCCGCGGGCCAGGGACTGGTGGGCGGCGAGCCGGGAACCTGGGGGATCGACGTGCGGAACGCGGACGGCCTCATCGTGGTGAGCGACATGCAAACCGGCGTCTGGGGCTTCCGGATGGAAGGATTCACTGGTTGGAACGGGCACCAGTGGGGCCTGCCGAACGTGTCCAATGCCCAGGACTGGGACAACGGCCCGGACGGATCTCCGGGAGCCAAGAAAGTGTCGTAGCATACGCATTTGCCGCCCTGAATCGTTGCACCGGCGCCTCTTTCAGAAACTCTGAAGGAGGCGCCGCGCTTCACCGTTGCGCCCCGGGCTCCCAGCAGACACTATAAGGCTCTCTTTTCCACCCCTTTCATCATTCAGAAGGGAGTCGTGATGAGCCGCATGCGTTCAACGTTCGCACCAGGGCTCGCGGTCCTGGCGCTGGCGGTCGGCGTCAGTGGCGCTCAGGCGCAAGGGACCTACGGCGCCGAGCCCATCCCGGGCACGCGCTCCGGGGGCAGCCGCAACATCAAGGTGCAGTTTCACGTTCCACGTGATGCCAACCACAAAACCGCCGACATCGTGATCGAGCAGGAGCTTTCGCGACCGTATGTGTATGTCGCGGCCCGCATGGTGCCCTCGGGGGTGGACATCATCAGCGTCAAAGATGTCACCAAGCCGCAGACCCTGTGGCAGTGGCGGATCGAAAACGCCGAGCTGCATCAGGGCGCCGGCTCGCTGAACCCGATCTACCTGAAGTCGAAGGGGCGCTACTACCTGACCAATGCGTTCCAGTTCCGCACCGGCGGGCCGGACGTCGATCTCGGCGCCATCGTGTGGGACGTTACCGGTCTACCCGATACGTCGAAGATCAAGGAAGTAGCTCGCATCCGCGAAACGGAATTCCCCGGCGGCTTCCATGAGTCGCAGTCCTACAAGCACTCCGATGGCCGGGCGCTGCTCTTTACCCAGACCAGCGGGCCGTGGGCCGACGTGTGGGACATCGACAAGGTCGCAGCAGGTGGTGACCAGGCGGCCTGGCGGGCTGGTCGGGTGCCGATCGGCGCCGATGCCAGCATGTTGGGACCACGCCGCGCGCCTCCCGGGGTGGACCCGGCATCGCTGCCGGCACCGCAGGCCACGTATCACGACTTCTCGATCCAGTACGACCCAGCCAACAAGCGCGACGTCTTCTACGGCGCCGGCGCGGGCGGGCTGTGGCTCTATGACGTGACCGATCTGAACAACATCAAGCTGCTCACCTCGGCTACCGGAGTCGCCGGTGTTTCCCGCGGCCATACCTTCGTGCCCGATCAGACCGGCCGCTACGGCATCGTAGAAACCGAATATCAGTATGCGCCGCTGCGGATCTTCGACTTCAAGCCCGGGCTCGACGGCACGGTGAAGACCATCAGCCGCCCCATCGGCGCCTGGATCCCGCAGTGGAACAGCATGCCCCACAACTTGCAGATCCGGTGGCCGTATGTCTTCGTGTCGGACTACGAAGACGGGCTCCAGGTCTTCAACATGATGGACCCCACCAATCCCTACACCGTCGCGTATTACTACTCCTGCGACTGCCCGCACCCGCAGGGCGCGGCTGGCCAGGGCATGTCCGGCGGTGAAGACGGCACTTGGGGCGTCGACATCCGGAACGCCGACGGCTTAATCGTCGTCAGCGACATGTACGCCGGCGTCTGGGGCTTCAAGATGGACGGCTTCGACGGGTGGAACGGCCACCAGTGGGGCGTGCCGAACGTCTCCAACGCCCAGGACTGGGACAACGGCCCGGACGGCGCGCCGGCGCCGAAGAAGGTTTCCTAAGGCGGCGGCATAGCGGGATAGCGGCATAGCGGCATGACCGCAGTCGGTCGTCATGCCGCCGTGCCGCTATGCCGCGCTCCGCGTCCCGCTATGCGCCTCGCTCTCGCGGCCCTTGCTCTGGTTATTTCCGCCTGCGGCGACGACGCCAGCATCTCGGGCGTGTGGAGCGGACGGACCGCCGATGGCGTCAACTTCAATCTGACCCTGGTGGAAACCCCGCAGGGAGCGGTGAGTGGGGCCGGCCGACTGACCAACGGCATTACCGCGCCGCTGCCGGTGAACGCCACGGGCGCCCACGCGCACCCCTCGATCTCTCTGACGCTCGACTTCCCGCGAACCAACTATTCCCCCATCAATTTTCAAGGGATCTTCAACGGCTCGATGAACGTCATCCGCGGCGCACTCAATGGCTCGGGGTTCGACGGCGACTCCCTGAACCTCAGCCGAAACACCCCACCACCGAGCGCGAGGATCACGGCTCCCTGAGTGGGGAAAACCCCACATCGACGGCAAGCGGCACGACGGCACGATGCCTCCGGTGAAACCTTGGGATACCGGCTCGCGTCCTGTCTGCAAGGTCTTTTCCTCGACCATTGTGATGGAGGTCGCCGTATGCAGCACCGCTTGGTGGTCCCCGCATTGCTGCTTGGTCTGTGGCCGGTCCGACCAGGCCTGGCTCAGGACACGCTGGCCAACATCAACCGTCTCACCCCACGATCGGTCCGCACCGCGTATTTCGCGCTCGAAACCGCGGGGCAGATCCGCGTGACGGCCGTGGGGGGCGAGCCGCGGGGCCGCAGCGCCGTGCGCCGTTTTCTGGAGCATGGCGTCTTCCAGTCGAAAGAAGAACGCCTGTGGGACGGGAGCGTATGGCCGGCGAACGCGTGGATTCTGGACGCGCGCACCCGAGAAGTGATCTGGGAGCTGCGCACCGCCCGGACGCTGCCCGGTCAGCGCGGCCTGCAAGCCTTCGACGGGGTGATCGCGCTCCCGGCGGGCGCCTACGAGGTCAACTACGCGGCCCTGTTTCCGGTGAGTCGCTTCTGGACGGACGATGACGACTGGCGGGTACGAAACGCGGAAAACGACCAGCAGCTCGGCAAAGAACTGCACGGACCCTATCTGGACGACGGCTCCTACCGGTCCTTCGGGATCCTGGTTCGGGGCGCCGGCAAGCGTCTCACCCGGGAGCTCGCGCGCGCGGAATGGGCGGGCAACGCATTCGTGACGCTGCGGGGTGAAAAACCCGGGCGGCCACAGCGAACGGGGTTCGAGCTCGACCGCGCCATGCCGGTCGAGGTATACCTGATCGGCGAGAGAGAGAACGGGTGGCAGGATTACGGCTGGATCGTCGACGCCGCGACCCGGAAGACGGTGTGGACCGCACGGAGCGCCCAGGGCGACCATGCGGGCGGAGCCAGCAAGAACCGCGTCCAGCGGGTCACGCTCAATCTTCCGGCGGGGAAGTACCTGGCAGGGTACGTGACCGACGACTCGCATCACGCGGCGGCGTGGAACGAGACGCCGCCCTACGACCCGTCCAATTGGGGACTGACCGTGCGGGTGCGCAGCGAAGCCGATCGCCCCGCCGCGCGGAGCTTCGAGTACCAGCCGATTCGGGTCGCCGACGCCGTGGTCTCACTGGTCCAGGTTCGCAACGACGAGCTGAAGTGGCAGAGAGTCCGCGCGACACGGCCGGCGACGGTGCAGATCTTCGCCGTGGGCGAGGCCAGCGGGCAGGACCTGGTCGACTATGGCTGGATCGTCGATGAAAGCGGACGGGTCGTCTGGAAGATGACGTACGACGAGACCGGACCGGCCGGAGGTGGTGAAAAGAACCGCGTGGCCGCGAGTACGCTCCAGCTCCGTGCCGGAACGTATACGGCGTACTTCAAGACCGACGGATCGCATTCCTTTGGTGGAGGCTGGAACACGACCGAGCCGATGGACGCGGAATACTGGGGGATCACCCTGGCGTCCGCAGTCAGCCGGGATGCGGCCGCACTCGCTGCTCTGAACGCGGACGAACCGGGAAGCGAGCCGGTTCTCGCGCGCCTCACCCGGATGCGCGCCGGCAGCGAAGAAGAGGCCCGTTTCACGCTGTCGCGGCGCTCGATCATCCGCCTGTACGCCGTGGGCGAAGGAACCCGCGAGATGGTGGACTATGCCTCGATCGCGGACTCCACGGGACGGGAAGTCTGGCGGATGACGTACTCGGAAACGGAGCCCGCCGGAGGAGCGGACAAGAACCGGCGGGTAGACCGAACCACGACGTTCGAGCCGGGAACCTACACGGTGCGGTTCCGAGCCGACGACAGCCACGGGTGGGAAGACTGGAACGCGGAGCCACCCGACGACCCCCTCGCCTGGGGCGTCACGGTGTTCGGCCAAGGCACCACACCCAGACGTGAGCGGTAAGCGGTGAGCGGGGGCTGAGGAGCTCGCGGCACATCGATCCTGCCTGAAGTGCGTCACCCCCGCGCACCACGCACCGCGCACCTGTAGCTCTTGCGACTTACCGGTTTCCGGCCATCTTGGCGTAACCTTTTTCGGAGACCGGGGTTTGACGTCGAGCTTCTGGGCCGGCATCGAGAAACGCTTCCGCGCTTTTGATCTCGAAAGCATCCGCAACAAGATTCTGCTCTTCGCCGTGCTCGCCACGTTACTGCCGTCGGGCATTACCGCTCTGTTCTCCTACATCCAGAATCGCCGTGCGCTGCGGGCGCGAATCAACCAGGAATTGCTGTCGGCCAGTTCGCAAAGCGCGCGGGAGATGGACGTCTGGCTGAAGGAGCGGCTGCAGGAGCTGCGGACGCTCGCAGGGTCCTACGAGGTTTCCGAGACGCTCGACCCGTCCCGTCGAGCCGGTCCGGCGGCACGGGGGCGGCTGAACGAATACCTGCGATCGGTGCGAGGCCGTCTCCTGGAATACTCCGAGCTCCTGGTGCTGGATGCAGCAGGGCGAACCATCGCAACGACTGCCCGAGAGGCGCGGCCGGTACCGCTCCCCGCCGATTGGTCGAGCAGCCTGCGGTCGGACAATCGGCTGGTGGGAGATGCTTATTGGGACACGCCGTCCCGCGGCGCCCAGCTCATTCTGGCGGTCCCGGTTCAGCGGCTCGATGGCAGGCTGCTGGGAGCCTTCGCCGCCCGGGTGCAGTTGAGCGGCGTCCAGCAACAGCTCGCGAATCTGACCAGCGGTACCGAAATCCGGATCGAGCTGGCGAAGGACGACGGCTCGATTATGGTCTCTTCATCCGGCATCACCGCCGAGCTGATGTCCAGCCGTCTGCAGCCGGAGGCAGTGGAGCGCCTCAGCCAGAACGAAGGCGCGACGACCAGCTTCCAGACCGCAGCGGGGGACGCCATCGGGGTGTTGCGCCGCATTCCCCGCGTTCCCTGGCTGGTGGTTGCGGAACTGCCCGCCGCGGCAGCCTTTCGTGAGATCGGCCGGTTTCGGAACATCGCGCTGGGCGTCGTCATGGCACTCCTGGTCGTGGCGAGCGTGATCGCCTACCGGCTCGGCCTGGTGATCGTCCGCCCGCTGGAGCGGCTTACGCAGGGAGCGGCGGAAGTGGCCGCGGGCGACCTGGCGGTCGGCCTGCCGGCCGGCGGGGGCGGAGAGGTGGGCTATCTGACCTATGTGTTCAACCACATGGTCTCCCGGCTGCGCGAGAACCGGAAGGAGCTGGACGGAAGAAACGCGATCCTGGAAAAGCAGAATGAGGAGCTCGAGCGACTCTCCACGACCGATTCGCTGACCGGGCTGGTCAACCGGCGCCAGCTGGGCCGCCGATTGAGTGAGGAAGTGACCCGGTCCCGGCGCAACAAACGTCCGTTGGCCGTGATCATGGCCGACGTGGACCACTTCAAGTCCTACAACGACACCCACGGGCACCCGGCGGGTGACCAAGCGCTGAAGCGGGTTGCCGAGATCCTGCGCGATTCGATACGGGAGGTGGATTGCGCGGCGCGCTACGGCGGGGAGGAATTCTGTGTGCTGCTTCCGGAGACCGCCGGCGACTCAGCCGTTCAGGTGGCCGAGCGGATTCGCAAACGGGTGGCCGCGGCTGATTTCGGCGGACGGCACCTCACGCTGAGCATCGGGATCGCGGAGTTCGCAAAGAACGGGGATGCGGCGCCGGAGACCGTGGTGGCCGCAGCCGATGCCGCGTTGTACCAGGCAAAGCGCGCCGGCCGGGATCGTGTGATACGCGCCAAATAGCGCGAGCGCGCGCTAGCGCTTGCTGACCAGGTTCCGGAAAATCCATCCGTCGCGGCCGCTGTCGTCGGTCACCCGTATCCACTCATCCACATACGAGTAACCGGTCAGCAACAGACCCGGCTCGGCCGCGAAGGCCACCTTGAACGTGGTGCCCGGCCCTTCCCGAACGTTCCCGCGGCCGATGCTCTTCAATTTGACCGGCACCGCAAACGCCGTCTCCCCGGGCCGGGAGGCGCCGCGTTCATCGGGGGAGAGCCTTCCCCGGCCTGCCGTGGCGAGGGTCTTGGCCTGGTTGGCCAGGTAGAGGGCTCCGCCGTAGTTCTGTTTGTTGAACTCGGCCGAGCTCTGCTCCAGCAGGCCGCCGGCCTGTTCCGCTTCGGGAGTCGATTGCTGCCCCGCCCCGCTCTTCAAGGTTTGCAACGCGACTTCAGCCTCGGCCATGCCGGAGGCCGCCTCCGCTCGCGTCGCGAGCGTCTGCAATTTGGCCATAGCGCGCACGACCTCCTGCCGCGCGTCGGCCAGCCGCAGTTGCAAGTCTTCCAGCTGCGCGTCGCGCTCCAGCAGCCGCAACTCGAGTCGGCCGATCCGCCGATCGACATCGGGATCCCGAACCGTAACGGTCTCGACCACGGCCGGTCCCGCCACCGGTGTCGGCGGCAGCGGCAGCGGCGCAGGAGCGGGCTCAGTGACCGGTTTCCCCGGGGAGCAGGCGGAGACGAGCAGGATGAGGACGAGCGGGAGGCGCGCAGAGGTCATGGGCCGGAAGTAATAATCAACTGGCAGGTCCCGGCGCCAGACGCTGTCAAAGGGACCTCCGGGTTGCGGCTATGAGCTGCTGCTTCAATTGCGGATTGTCCGGGAACTGGTCGATGAGCCCTGGATCACGACCCGAGCGGAATCCGTGCGGCCGGCGGCCGCCAGCGCATCCGCCCGCAGTTGTTCTGCCCGGATCACGTTGCGTCGTCGGACACCGATTCTCCTCGGAGGTTCGAAAATCGCGCAATGGCGCGGGCAACAATGCATACGAAGAGTTACTGAGCCATGTTGAACCGGCGCACCACCGCAAGCACGTCACCGTTGTTATTCTGTCTCATGGACCTATTCGGAGGATACATGAAAGGGCTATTACTGGGCGCGATCGCGTTTGTCCTGGCGTGCGGCGGAGCCAAGGACCAGAAAGCAGGAGGCGTCGCCGACAACACCAAATCCACGCCGGGAGCGGCCCAGGCGCCTGTGTCCGGCGGCGGCTCCGTTGCCGGAACCGTCACGTTCACTGGAACGGCGCCGGCCAATCCCAAGATCGACATGTCGGAGGAGCCGGCCTGCAAGTCCAAGTACACCACGCCACCCGTCGATCCGGTGGTCGTGGTGCACAACGGCAACCTGCAGAATGTCTTCGTGTACGTGAAGAGCGGCCTGCCCGCCAATCAGAAGTTCGAGGCGCAGACCAGGGAGGTAGAGCTCGACCAGGAAGGCTGCCTCTACCAACCGCGGGTCTTGGGCGTCATGGTGAACCAGCCGATCAAGATCAAGAACAGCGACCCGGTGCTGCACAACATCAAGGCGGTGCCGAAGAAGAACCGTGGGTTCAACATCAGCCAGCCCCAGCAAGGGATGGAGACCGAGCGCGCATTCGCGACCGAGGAAACACCGGTGCCGATCGAGTGCAACGTCCACGGGTGGATGCACGGCGACGTTTTTGTGATGAGTCATCCGTTCTTCGCGGTTTCAGATGAGAACGGTTCGTTCAAGATCAGCGGCCTGCCGCCGGGGACCTACACCATCGAGGCGTGGCACGAGAAGCTGGGAACGAAGACCGCGACGGTAACGGTGACCGGGACCGAGGAGGCGAAGGCATCCTTCAGTTTCGGGACATAAGAAAGGTGCCAGGTACCAGGTTTCAGGTGTCAGGGAACTCCCACCAAGCCCTGACACCTAGCACCTGACACCTGACACCTAGCGCCTCGTCAGTTTGTGCGCGAGACCAATTGCAGCAGCAGGGCCTGCAGATCCGCCGGCGCAATCACGCCGCGCACGGTAATCACGTACCCGCCAAACGCGGTGGTCGCGACCGCGGTATCACCCGGAAGACTGTCCAACCGGATATCTCCCACCGAGGGTTCGCCGATGGTGTCCGCCAGCGGGCGTCCCAGCAGAGTCAGCGTCTCACCCGAAGGACGACGCTGCAACACGCGGAAGCGGTCGCCTGATTCCGTGAAACTTTCCACCGGCAGGCCTTCGATGCGCACCGGCGGCACCCTGGCACCCGCGATGCGGGGCGCTCCGGGGCCGGGCGGTGGCGCCTCGGTGGGAGCGCCTCGCGCCGCGCCCGGTGAGGCAGGGCTCGCGGCAGAACCCGCCCTACCCGCTGTACCGTCGGACGATGTCGCCGCGCGGGTGGAAATCGTGGATTTCACCTGGTCCAGCCAGCCGCCGACGGGCAGGATCCCGAAGTACGCCAATGCCCCGAGCGCGGCCACCACCAGAACCAGAATCAGGAGAAAGGCCCGCGCCGCGGACGGCGGCCTGGGCGGCTGCGCGACCGGCATCGAGACCCGCGGCCTCGATACGCGAGGTCGTGGCCGCTCGAGCTCTTCCACTTCCTCCCGATGCATAGCCTGCGATGCGCGCAGGTTGATTTCCTTGGTTTCTCGCGGGCTGGGCGGCAGCGGAGGGCTGAGATCCAGCGGCAGCTCTGCTATCGGAGCCGGCGGAGGCGTGTAGGGCGGGGCCGGAGGCGGCGCCGGCTCGGGCCAGAACTGCGGCGGTGGCGGTGGGGCCACGGGGGGCCCGGGCGGAGGCACGTGTGCCGCGAGCTCCTCCTCGAGCGACATGGGCCGCATCGGCTCGGGCGCGGGCG
>JACQVB010000145.1 GCA_016209985.1 Gemmatimonadota bacterium | reverse complement strand
GCATGGCACCGCCGCCGCCCATCATGCTGCCCGTGCCACCACCGCCCATCATGCCGCCCCCGCCCCCGCTCCCACCGCCAGCGCCGCCCAGCATCATTCCGCTGCCGGCTCCCCGGATTAGCGAGCTGTTCTGCACGTATACCGGCACGGCCGCGCGGAAAATGAGCCGTCCCGGCGTATAGGCGATCCCGCTGGAGATGGTCCAGCTCGTGGTGCGTGTGGTGTAGAAGTAGCGGCCCGTGGCGACAGAGATCCCACCCTCATAGGCGACCCCCTGTGCCCTCAGGGGCGCAAGAGCGCCGGCCAGGAGCATCATCGTCATCGGCAACGCCGCCCCGCGGAGATTCACGGCCCGACCATTTTCCGGAAGGCGTCGTGCGCTTCCTGCATCTGCTGGGTCATGTTGCGCATGCGGTCACGGAGCTGGTCCATCTGGCGCATGCGGTCCTGGTCCTGCTGAAACTTCGGGTCGCGCTGCACCTGGTCCATCTGCTTCATCATTTGCTGCATGCGCTGCGCGGCTTCCTGCATGTCCCGGCCCATGTCCCGAAAGTGCTGCTCGGTGTGCCGCTGCATCATCTGCTGGTCGAACTGCTGCATTTGCTGCATGAGCTGGCCCATCTGGTTCATCATGTCCTGCATTCCCTGCATGCCTTGCATTTGCTGCATCTGGCCGGGCTGCATCATCGGCTGCCGCCCGGGCTGCTGCCCCAGAGCCAGCGCCGGGAGTGCCAGCGCCAACGCCAAGGACATCGGGGGCGAGGCGCGCTTCGTCGGGGCCGACGCGCTCATCGCGGAGCTGTCCCGGGCAGCGGCCCGGGGGACGACTGGAGACGGCCCTCGATCCGTACCTCCACCCGCACGTCCTCATGATCGACGAGCTCGGCTACCTCGCCCACGCGGCCGACGCCGCCAACGTGCTCTATCAAGTCGTGAACGAGCGCTACCTCAAGCAGCGCCCGTCCTGGTCACCACGAATAAACCGCTAGCGGCCTGGGGGGATGTCGTGCATGATGGAGACTTGGCCGAGGCGATCGTCGATCGCCTCCTGGAGCGCGGGGCGCACTTCGCCTTGCGCGGCCGCTGCTACCGCAGTCGCCATCTTCAGGAGGAGGACCACCGCACCCGACCGGCGAAGTCGGCGTAACCGGTGTGGCAGACGAAAACGAGGGCCTGGACGCTGACCGCGACCGCCGTATTCGCGCTCAGCGCCACGATCGCCCTCGAGGTGGAGGTCGGGGTACCCCCGAATTTCGGGGGTACAACCGCCTTCCCATTCGTCAGCCCAAGGTCAACCCGCTCTCAGGAGGAGGGTGCAGAATTTAGAGAAAACGGGGGGCATCTTTTAGAGAACGCACACGCGCTTCGAATTTTCTATCTGTCTTGCGTCGAACACTTCGAAACCAAGGCGCTTCGCGACCCATTCACGAAAACCGTCGAGAGTGCGGTCGTCCTTTACCAGCACGAGAGTTCGGCCCGCTCGTTTTACCATCCGCGCCTGGAACCTGATCGAACGAAGCAAGGCTTGTCAGCGAACCTTGCATCGACCATGACTTCTGCGGGCGCGACGCTCGTTCCTGATTGGGATTCTCAGACTCGCACCTGCGATGCTTGGTTCTGTTCCAACCGTTGTTTCATGATTCCCGGCAATTTCCGCGGACTCGAATCACGTACCGAGCGCGCAACTACCCAATCATCCAATGCTCGTGCCGAAAGATTTTTCAAGCTGCTCTGCTTTGGGAAAGGAATGGCGTTAGAGGACGAGCTTGCACAGGTTCACGGAACCATCCGGTACTACAGGAACTTCACGGGATTACTCTTCACCGACGGCGTTAAGTACCTGGGAGATCACGCTAACTGTTATTGGCTGATCGATTTAGTCGGGAGTCACCAGCGAGATCTGGAAGATATTCGCTTCCAGCCCTGGGAACTTGAGGTTGTTGAGCAATTCGCCGGTGTGGTCACCATGAGGGAGGACGACAACGCCCCCGTCATAGTTCGGCAGAACATTCCGTATACGGACTTTCCCCTCCAGAAGTTCTCCTTTTATTGCGTTGATAGTGTGATGATGTTGAAGTCGGAGTACTGACTGAATCGAACTCAGATCGTTGATGAGTTGGTAACCGCCTGCAGCAGGGTCGCAGCCGTCTTGGAACATCCTACGGTCCATCAACTTGGACGGAACAGGCGGCGGTCAGCGACTTAACTCCCATGGACGAATTGGCCGGTGTGATTCGAGGACGCGCCGGTTAAGTTTTTGATTCTCGCGACTCGCCTCGCCTATTGGCTTTGTCTACACTCGTAAGCTTATCTCGCGGGCCGACGGTTGAGCGTGAGTCGTGGCCGATTCACGCACGGCCTTGAAAAACGCGTATCCCATCCCACCGAGGTAGCCGAAGTAAGCCAACACCTGTAGGAGATTCGGCTCGTCATGGTAGCCGATGAAGGCGTGAAGCAGGCGCCCGGCGAGGCTCTCGCTATCCACGAGCCACTTGGTGCTCCACACCTGCTCGATGAGAACCGGGAGCCCCAACTCGTGGAGGGCCATGAAGATGTGGCTGCAAAGCCCGGCAGCGATGAAGATGAGGAGCGTTCCAGTGCCGATGAAGAACCGTCTCAGGTTCAGTTTGACGGTGAGCGCGAAGTAGATGTACGCGATCCCGATCGCTATCAGAAGTCCCAGTGCGGCACCCGGAAGCAAACCTTCTCGGCTCGCCCTGGTCGTCAGGGCGGAGAGAAAGACCGCGGTCTCAAGCCCCTCGCGGAAAACGGTGATAAAGGCAAGAAAGGCTAACGCGAAGAGTTGCCCTGTGGAGATGGCCGCGGCAGCTCGGGTCTCGATCTCGCCCTTGATGGACCGCGCTTGGCGCTGCATCCAGAGCACCATATAACTCAGGATCGGCACGGCGAGAACCGAGGCAGCCACCTCGAAGAGTGGTCCTCCGGATCCCTCCTCGAAGTGAAAGGCCGTGAACTGAAAGGCAAGCGCTAAGATTATGCTCACGGCGATTCCGCCCCCCGTGCCAGCCCATACATATGGCGCCAGGCCTCGTTGGTCGGTCTTCCGCAGATAGCCGAGAAGAATTCCAATGACGAGAAACGCCTCAAGGCCCTCCCGGATCGTAATCACCATTCCCGCAAGCATGGGTTATTTCCCCTTCGCTTGAGACTCCGAAGTTCTCACCCCGCTACCGGTCCCCAACAAATCTCTGCCCGGAGGGGCGCGCGTTATCTCCCCACATCGGGTCATGGAGCGTCACAAAGCTTTTTTGGCGACGCATTCCGATCTAAGATGCCGACCCTTGGTCGCATTACACTGGATTGAGCCCGTCCCCTGTCGGGTGACGCGACGCAGAATCGAGCGGAAATCGGAAGAGCCACTCCTCTTGTCTCATTTCACCTACCTGGTTTAGGTCAACAAACGGCACCGCGAGCCGGTCACAAATACGTTGCAGGTCCTCTCCATACTTGCTTCGGATTCTCCGTGCCCACTCAACCCACCGCGGTGTGGGCTGCCAGTCAAGACTGCGGAACAATTCAGGTGCCCTCGGCGAGCTATGCCGCCTGACACGCTCAACACAGTTGCTGTCCCCCTCTCCACTCCGGGGAGAGGAGGACTCGAGGCACTCTACGGGATCGACGCCTCTCGAGCCACCCGCTCGATCCAGCGCGCGATCTGCGGCAGCGGCGCCAGGGGCTCGCCACTGTAGCGCACCGGAAGGCCCGCGAAGTCTTTCGGCAGCTTGCTCCGCTCGATTCCGGTAGAGATCAGAATCGGCATAATCACCACCGAGTCCGCGGACCGCGCGGCCAGCGCCTGGATCGTGTCCCGCATCTGCTGCACCGCGGCCGCGCGCACCGTCTTGGGCGCGTCGTCGCGGAGCAATCCGGACCGCAGCTCGCCCGCAAAGCCCGCGTCCTTGAGCCCGGCGCCGATGCGTTCGAGGTCCTGGAACCAGTGCCGGGCATCGTCATCGTCGTTGGGGCCGTGGGCCACGAGCATCACCGGGCGGCGCCGGTCCCGGTCGTTCACGCTGCGCCAGCGCGCGGCCACCGCATCTACCATCTCCGCCGACCCGTCGAGTCCCGGCGTGACCGCCACGGGCACCGACGGCTTCTCGCTCATGTGCATGGCGTGCTGGGCCAGCTCGGGCGGAAGGGAGTCGCGGGCGCCCGCATAGTACTGGATCTGCCGAACGTGGCTCCCGTAGGTAGAGACCATCAGCGGCACCACCACTGCGGCCTTCGCACCCCTGGCCATGACGGATCGCATCGCGGTGTCCCAGCCGGCCGTCTGGTTCTCCGGCCCCATGAGGAACGCGAGCGCGCTAGGCCCGCTGGTCCAGCGGACGCTGTCCATCACTGCTCGGATCCGGTTGTTCCACCCAGTGTCGGCGCCGTGGGCCACGACGACGAGGCCGGTTTGGGCGGACGCTGGCGCGGCGGACGCGATGGACAAGGCGGACACGACGGACCAGAACCCCGTCCGCTTTGTCCGCTCCGTCCGCACTGCCCGCCCTACCATCCTGCCCCCCACGTCACCGTCACATGCCAACGCCGGCCGAGCGCGGTGAGCGCGCGCGCGGGGATCGTGTTGGCCAGGTTCTCCACGCCGAGTGTGGCCTGAATGCCGAGCGGCAGCGTCGTGATCACGCTGGCGTTCAGATGCGTGTACGCGTCCTGATAGGTCTCGACGCCGGCGCCGGTCCGCGACAGCAAGACTCGGCCATTGACCACGGCCTCGCCGCGCAGACTCGCGCGACTGCGGGACGGACTGACGGTGAGCGAGCCTTTCCCGGTGCTCTGCCCGCGGCCGGTGAGGTTCAGGTGGGTGCTGTCGTCCTTCGCATCCAGGAACGTGTAGGACGCCGACGCCGTCGCGATGCCGGCATTCGCCGACCCGCCGACCTCGAGCCCCTGTGTGCGAGCTTTGCCGATGTTCTGGTATTGGAACTGCAGGATGCCCGCGCTGACGCCGGTCTGGACGGTTTGAATGAAATTCCTCAGCCGGTTGGTATAGCCGCGGCCGTAAAGCCAGACTCGGGCGCCGGTAAACCCGACTTCGCCGGTTGCGTTCCACGACGTTTCCGGAGTGAGATCCACATTGCCCTGGACGCGGTAACGCGCCTGGGTGTTGACGAACTCGGTGTAGAGATCCTTGAACGACGGCGCCCGGAACCCCCGTGCGCCGGCGAGCTTGAAATACGCGCCGGCCGGACTCCGAAGGGTGACGCCCGCGCGCGGCGCCGCGTTCACACCCCACGCTTCGCTCGCGGTGAATCGCGCGCCGGTCCAGAGCTGGAACACGCGGCCAACGGGAATTTCCAGCGAGCCGTACCCCGCGCCGGTGAATCCGCCGCGCTCGGACCCCGCCGCGACGCGGTCGGCGATGATCCATTCGCGCTCGAGCTTGGCGCCGGTAAGCCACTGCGCCCGCCCCGCGCTACCTCGATGCAAGCCCTCGATGTCGGCCACGCGCTGGCGATCCCAGTCGGGCGTGCCTGGCGCTGCCCCCACCCCGCCCGACGCGAACCGGTGGTCGTATCCACTCAGATGCGCGCGAACTTCGGTCCGGCCCAGGGTGAGCTGCGCCAGGCCATCAAGCTGCCAGTTGTCATTGTGGTTTACCGTGGTAGCCGTAACTCCGGAGCGATACTGCTGGTTCTCCTGAACACCCATCACGCGAGCTTCAACGGTCGAGCCGCCCAGGTCGGCCTGCGCTCGGGCGAGGCCATCCCACCGTTTGGCGAAGCCGACTGTGGACGGTCCGGTGCCAGGCGCCAGGTCCATGGTGCGGCGGCCCGCCTCGACCGATCCGCCCCAGCGGCCGAACAGGCCGCTGGCCCGCGCTCGGCCATCCCGCTGGCCCGCGCTTCCAACCGAGCCGGTCGCCTCGATTCGCGAGCCGAGGTCGCTGCGCGTGAGCAGGTTCACCACTCCGCCGAGCGCATTCGATCCGTAGAGCGTGGACTGCGGCCCTTCCACGATCTCGATGCCGCGGAACATCGACGGATCCATCCGCGAGAGATCGAGTTCTCCCCCGATGCGACCCACCAGCGGCGATCCGTCCACCAGCACGAGCACGCGATCCGACCCGAGGCCTTGCAGCATGATGCCCGCGCCTGACCCGACCAACGGATCGACCTGCACCCCAGGAACGTCCTGCAGCACCTTCACGAGATCGGCCCCGCCCTTGCGCGCGATTTCGTCGGCGGAGATGACGCGCACCGCCGCGGCAGCGTCCGACGAACGCGTGGGCCGGCGCTCCGCAGTCACGACGACGGGATCCAGCACCGTCACACGGGCAAGCGCCGAGTCGCGCCGCTGGCCTGAGTCAGCCGGCGGCGTTTGAGCTACGAGAGTCTGTTGGGTGAGGAGCAGTGACAGCGTGAGCACAAGGTGCGGGAAAGCCATGAGAATCGGGGACCGCATATGTTCTGACTCCCGTTGAGTGTTGCTCCGCGAAATGGAGCGGAGCAGGCCGACAAGCCACGTTTTGATCGAGATCGTCCGCTCGAGATTAGTTGAGAATGATTCTCAGTCTATTCGATGGCCGAATCTAGTCATCGAGATTGGTCTGTCAATTCTAATTGAGAATGGTTCT
This sequence comes from Gemmatimonadota bacterium, assembly GCA_016209985.1. Classification (GTDB taxonomy): domain Bacteria; phylum Gemmatimonadota; class Gemmatimonadetes; order Gemmatimonadales; family GWC2-71-9; genus SHZT01. The sequence goes on along the minus strand of JACQVB010000145.1, from coordinate 7,472 downwards.
CAACGGATGGTACTGCCCAAACAGTCTGACTACGTGGTGCACGATTTTCTGGAGTCGTTCGCGCGGGAGCAGCTCGAGGAGTTCTCCAGCATGGACACGCCCTTCAAGATAAATTCGCCGCGCCGGCGAGTCCGGGCTTATGCTGGTGGAGAATGCGCTGGCCGCGGGAAGGAAGCTCACAGAACCAGGCAGGAGCCGAACCCCGTCGCGACGCTTTTCGAATGTCCGGTACAGCACCGGCCCCACGAGCAGCGTCAATGCGTATGCTTCGGCTCAGCCGCCCAGACTCAGCGGCCAGGGATACCCGCTGGTGGCCATGAGGTAGAGTGCCGCGCCGGCCAGGCTCAGATCCTTCATGAAGTGCGCCTGATCGTTCGACCGAGCCATCGGATCCGCCACCGTCCAGAAGTTGTGCATCAGGAAAGCCGTGGGGAAGAGGAAGAGCGCGATGAGTCCCGCTCCGATGAACCGGTGCCAGCCGAGCAGGACGAGAATTCCTCCGACCAGCATCATCAATCCGGTGACCCGAACCATGAGCGCCGCGGCGGGCAGCTTCTTGGATGCGGCGTAGCCCGCCAGCATGCCGGTCTTGGTAAGGTGGCTCCAGGCGCTGCCCAGGAAGAGCATGGTGAAGAGCAGGCGGGAAACCAGGTGCAACCACGGCCAGAGTTGCTCGTACATGGATGCCTCGGGGTAGGGGGCGCGAATTCGTCGTCTAGGAAATTAACCCGAACGCGCGATCGAACCTGGGCTTCCCGACGCGGTACGCGCATAGCCAGTCGGGCATGATCGACCGCGCCGGCTGCGACAACACCGTGAAGAGCATATGGTGCCCAGGCTCTACCCGTCGTGCTGTTTTGGCTCGGGACCCTTATTAGATATCAAACGCGCTCTACGCTTCTCTAGCAGGATACGCTCATTGGCGACCCGCATCGGCCGACTGGTCCACCTCGCCTTCGATATCGGCGTGATCGCCAAGGGAATCGACGGCGTGCTCGAGCTGATCGGCGGCGGGCTGCTGCTGGGGATCCCGCCAGCCTCCTTCCAGAACGCCATCTTCCGGTTCACCCAGCACGAGCTGAGCGAGGACCCCAACGACTTCTTCGCCACCCATGCGCGGGAGCTGGTCGGCCACCTCACCTCCAACCTCGCCTTCGTTGGGGCGCTCTACCTGCTGCTGCACGGCGTGGTCAAAGTGTTCCTGGTCTATGCGCTACTCCGCCACAAACAGTGGGCCTATCCGATCGCCATCGTCGTCTTCGCCACGTTCGGGGTCTATCAGATCTACCGCTATGTGCTCTCACCCTCGTTCCTGCTCAGCGCGCTGACCGTGCTCGATGCGATCGTGATTCTTCTGACTTGGGCCGAGTACCGGCGGCTGAGGGAAGCGGCGGTGGCGGCCTGAGCCGCGGCGGAAGCAACGCCGGCGCGGTGGCGTGGTGAGCGAAAAGGAGCTGCACCCGGAACCGATCAGCAAGGCGGCCGGGGGGGGGCGGAGCAGGCCGCCCTCCCCGGCCCCGGGGACTACTTCCCTCCGTTCAAGGTGTTGAGGTAGGCCGCGATGGCGTCGATCTCATCCGCGCTGAGCGCGAAATTAGGCATCATGGACGTTGCGTTATTGAAGGTCGGATCCGCCATCTTGTGCCGAACGAAGGCGGCGGTGCGGCGCCCCACGACACCGTTTAGGCTGGGTCCGACCTGCCCGCCCTCCGAGCCGAGCTGATGGCAACCCAGGCAGGCGCGCTGCCCCACGATCTCCTTGCCCCGCGCGATCACCGAGGATTCGCTGGAGACCTGGTTGGAAAACTCGGTGATCTGCCGTCCTGCAGGTGCCCCACCGGGCAAGGGAGCCCGCTCGCTGGGCGAGCTGTTGGTGGCCTGGAGGAAATCGAGGACCGCGCGCACCTGCTTCCCGGTCAGATTCGCCCGCACGCGCATATGGTTCACGATCGTTACCCAATCCCGGTCGGTGCGCTCCAGGGGCGAGCGTGGGCGGTGACAACGCCCACACATGTCGCCGTAAACGCGAGCCCCGGCGGCGACGACGTTCTGTTCCTGCTGCGCCTGAAGCCCGGGCAACGGCAGCAGCAAGAGGAGCGCGAGTACCGCCATGCCGGCCCGTGGGTGGAGTATCGAGTTGACGGACATGTTGCCTCCTAGAAACCGTAGGCGAAGTGAATGACGAAGCGGTCGTTGGCGACTTGCATGCCCGTCTCCCGGTTCACCTCGTAACCGGCCATGAGCGAAATGGACGGACTGAACCAGTAGTCGAGCCCGAACCCCGCCTGCCACTTGGCCTCATCGATTACTGCACCCTCCTGTTTGGCGTCGAACATGCGGGTGTAGCGAAAGACCGGTTCCCATGCGTTGAAGCGGTAAGCGAGCTGCGAGTACACGCCCTGCTTGCTGATGGAGGGCGTGGTTCCCATCTCGTCGATCTGTTGCCAGTTGTGGACGTACTCGGTGCGCCATTCGAGATTGTGGGCGTGCAGCTCCCCCGCCAGGTCCATGGCCGAGTAGCGGAGCCGCTTGGTGGAATCGTATTTCGCGGTGAGTCCGGAAACGTTGAACTCCACCCAGGGTGGCAGCGCGATGTCCAGACGCCCGCCCACCATCTTGCTGGTATTGTTGTCCCCCGAGTTGGCCGGGAAGTGCACTCCGGGCGCCTCGCCCCCCATGGCCATTCCCTCCATGTCTTCCTGCTGGGGGCCCTGGGTGACCTAGGCGTTGAGGGCAAGATTCGCCTTTCCCTTCTGAGCCACCCCCCGTGCCATCACGCCCACGTCGGCGACCATCGGGGCCATGGGCTCCCCGAAGACCGTGGCCTCGTGTCCGAAGATGGGAGGCATGGTGGGAAACAGGTTGATCCAGGTGGGATGGATCCGCGGGGCGAAGACGCCGAAGGGCAGCATCATCTTCCCACCCACCAGCGTCAGATTGTCATTCACGATGTAATCGACCTGACCGTACTCCAGGCCGGTCTCGGTCACGCCTTCGGCCAGCTCGAACTCGAACTCGGCCTCGAACAGCACCCGGTCCTGGAACTGATAGAGGAAGATCGGATTCACGGTCGTGGTGAAGGCGTTGGCGTGTTCGCCTTGCGTGCTGTAGCCGAAACCGATGGTACCGTAGCCGGTCAGCACCAGGTGATTGGTCGGAACCACGCGGGTCGACGCCGCTTCCTGGGCCCGTGCCATCCCACTCAGTAGCAGAAGACCGAGGGCGATGCCACCCACCATCGATGCGCTTCTCATCTATGGGAAACTCACAGCCTACCTCCTCGCCGGTGATGGCGGGCGAGCGGGAGTCGGCGAAACGTTGCCGCACCCACCGGCGGCCGCCGGAAGTCGCTTCTTGGCCTGCCCGACAGCCGCGCGGATGTGCGTCCGCCAGCCGGATGCCGGGAGTGATGCCGCGACTACGCGCGGGGAGGAGGGACGGGCGGAGTAACGAAGGAGGATGCGAGCCGTTGCGCCGTGGCGGAGAAGCGGTTCGAGCGGGAGGGTGGCAAAGAGCGAGGTCTCCCGGTTGTCCCGCAGAGCGGCGGGCCCGCCGGGGAAGGGCCGGTTCTCGACCAGATACGTGAGGAACGGATTGGGGATCGCTCCCGCGGTGCGCCGCGCGCCCCGGGCGGCGGCCACGCGCGCCTCCGCGCCCGCGATGAGAGGGTGACGCGCGAGCCCGCGCTGGACCACCTCGGTGAGGGTCCAGCCGCCCCTGCGCTCAGCGTCAGCGGAAGATTGCGGTCCCTCCTGTCCGGTCAGGCGGTCAACCGCCGTTGCCTGCAGCAGGAGAAGGGAAACGCGCATCCAGGAATTGAAGGTCATGTCTGCTCCACCACGGTCCGCCGCGAAGCGCACCATCGGCGCCGGAGGGCGGTGAGCCCTCCCGGAGATCCGTCGCGTGTTGTGAGTTCGGAGATCGACGCGCCGGAAATGCCGCGTCAGGAAGCGGACTAGAAAAGTGGAGGACCCCTGGGGCCTGCGGGAAAATGTTGCGGAGGACTGGCTCGTGCGGCCGTCCCGTCGTCGTTGACGCCAGGGAGCGTGCCGGCGGAAGGGACGATCTCGACGCGACTGGCCGGGACACCGATGCAGAATGTCGAGTCCCCGGACGCCTGTGGCACGGCCCCACCCACGAGAGGGTGGGAATGCATCTGCGGTACATCGGGCGATTCGGCGATCGGCGCTGAGGCAGGATCGTGATGGTTCGCCCCGCCGACCTCATGACAGCGGTGATGCGCCAGGCCATGCGCCAGTACCCAGGTCGGAGTGGACAATCCGGCCACGGCGCATAGCAGCAGGGCGGCGAAGCGGGCCGAGCGAGGGTGCCTCACCGGCGTAACGTAGTGCTGGGTGGCGCCGGAGGGGAAGGCCGCAACCGGTCGGCTGCAAGACTAGACCGACGCCCGCATCCAATCCCCAATCTCGTCCAGAATAGCACGGAACGAGTTGAGATAATCCTCGCCGGTTGGCCTCACCACGGTCGGCAGTCGAACCGCCAGCTCGAGCCGGGGCCGATGGGCCTCCATCAGATCCCTCGCCCGCGAGCCCAACACATACCGGCTCACGCCATCCCGCTGTTCCTCTGCCCATGCGGCGAGGCGCACCACGAACTCATAGATCGCATTCCAGTGCCGCCAAGGGGGTGGGTCGTCACTGAACTGCAGGAGCGTTCGCCAGGCACCGGGATCAACCCGGTACGACGCCGGCGAGGTCGCGACCGCATGCACCAGGCCCGATCCGACCAGCTCCTCGACCGCCCGGCGCACCGCGCGGGGATAGTATCCGGTGGACTTCGCGATCGCCGGAATCGTCTGCCGTGACCCCCCCATTCCCAGCAGAAACGCGATTACGTCGGCCTTGATGCCCACCCCCAACCCCAACCGCAATCGCAATAACAGCGCGGGACCGCCCGCCAGAGTCGGCGTCGCCGTCAAGTCCTTCGCTCGGGCCCCTAACGCCCGGTTGGCATCGGCCAACGCCCGCCAACGGTGGTCGCCCTCCTCGAACGCGGTGCGGGCAAACGCAGCGAGAGGATGGGTGACCATCCCGGGGTAGCCTCCCGCAAGATTCTTCATCCGCTGGACACTCAACAGCGTGCTTCCCGCATGTGCCCACCAACTCGCCGCTCCGGCGAGCCGTCGTTCATAGAGGGCAAGGCCGAGAGAGCCCAGGACCAGTGCCTCGGGATCGACCATCGACCGGGCCATCGGGGCACGCTTCGCAGCCAGCGGGCCCAATGCTCCCCACTGCGCCCAGGCGGCGTCGATCGCCCGCTCGATGATCGGCCGAACCAGGCTAGCGGGCGTGGTGCTGGGCATGTTGCACGACCTTCTCGAGCGCGGTGGCGAACTCGGGGGTTGGATCCTGACTCCGAACCCACGATGCGGCAGCCTCCAGCTCCTCGCGGGTGGGTTGAAGCGCGAGGAGATCCTGGAAATGAACGCCTCTGGGGACCGACGTCGTCGGCCGCGGCGTAGAGCTTGAGAAAGACCAGATCCCGGCGGTCGGCGATCCCGACGGAGAGACCGCCATAGCGTCTCCACGCCACCCGCCGCCCGAGCCCCGGCGGCAGCCCGGTGTCCCATTGGCGGGCGACCTGTGTGTTGAGCCACTCGGCCGGTAGACCGAAATCCCGGGCGACAGTCGCGACTGCTTTGACCAGGGTGGTAGGCAAGTTATCCGGCGGGCGCACTCGAGTGGCACCAGGATTTCCGACTGCCAGGACGTCCACGTCCCGGGTAGTTCTCCGGACCAGCCCCAGCAGATTCATCGCGGCGCCGCCGACGATCACGATCGCTGCCGCTTCGCGTTCCGCGGCGAGCAACTCGCCTACCGCGGAGGGGGCACGCTCGATGTCGGGAATGTAGTCCGGCATATGTCTATTATGGACCTCTTTTGGGTCTATTATAGACACTCGCCTTGGGAAGTCAAACCGCAGGCGAGATCCGGCCGGTCCCGCCGAGCCGGAACATCGACGAAAGCATGGGCCGGATCGGATTTCGAGCGAGTGCGAAGATATGAGGGCTCTACCCGTCGTGCTGTTTAGCTCGGGACCCATTCAGGGGGCAGGCTGACCGGCTTATTGACTGGTCTGACTAGCCTGTTTATCGTCCCGGCATGGGCCGGACCTACTCCTTGTACGAAGCCAAAGCACGCTTTTCCGAGATCATGCGCAGAGTTCGGGAAGGCCAGACCGTCACCGTCTCCTACCACGGAGAGCCGGTAGCCGAAATCCGGCCGGTCAGCCCGAGCCGGACTGTGGAGGAGCGCCTCGACCAGCTCCAGCAGCGAGGGCTCCTCTCGCCTCCGCCTGCGACCAAGCCGGACTGGCAGCCATTGGCTCGGCGGCCCGGCGCGCTCAAACGGTTCCTGCGTGACCGAGAGTAAGTGACCATCGCGTACGTCGACACCTCCTGCCTGCTCGCGATCGCATTTGGTGAATCAGGCTGGAAGTCACTGAAGCGGCGGCTGCACGGCTTCTCCGATCTGGTATCATCCAATCTGCTGGAAGCGGAGTTTCGGGCTGCCTGTGTCCGGGAGGAGATCGCATTCGACGCGAGGATGCTCGGCTCGCTACGCTGGATCTTTCCCGATCGCGCGCTTTCGCCGGAATTGGAAGCGGCGCTACGAATCGGGCTTGTCATCAGAGGGGCTGACCTATGGCATATCGCCTGCGCCCTCTATCTCACAGAGAGGCCGGCGGAGCTGGTCTTCCTCACCCTCGATGCCCGACAACTTGAGGTGGCGGCGCGGCTCGGGTTCGAGACGTAGAGCGTGGTCGGGGGCGCAACCTCCAGGCCAGCTACCACCCGACCCGCCAGTTCGCCCCAGGCGAGAAGTCCGGCACCGTCTTGAGTCCACCCTGCCGCGGGCGGAGTTCCCAGCCCGAGGGTGCTGCGTGTCATCCACAACACCAATCGGCGGTGAGTGGCGTATTACCACACATGCACTATCGTCGCCTGCTCATAATGAGCGCGTTGTCCTTCGGTTCGATGTACGTCCTGATGTACGCCATGGTGAATACCCTCGCCAACGTCTATCTCAACGTGAACCAGTTCTATAGGGCGGGGCTCATGGCTGCGCCGATGGCCCTCATCGAGCTAGCGCTGATGCGCTCGATGTACCGGGACAGATGGATAAACTTGGTGGTGATCGCGGCAAGCGTCGCGGGCCTGACCCTGTTCTGGGTACTCATCCGGGAACAAGTCGCGGTCTCGGATCGGCAGTTCCTGAGGTCCATGATACCGCATCATGGGGGCGCGATCCTCATGTGTCAGGAGGCGCCAATCCGAGACCCAGGAATCCTGGGTCTCTGCGAGCGGATCAAGGCTAGCCAGCAATCGGAGATCGACGAGATGAAGGCCAAGCTACGTGAGCTGGAGAGGTGATTTTACCGCGGCAATGTGCCCAAGGCGACGGTGCCCTTCAACGGCCGAGCGCCGTCAACTCCCGCTCCAGGGCCGCGAT
>JACQVB010000010.1 GCA_016209985.1 Gemmatimonadota bacterium | reverse complement strand
GCCTTGGCCTCGGGCACGATCCGCTTGAGCAGTCCGGCGAGGACGTTTCCCGGACCGAGCTCCACGAACATGGCGCTGCCGCCCGCGATCGCCGCCGCCTGCTGCATGCACTCGACCCATCGCACCGGCGCCACCAGTTGCTGATCGAGCAACCGTCGCGCCTCGGACGCAGATCTCACCGCTTCAGCACTGGCATTGGCAATCACGGGAAATCGGGGATCGTCAAAACGAACCTGTTGGAGCGCCGCCCGGAGACCCGGTTGGGCCGGCGCCATCAGCGGCGAATGAAACGCCCCGCTCACCTTGAGCGGCAGCACCCGCTTGGCGCCCGCCGCTTTGCACCGTTCTCCCGCCCGCTCCACCGCGTCGGGATCTCCCGAAATCACGGTCTGGTCCGGCGTATTCAGATTCGCTGGGACGGCCACGCGGCCGTCGGTGCTTGCCTGGCGACACGCTTCCGTCACGGCGTCGGTGGCGAGACCGAGCACCGCGGCCATCGTTCCCGCGCGCTTCTCGCCGGCCTCGAGCATCAACTCGCCGCGGCGCCGGACGAGTCCGGCCGCGTCAGCCGGCGAAAGGGAGTGGGCCACGGCATACGCGCTGTATTCACCCAGAGAATGGCCGGCCCCGGCCACCGGCTCGAGGGCCGAGGCCACGACCGCGGCGACGGCGAGGCTATGCGCCAGGATGGCGGGTTGGGCGTTATGGGTGAGCGTGAGGTCGGCCTCCGGCCCTTCCCACATGAGACGGGACAAGCCGACGCCCAGCGCGTCATCGATGGCAGCGAAAAGGTGGCGGGCTGCGGGAAACCGTTCGGCGAGATCCTTCCCCATCCCCACCCGCTGCGCCCCCTGTCCGGGACACAGCACCACGACTTTCACCACCGCACGACCACACTCGCCCAGGTGAAGCCGCCCCCGAAGGCAACCATCAGTACGATCGAGCCCGCCGTGATCCGTCCGGAGCGCACGCATTCGTCCAGCGCGATCGGAATGGACGCCGCAGATGTATTGCCGTAGCGGTCGATGTTGACGTACACGCGATCCATGGGCAGCCCGGCATGTTTTGCCGTGGCCTCGATGATGCGCATGTTCGCCTGATGCGGGATGAGCAGGTCGACCTGGTCTCCGGTGAGCCCGGCGCGGGAGAGCGCCTGGTCGCACGCATCGGCCATGGAGCGGACGGCCGACTTGAACGTCTCGCGCCCCGCCATATGGATGAAATAGCCGCGTCCTTTCAGCATCTCTTCGCTGGGCGGCTCGTTGGCGCCGCCGCTGGAGCGATACAGCAGGTCACCCAGCCGTCCGTCGGTCTTCTGGTAATTGCCGAGAATGCCGCGCTTGCCATCAGACGAGGGCCGGACCAGCGTGGCGCCCGCGCCATCGCCGAACAGGATGCAGGTCGTGCGGTCCTCGTAGTCGGTGATCTTGGAAAGCCGCTCCGCACCAACCACCAGCACATTTTTCCCCGTCCCGGCCGCGATCAAGCCTTCTGCCACGTTCAGTCCGTAGAGGAAACCGCTGCAGGCCGCGCCCACGTCGAAGGCCGCGGCGTTGTTGGCACCCAGGACCTTCTGGATGTCGCACGCCTGCGATGGAAGGAACCGATCGGGAGAGGCGGTACCCACCACCAGGGAATCGACCTCTTCCACGCCCACGCCGGCTGCTTCCAGGACCTGCCGGCAGGCCGAGGTGGCCATGCAGGCGATGGTCTCTTCGGCAGAGGCGATATGCCGCTCGCGGATCCCGGTGCGCTCGATGATCCACTGATCGGAGGTGTCGACCATGCGCTCGAAATCGGCATTGGTGAGAACCCGCTCCGGCACGTAGCGCCCGGTTCCGGCCAGCTCCACGATGGGCCGCTTCATACCGCCGCTCCGTCGCCAGCGAACTCCGCCCCGATATGCTGGCTCAGATTACTCTGGACCGATTGCAGCGCGACCTTGATCGCGTTCTTGATGGCGCGGGACGTCGACCGTCCGTGACAGATGATCGAGACCCCGCGCACCCCGAGTAGCGGGGCGCCGCCAATCTCGGAGTAATCGAGCGTTCGAAACACGTTTGTCATCCCGGGACTTTCCAGCACGGTAGGGTCCATTTCGCGGGCCACGAGCTCGCGAACCAGCTTGGCCACGGATTCATAGAACTTGAGGATGATGTTGCCGACAAAGCCGTCGCAGACGACCACGTCGCACTCGCCGGTGAGAATGTCGCGGCCTTCGACATTCCCCACGAAGCGGAAGGCCGAGGCGTGAGCGAGCAGGTTGTGGGCCTCTTTGACGGCGGCGTTTCCCTTCTCCTGCTCCTCGCCGATGTTGAGCAGACCGACCGACGGATCGGGGCGGCCCATCACGTCGCGAGCATATACCGCGCCGATATGGGCGAACCCGGAAAGCTCCCGTGCGGAGCAGTCCACGTTGGCCCCGGCATCGAGGACCAGCACCGGTTGTGCCATGGTAGGGAAAATGGTTCCAATGGCGGGCCGATCGACACCGGGATGCAGGCGGAGCAGCAGCGTGCTGGCCGCCATGACCGCACCGGTATTCCCCGCGGAGATGAAAGCCTGCGCCTCGCCGGTCTTGTGCAGGCCGAGGCCGACCGCGATGGACGAATGGGGCTTCCCCCGTACGGCAGCGAGGGGCTTGTCACCCATCTCCACCACCTCGGGGGCCTCCACCAGGGTCAGGCGCGGCCTGGCGCCGCCGTGTTTTTCCAGGGCGGCGGTGACCTCGGCCTTACGGCCGACCAGCAGAATTTCGCAGGACTCGGGAAGCTCGCTCAGCGCCTCGACGGCGCCGGCGACCGGGACATCCGGCGCGACATCACCCCCCATCGCGTCCAGCGCGATCTTCACGCCGCGTCTTCCTTGACCTCGACCCGTTTCTTGCCCCCGTAGTACCCGCAGGAGGGACAGACGCGATGCGGGCGCTTGGTGTCGCCACATCGAGGACACGCCTGAAGCGCGATGGCGGGCGCCTTGTAATGGTTGCGCCGTTTCCGCTTCTTGCTCTTGGAAGTTCTTCGCTTGGGTACAGCCACCTCTCCCCCTTCCCCTCTCCTTGGCTCTGCTCAGGAGAGGTCGGTGTCACGGGTTTTTCTTAGTTGAGCGCTTCTGGAGCGCTTCGAGCTTGGCCCACCGCGGATCGGTGGACACGGGCTGACACTCACAGGGACCTTCGTTGAGGTCCTTTCCACATTGCGGGCACAGGCCGGCGCAATTCTCGCGGCACAGCACGTACTCGGGCATTGCGAGAATCAACTCCTCGCGGATCGCCTCACCCATTTCGAGCGTTTTCGCGCGCGGCGGAATGAGGTAAACCGACGGGTCATCGGCTTCCTGGTCTTCCGTGAACAGGACATTGACCGGCACGTTGAGCCGCAGCGCGGCGGGCGCCAGGCACCGCCGGCACGTTGCCTCGGCGGCGGTTTCCAGCGTGCCCCGCCAGTAATAGCTCCCCGGTCCAGCAGCGGTCAGTTGCCCGGAAACCCGCACCGGCTCGCGCAGGGAGAAATCCAGCCCCTTCAATAGCGGATCGTCGGCAGCTACTTCTCCTGCCGTCTCGACCGGACCCTGCTCGAGGGCCCCGAGTCCGATACGCAACATAGCCGGTAAACGTAACCCAGGCAGAGACTTGGGTCAATTGGAGCGGGGAGTGCGGAACGCGGAGCGCGGAGCTTTTGCAAGCGGGGAGCGCCGAAACGCGGAGCGGGGAGTTGGTAGCCTGAGTTCGTTTGTCATGGTCGGCAAGAATCTGGTACAAGAAAGACGTTCGACCGCGCCTATGGTAGGGTATGACGGCCGGTCCTCTGAAAACTCGAACCCGCGCCTTCGCCCTGGCGGTCGTAAAACTGACCAGATCACTGCCTTCTGACCGTGCGACAGGCGCCCTCGCGCTTCAGCTGCTTCGTCGGCCACGTCCGTGGCCGCGAATTACCGAGCCGCCCGCAGAGCGCGAACGCGCAAAGAGTTCATTGCGAAACTCGGGATCGTAGAAGAAGAGGCTGATGAGTCTGCATTCTGGATCGAGCTCATTGCAGATGCCGGAATCGTGGATAAAGCCAGCGTAGCCGCTCTGCTGACCGAAGCCAATGAGTTGACCGCGATGACGGTTTCATCAATCCGAACTGCTCGCGGCCACCCACTCCGCGCTGCGCGTTCGCAGTTCCGCGCTTGAAACGCTCCGCACTCCGCGTTCGCAGTTCCACGCTCGGGTGGGTTGCGCCTCCTTCCACACACCGGGATTTTGAGGGGTTATCCGCAGCCACCTACTCGGGGAGGTGTACATGGGGGACGGGGGGTTGGATCGTCGCGCATTCGTCGGCTACTTCTCTTCTCTCGGTCTCTCCGGCACGCTGTTTCCGGGAGTCCTCTGGGGCCAGGCGCAGCAGCCGCCGCGGGTAACGAAAGAAATGATTGCCCAGGCCGAGAAGGTGGCCGGCCTGCAGTTCAG
>JACQVB010000149.1 GCA_016209985.1 Gemmatimonadota bacterium | reverse complement strand
GCCGTGATCTATCACCGCGACCCGGTCGCAGAGCTGCTCGGCCTCTTCCATATAATGGGTGGTGAGCAGCACGGTGCCGCCGGCCGACCGAAACCGTCCGATCACTTCCCACATCTGGCGGCGCGACTGCGGATCCAGGCCCGTGGTCGGCTCGTCCAGGAAGAGAATGTCGGGACTGCACACCAGCGCGCAGGCAACCGCCAGACGCTGGCGCTGGCCGCCCGACAGCTTGCTCACCCAGGTGTCCCGCTTCTCCTGGAGCTGCACCTGGCCTAGAACCTGGTCTTCCGGAACTGTCTTCCGGTAAAAGCTGCGGAAGAGGCGGATGGTTTCGATGACCGACAGCTTGTCGGGCAGCTTGGTTTCCTGGAGCGCGGTGCCCATGCGTTGCCGCAGCTCGGTGGCATGGCGGTCCCAGGTGAGCCCGAGCACCTCCACCGTGCCCGCATCGGCAGGTAACAGACCCTGAATGATCTCGACCGTCGTGGTCTTCCCTGCCCCGTTCGGGCCGAGCAGTCCGAAGCACTCTCCGACCAGCACATCGAGATCGAGACCGTCGACGGCGACTACATCACCGTAGCGCTTGGTGAGGGATTGGCAGCGAATAGCGAGGTCAGGCATGGGGCCAATCTAACGGCGGGAAAAGAGAAAAGGGAAAAGAAAAAAGGTAAGGTCACGTCCCTTTTCCCTTTTCCCTTTTCCCGCTTTTTTTGTTCATGCTGATCGTCCTTCCCGCCGGCGCTCTCGTTCTCGCCCTCGTTCTGCTCATCGCGGGCGTGGAACCGGTGCCCACCTGGTTCTACGTATTCGCATGGTATCCGACGCTCGTACTGCTCGATCTTCTCGCGCATCGAATCGGTGGGCGGCCGCTGGCGTTGCGTATGCCGGCCCGGGTACTGTCGCTGCTCGCCTGGTCGCCGATCATCTGGCTGGTCTTCGAGCTGGCCAACTTCAGGCTCGATAACTGGTACTACATCTTCCTGCCGCGCAACGGAATCGAGCGGTGGTCCGGCATTCTGCTCTCCTTCGCCACGGTCGTTCCGGCCATCCTGCTGGCCGAACAACTGCTCGACGTTACCGGCGTGGGACGACGCTGGCACCGCAAACCGGTGCGCGTCCGAAACGTCGATCTTCGGGGTTCGGTCGTTCTGGGTCTGGTGCAGCTCGGGCTCTCACTCGCCTGGCCCGCCACTTTCTTCCCGCTCATCTGGGGTGCGACGTTTCTCCTGGCCGAACCCCTGGTGTTTCGGACCCGACCGGATCTGTCGCTCTACGCGGACCTCGAACGGGGTCAATGGGGCCGTCCCGCCCGGCTGATGCTTGGCGGACTGGCGATCGGCCTCCTGTGGGAGCTCTACAATTATTGGGCGCGGGGGAAATGGGTCTATACGGTCCCGTGGCTCGAAGGCACCAAATGGTTCGAGATGCCGCCGTTCGGTTTCGTGGGATTCGCCTTCTTCGCCCTCGAGGCGTGGTCCATGTACCACGCCCTTTGTGCCATCGGCGTTGCCGTTCCCCTGACCCAGCCATCGCGCTTGATGCCGCGGCGCGCGGCAATCGCCGGACTGATCGCGGCGGTATTTACGGTCGCCACACTCCTCGGCATGGAGCGGTGGACCATCAGCTCGGTGGTCCCCCGGCTGGCCGATCTGCCGGGTGTTTCGACCCGAACGGCGGCTGCGCTCCAGAACGCCCGCATCCGGACCCCGTTTGAGCTCGCCCAGCTCTCGCCAGAGGCGGTGGCGAAGCGGGCGAGCGTCTCTCCCTCGAGCGCGGACAGTCTGGCGAAAACGGCCCGGCTGACGGTGCTGCGCGGCATCGGAACGCGTCACGCCCGCGAGCTTCGAGATCTGCGTATTGCAACGGTTTGCGACCTGTCCCGGGCAGATCCCCAGGCGCTGTGGAGGCAGTTACCCTCCAAGGGGTCGACGCGGCCTACGCAGGCAGAGGTACGCGTCTGGATCATGGCGGCCGGCAGGGAGTGCTAGTTTGGAGCCGAAGCGTTAACGTCCGGGGTAATAGGTCGTCCAACGTCTCGATCGACCGGACACGCAGGCAGCTACCCTGACGTCTTGGAGGCTCAGAATGCGAACGCTGGCGGATTCGAAACTCGTCCTGGTGGCGGCTCTTGCAGCCATCTTCGCCGCCTGTCAGCCAGAGACCCCGGTACCCACGGCCTCACCGCAGACCACCGTCCCCACGGTCACCGCGGGAGACCCGGCCGCGTTGACCAACCCGGATATCCCGACCTTTGACGTGCAGTCGAGTGGGACCTCCTCGGGCGGGCCCTGCGTATTCAGTGAATCCACCGGTCAGTTCACCTGCCCGGACATGAGCCGCAACGGGATCACGTTTACCCGCCGCTTCACCATTTATGATGCCAATAGCAACGTGCAGTCGAAGTTCGACGCCGTAACCACGGCGTCGATCAAGGTCGAGACGACCGCCAAAGGAACTACCAGTCGGACCGACGGAGCCACCGTGACCATCGACCGCTCGGGCGTGATGGTCACCAGCGGGTTGGCCGGCGCCGAGACCTCGCGGACGCTGAACGGGACCGAAGCGGGGACCGTTATTTCGGACTTCACCGCGCCGGACGGGGCGAAGATCAACACCAAGACGTCGGTGGCAGACACGACCAGCAACCTCGTGATCCCGGTCAGCAGCACTACCCGTACGGATCGCAAGGCGGTGTGGCCCACCTCCGGCACGCGGGTCCATGCCACCGTGACGACGTTCGCCAAGGGAACCGACACTCGCACGATGAGCCTCACCCGCAAGGAGACGTTCGACGGTACCAGCGTGGTCAAGGTGGAGATCACGACCGCCGACGGCACCCGCACCTGCACCATTGATCTCGCGGCGCACACGACGACCTGCGGGAGGTAACAGTGCTCTGAATTGAGAGCAACCGGATGACGGCATGACGGCATGGGAAAACCCAGCCGTCATGCCGTTATGCCGTTATGCCGTTATGCCGTATTTTAGATTGTGTTCACGTCTCTGCTTCGCATAGCAGGAGTACTCCTAGCCGTCTACGTGGCGCTCTGCGCCCTGGCCTGGCGCTACCAGGATCGCCTGGCGTTCCCCGCCCCACGCACCCGCCTGCCGGACCCATTCGAGTTTCGCATTCCAAATGCCGAGCGGATCAGCGTCACCACCAGCGACGGTGTGGTTCTGCGGGGATGGTATCTGGCTCCGACGCCGCTCCCGCGGGAGGGGCAGCGAGCCGCCGGGCTCATCTGGTTCTATGGGAACATGGAGACGCTGGCGTACATCGGTCCCATCCTGCGCTATCTCCGCCCGCCGCAGACCGGTATCGTGGCGCTGGACTACCGGGGATACGGTGAAAGCGATTCGGCGGCGACCGAGGCAGGCATCTACCGAGATGCGGACGCGGCGTGGGAGTATCTGGCGCACCGTCCGGAGATCGATCCCGGCCGGATCGCGGTGTACGGCCGCTCGGTCGGCAGTGTGCCGGCCCTGTATCTCGCCACGACCAGGCAGGCCCAGGCCGTCATTCTGGATTCGCCGATGACGTCCGCCCGGGAAATGGCCGCGCTGCACTATGGCTTCCTGCCCGGCTTCCTGATTCATCTCTCGCTGAACAATCGCGAGCGCGCCGCCCGGCTTTCCGTACCCCTGCTGGTTTTTCACGGAACCAAGGACCTGATAGCACCGGTCGCGATGGGCGAAGCGATTGCCCGGGCCGGCAAGGGGGAGCTGGTGCGAATCGAAGGCGCGGGACACAACGAGACCTACGACATCGGCGACGAGCAGTATCGCCAGAGAATGTGGGCGTTTCTCGCCCAGATGGGGGAAGAGGGAAGAAGGAAGAGGGAAGAGTGAGACGGTTATCTGTGCCCTACCGTTTCACGGCAGCGCCGCGCAGTTTGTAGTGTCCCCTGAACGGAAGCTTTATGATTTCGAGTCGCCTGAGGTCGGTGCTCGTGGCCGCTTCACTCTTCCCTCTTCCCTCTTCCCTCTTCCCTCAATCGCCCGGCGAGCTCGTCGTCATCAACGGCAGGATCTACACCGTCGACGATGCGCATCCACGCGCGCAGGCGATGGTGATTCGTGACGGAAAGGTCTTTTTCGTGGGCGACAACCGCGGCGCCCTGGCCATCGCCGGGCCGAACGCTCAGCGCGTGGACCTGGACGGCAAGACGGTCATTCCGGGCATGGTGGACGCCCACGTTCACCTGGTGAACCTGGGCTCGACCCTGCGCAACGTGAACCTGGTCGGGACCAAATCCTACGACGAAGTGATCGCGCGGGTGGTCGAGCGCGCCAGAGTGACGCCTGCCGGACAATGGATTCGCGGCCGGGGTTGGGATCAAAATGACTGGGCCGACACCCGGTTCCCCACGAATGAGGCACTGTCCAGGGCGCTGCCCAACCATCCGGTCTACCTTACTCGGGTGGACGGCCACGCGGGGCTGGTGAATGCCAAAGCATTAGCGCTCGCTGGTGTCACCGCCAAGACCCCTGATCCCGACGGCGGCCGCTTCCTGCGCGATGCCCAGGGCAACCCGACCGGCGTGCTGATAGACCGCGCGCAGAACATCGTTTCCTCGAAGATCCCCAACGCGACGCCGCAGGAGCTGCGCGAGATGACCCTCGCGGCGATCAGCGAAGCGAACCGGTGGGGGCTGACGGGTGTGCACGACGCCGGAGAGCCGGCCGAGGTCATCGACGTCTTCGTCCAGCTGGCGAAGGAGGGGAATTACCATCTCCGCAATTACGTCATGCTGCGGGCGGATGACTCGGTGTTGAACCGGTTCATGGCGCAGCCGCCGATTGCGGTGAACGACCGGGTATGGGTGCATTCGATCAAGATCACGGCGGACGGCGCGCTGGGCAGCCGGGGCGCCGCGCTGCTCGAGCCTTATACTGACGACCCCACCAACGTCGGGCTTATCACCGTCCCGCCCGATCGGATCCATCAGGTGGCTGCCCGGGCGCTCAAGGCCGGCTGGCAGGTCATGGTCCATGCCATCGGCGACCGGGCCAACCGCCTGGTCCTGGATCAGTATGAGATGGCGCTCAAGGAGGTACCGAAGGCCGACCACCGTTTCCGCGTCGAGCACGCGCAGATCCTGCACTGGGACGATATCCCCCGCTTCGCGCAGCTCGGCGTCATCCCCTCGATGCAGGGCTCGCATGCCACCAGCGACATGTATTGGGCGGTGAACCGGATAGGGCCCACCCGCGCACTCGGAGCCTACGCGTGGCGGTCGCTCTTGAATACCGGCGTGGTCATCCCCAACGGGTCCGACTTCCCGGTCGAGTCGGCGAATCCGCTGATCTCCTTCCACTCGTTTATTACGCGGCAGGACGCGGACAACTGGCCCGCGGGCGGGTGGTACGCCGAGCAGCGCACCACGCGGGAAGAAGCGTTGCTCAGCATGACGATGTGGCCGGCGTATGCGTCGTTCAAGGAAAAGGAGTCCGGCTCGCTCACCCCCGGAAAGTTCGGAGACTTCGTCGTCCTGGATCAGGATATCATGACGATCCCAGTGGAACAGATCCTGAACACCAGGGTGGAGATGACGGTATTGGGCGGAAGAATCGTGTATCGCAGGGAAGTGCCGAAGACGTGAACTCGGTCCACCGCCTCCCGGTCGCACTTCTCCTGGCCGCTTGGGCCTGCGGTGGTGAGCCCACACCGCGGCGCGAACCCGTCCCGGGAGCGGAGTCTGCCCCCGCTGCGGCTACGGCAGCGCTCCTCGATCCCGCACCTTACCGTCCCCCCATCGCGGCACTGGAAGAAATCCTCTATAAACCAGAGCCGACGCTCGCCGATGGCGACGTCGCCGAGAGACGGGCGCACGAGTTATCCGCGGCACTCCGCGGCGATGGGCTCGACCGCACCCGGGTTCGCGCGGCTGGCGCTGTTTCCGAATTGGCAGGAGTGGTGAGTGCGCAGATGGACGTGGGGTACGGGGGGCCCAACATTCCGGCGTGGCGCACTCGTTGGGAGAGCATCCGGAGCCGGACCTTTGCCGATGCCGCATGGTTCGGCGGTCGCGGGGCGGGTGCGCCGATCGTCTCGGGGCCCGCTCGATCGGTGGCGGCGGTCGATCGCGCGATCGTGCGCGACCTGAACGACTTGACCGCGGAGCTCCAGCGGGCAGCCCGCTTCGGCCAACAGCAGGCGCTGGCGATTCCGGAGCCGCCCGCCGAGGGGCTGCAGAGAACCGCTCAGGCACGGCAGCTCGAAAGCCAATGGCGTACGTGGGCGGATTCCTGGACCCATGAGATCGATGGCCTGGCCCGCAGGTACGATACCAGCATCGACCCCAGGTCCGACATGAACCTGGTGCTCGCCGGGCAGGAGTTGGGTTATGCGCTCAACGATCTTCGGATGGTGACCGTCACCGGCGCGAGTACCGCCGCTTTCCCCATGAAGTACGAGCGTCGGCGACGCTTCGAGTCTGCGCTGGACCGGGTGCAGAAGGCGCGGGACTATCTCGCCAAGGTTGGAAGCCCGTGAAACCACATTACTTGGTGGGTTGCCAAAACGGCCGGCAGATCATGCCGGCCGTTTTGTTTCGCGCAGCGACTGGCTGCGCAGAGCCCTCGCACGGTAATGGGAACATATGCTCGGCCAGCTGGCCGAGTCAAGCAATAGCGCGGCGGTGCCAGCGACAGGATTCGAACCTGCAAGGGCGTTGCCCCGAGCCGTGCGAAGGCTCTGCGTTTGCCACTTTCGCTACGCTGGCCACCACCAGAACGAACCATGGCAAGGCCGAGGGCCAAGACGCGAGCCGCTCACAAGGCTTTCTGTGCCGCGTGGCATCATACAGATGTGGACGAAGAACTCGGGACCAATTCGCTGCAGAAACAATCGAAAAACTGCGCTTTACATCTCGCAATCTTGCTTGACGAGAACAGTGGCCGGGACGATGTTCTATTTGATGTCCTCTCGTGCGTTGCCGCTGTTACTGGTTCTGGCCGGCGTTTTGATCGTCGCAGTGAGCTGCAATTCGGCGACCGACTCGGCAGTCGGAGTCCCTGCCAGCTTGCAGATTGTCGCCGGGGACGGCCAGACCGGTATCGCGGGCGAGCAGCTTCCCTATCCACTTATCGCCCGCGTCATCGACTCCCGAAATCGCCCGGTCAAAGGGCAAATTGTGAACTTCCGGGTTGTCGCGGGCGGCGGGAGCGTGTTCGCTGGCGCCGGACTGACCAACGACACCGGCGTCGTTCAGGAGCGCTGGACCCTGGGCCCGACCGCGGGCGACAGCCAGCGTGTAGAGGCGCGGGCGGTCGACCCCTCGACAGGGACACCGTTGGTCTTCGGCGTATTCAAAGCTGTCGGCCGCGCCGGTCCCGCAGCGACGATGACCATCGCGGGCGGCGATGAACAGAACGGCCACCCCGGCACGCTCCTTCCCGAATCCCTGAGCGTGGTGGTGCGCGACAAGCATGATAACCCCGTGCCCGCTGACACCGTGAGATGGACGACCGCTGCGGGAAGCGGCAGCATCGGACCTCCGGTTTCGCTGACGAATGAGAGCGGAGTGGCAAAGGCCGGTTGGACTCTGCCGATGACCACCGATTCGGCATACCATGCCTCCGCCACGAGGACCGGGCTGCCGATGGTCACGTTTCGCGCGCTGACAGGCGTCGCGGGGATTACGCTCCTCAAGACGGCCGGCGACAGCCAGACGGCCATCGCCGGGACCGCCGTGTCCGAATCCCTCGAGGTCACGGCCCGCTGGGAGAACGGAAATCCTGTGGTTGGTGGAACGGTCGAGTGGAGCGCATCGCTCGGCGGCGGTGCAGTGACGCCGGCGACGACTGTCACGAACCAGGCCGGAAAGTCACGTGCCCGCTGGATGCTTGGATCAACCTCGTCGCAGCGCACGCTGGCATCCCTCCGGGTGGGTGGAGTGGTTGCGGCAACAGCCGAGTTCGTGGCCACCGCCGTCCAGGGGCCGCCTCCAGGCTCGTCTCTGACGCTTACGATCGCGAGCCCGGCCAACCTCTCCGTTGCGCGACCCGACCTGCGGGTTGCCGCCTCATGCACGAATTCCTCGTCGGACTGCGTCGTGCGGGTAATTCTGTACCAACCGGGGTACGCGTCGGCCTTCTTGCTCGCCGTCGCGCCGGGATCGCTGGACCAAACGGTCTCGCTCGCCAGTTACGACGGTCAGCTTCTCCAATTGCTGGTTTGTGCCGAGGACGAGTCAGGGCTAGTGTGGCCCTATTGCGCGAGCAGGAAGGTCTACGTCGAGAGCAGCACACGTTTGGTGGAGGTGGACTCGACGAGGGGCGGTGAAATCATAGATGCCGACGGTGAACGCCTGCTCTTCCGACGCGATACCACGCCTGAGTTCCCCGAGGGTTTTTGCTCGCTCCGGATTTGCCAGGCCGTCGTTCCCGCAGAGCTCACCGTTCGGGAACGCCTGTCGGGACAAGAAACGTTGGTGACAGCCCAGCCGGTCAACGCAGCCAAGCTCACCGCAGCGGGCGTTGTCTTTTGGCTCGACGTTGCCCAGTTATCTCACTGGCACGAATGGCGCAACGGCGTGAACACGGACATGGGATTCATAGGCGGGCCAATCGTGAATGGTGACTTTGCTGTCTGGAATACCAGCGGCTCCGTTCCCGACGGAACGAGCCAACTGATTCTTCGCGACCTAGTGGGACAAACCAATACGACGGTCGCGCATTATGGTTACGGCTCCGCCCTTACCAGCACGGGCGACCTGTGGTACTCGGCCATCCGTCGCGAGGACGGCACCGACCTACGGACTTATCAGCTCTTCAAGTACAGTGGCGGCACGCGCACGCAGCTGACCTCCAATACACTCCGCAACCATTCCCTCGCCATGACGGACGGCACGAACGTTGTTTACTTGAGGGAGACCGGCGGATTGACGGGGCCTGTCACTGAATCGGCCCTGATCCTGCTCGAGCCCGCCGGCGAGACGATTGTGTACGAG
>JACQVB010000144.1 GCA_016209985.1 Gemmatimonadota bacterium | reverse complement strand
CCTGTTCACTGATGTCATACCCGAACTGATTCGCGCGGGCATCAGTCTCTCGGGGCTGGGAATCATGATCTACCTGCTGCTGACCAGCAGCGCGGAAGCGTTCTTTGTGGGAATGGCCATCGCGCCCAAACGAACCGTCGCCACGTTGACGCGGGGGACCCCCGAGAACGCGGGCTTCCTGCGCAAGCTTTGGGGAGGACCACTCGGCCGCTGGTTCTTCCAGCTCGCCGGCATCGGACTCAAGAAAGCCAGGGCGGTGCCAGTTCCCGATTCGGCACCGACGGAGGTCCTGCTGGGCCGCGCCGCGGCCGAGCTGTTCGAACAGTTGCCCAAGGATGAGCGGGCGCGGCTGGGTGATGTACAGGAAGTGATCCGCAGCCTGGAGCGGGCCGCCACTGGCCTCAGGGTGCGGCGGGACGCGTTGCACAAGGGGCTCGCCGACGCCGGTGCGCCGGCGGATTTCCCGCGGAGAGCCCAGCTCGTCGCCGAGCTCGAGACTGCCCGGGGCGCGGTGGAACAACGCCTGGCCACTACTGTGGGGGCGCTGGAGAATCTGCGGCTGGATCTGCTGCGGCTGCGGGCCGGCGTGGGGACCCCGGACGATCTGACCGGCTCGATCGAGGAGGCGCGATCGGTGGGTGAGGCGGTAGACCTGGAATTAGCGGCGCGGCGAGAGGTGGAGGCAGTAACCAGGGACTGAGGCCCGATCGCGCGAAACCCATCCTGAAGACTTAAGTTCCCGCCGTGCCACCCGCTGCCATCGAGCAGTTCTCGGACTTCGTCGCCGGCGCGCGCGTGCCAGCGGAAGCGCGCGCGGTAGCGGCTGCCGCGTTTCTCGACACCATCGGCGTCATGCTGGCGGGCGCCGCCGAGCCGGCCGCGCGCGCGGTGCAGGAGGTGGCACGGACTGAAGGTGGCGAACCGCATTGCCGCATCATCGGCACCTCTCACGTCACTGGTCCGAGCTGGGCGGCGCTCGCCAACGGGACGGCGGCGCACGCGCTGGACTACGACGACATGTGCTTCGTGTCGCTGGCGCATCCGAGCGCGCCGCTGGTCGCGGCTGCGCTCGCCGCGGGCGAGCTGGCCCGAGCGCCGGGCCGCGTGCTGGTCGACGCCTGGGTCGTGGGGTTCGAGATCGAAGCCGTCCTCGGGCGCGCCATGAATCCCCGCCACTACACGCAGGGCTGGCACTGCACCTCCACCATCGGCACGCTCGGCGCCGCCGCGACGGCGGCTCGCCTGCTGGGTCTCGACCGCGACGCGACGGCGCAGTGCTTGAGTGTAGCGGCGTCCGAGGCGTCGGGTCTCAAGGAGAACTTCGGCACCGATGCCAAGCCGCTCCACGCGGGACTCGCCGCCCGCAACGGGATCGTGGCCGCACTCCTGGCCAGGAGCGGGCTCACCGCCTCAAACCGCGCTCTGGAAGGTCCCCAGGGATTCCTGGTCGCGATGGGGAGCCAGCGGGCGGACCTGGGGGACACGCTGGAAGAGCTAGGTCACCGCTGGGAGGTTCTCGAGACCGGTGTCACAATCAAGCTGTATCCGTCGTGTGCCGGCACGCACCCGGCGCTCGACACGATTCTGGACCTCAAGCGCCAGCACGGATTCACCACCGCCGACGTGGAGTCCATCGCGATCGGCGTGGATGCCGTGACACCGACCATCCTGATCTACGATCGCCCGACGACGGGCCTGCAGGGCAAGTTCAGCATGCAGTACTGCGCCGCGGCCGCCGTGGTGATGGGGCGGGTGGGCCTCGACACCTTCGAGTCGGCGGTCGTCAACGATGCACGGATCGGCGGCTTGCTGCCGCGCATCACCATGACGGTGGATTCCACGCTACGGACCGACGCGCCGGCGTTGACACAGGCGCGCGTGACTATCAAGCTAGGCGATGGCCGGACGCTGACCGCGTACGCCGACGGCGCGCGCGGCTATCCGGCGCGGCTGGCGAGCGCGCAGGAGCTGACGACCAAGTTCCGCGAGTGCGCCGGGCGAGTGCTCGACCCGACCCGCACCGACGCGGCGATCCGCATGCTGCAGTTGCTGGACCAGCTGGCCGAGACGCGGGACCTCACTGACTGCCTCAGCCCAGGAGCAGAGCGGTGACCCGGCGCTTCGCGCTGTTCTCCCTGGCTCTCGCCACGATGTTTCCCCAACCCCCCGTGGTGGCTCAGATCCGGCCGGCCCCGCTCGACGAACAGGCCGTTCGGTCTGCCAGCGACCGCATGCAGGCCGCGGTCCTCGCCAATGACACGGCCGCATTCAGGCAACTCCTCGCGCCGGAATACGTCTTCATCACCGCCACCGGTGCGGTGTTCAATCGGGAAGACGTGCTTCGCATCTACTCGGCCAGGGAAATTGCCCACACGGTCTACCGCGCGGACTCGGTGCAGGTGCGCGTCTTCGGCGACGCAGCGGTTGTGACCGCCCTGCTCGTAAAGGAAGGGCGTTGGGTGGCTGGGCCGCGCGCGGGAACTCTCACCAGTGGCCGGTTCCGATCGACGCGGGTGTATGTCCGCCGCGATGGCCGCTGGCAAGTCGTGTCGACCCACGAGAGTCAACTTGCCTCATGACAGGATGAGTATGGTGACACCATGATGGAGGACGTCATGCGACGACTGTCGTTTCGCCGGGAGGTCGGGAGTGTTGGTCTCTTCAGTGTCCTTTCCCTCCTGGCCCTCGCGGGCTGTCGCTCAGAATCAGCCCAGCCGATGTTCGCTGCGCCCCGCGCCGTCATCGATCTGAGTCCCACCTTGGGCGAGGACGCTCCGGTGCGCAGTGTGGGACGGAAGTTCCTCAAGGATTTCGGGCTGCCCGAGGCCACCGTGTTTCACCACACCGTCAGCGAAGAACCCATGTACTTCGCTGACAGCAAGCTCGAGCTTTTCAATCACGTAGGTCCCCATCACGATGCGCCCAGCCACGTCATCAAGGGAGCCCGCGCCACCGATTCATTCAGCCTCGATCAGTTCATCGGCGTCGCCAAGGTGCTGGACTTCCGCAGCAAGCCCAAGGACACACCGCTCACTCGCGCCGACTTCGAAGGTCGCGGCCTGGTCGCCGGCGACGTGGTGATCGCCTACGTCGGCTACACGGCTCCTACCGGCCCGGATGAGTATCCCTCCTATGCCTATCTCTCCGGGGAAGCCGCCGAGTACCTCGCGACCCTGCCGGTACGCCTGTTCGCCACCGACATGCCGAGTCTCGCCGGGCTCAAGAACCTCGCCGCGCTCATGGCGAAGGGCGAGCTCAAGGGTACCAAGGACCTCGCGCCGGAGCACTACGCGTTCGCCTCGCACGAGATCCCGAGCATCGAGGGTCTGGTGAATCTGGAGCAGATCGTGAACGAGCCCCACGTGGTGTTCGTCGGGTTCCCGCTCAAGATCAAGGATGGCAACGCCGGTCCGATCCGCGCCGCCGCGTTGGTCTATTAGGCGTGCCGAACGACCTCGATCGTCTGGCGGAGCTCCTGGCGAAGATCGGCGAACCGGTGGATCCAGGAGCCACCTGGCAGAAAGTCGTGCAGCTGGCCGGCGGGCTGGAGGCGTGCGACGCTCCTCCCTCGGGTGGCGGGACCCGCGAGTGGCGGCTCCCCGATCCGTGGCAGCCGATCCGGGTGCCGGACGACCTGTTCGACATCGAGCCCACGGGCTCCGAGGACGCGGCCCGCCGTGCCTTTCAAAGTCACGGCGGCGACACTCTGCAACTCTTCTTCTTTCCTGCCGGTCTTCCGGTTCAAGAGATGTTCGGCGGCGGGCCCGAGGTGCCCGGCGCCGAGCTGGAGGGGCGATGCGCGCGAGTGTTCAACGACTGCGTGATGGTGATGGCCCGGTGGAACGTCGCGCTTTTCGGGGAAGTAGGCTGGATGGCCATGATGAGCGTCGTCGCCCGCAGCGGCGATTCCCTTCTGGCGAGCGTCACCACCGCCGATCCGGCGAGTCGCGAGCGGCTGGTCGCCGCGGTGTACGATCTCGCCGCGCGAGGTCTCGCCTCGCGCCCCGTGCCCGAGCCCGGCGCGTCCCCGCGACTCTCCGTCCGCTTTCATGACCTCTATGGTGCCGCGCCCGTGTGGCGCCTCGAGCGGCATCCGATGGAAACGAAGTTCGCCGAGCAGGAGGGCCGTGACGCACTCGCGCTGTATTCGCTCGAGCGGATCCGGACCCACTGGTACTTTCCGGATGACGTGGACCCGGAGCTGGTGCGTATCCACGAGGAGGAGGTCCGCGAATACGCCGAGGAGATCGTGGCCTTCCGGGTGGGCGAGATGGAGCAGCTCGACCGTCAGGCACGCTCGACCAGACTGACCTTCGTGGTCGAGAATGCGGGGGACGTGCCGGCCAATGACGTGCGCGTCAAGCTCACCTTTCCGCCCCACGTCCTCGTCGGAAGCTTCGGGACGGTGTTCAAGCCGCGGATCGAGCCGCCCGAGCACCCCCAGATCTTCCAGCTGGGGCCCGGGTTCCTGAAGCGGCGCCGCAAGCGCATCAAGCGCACGGTCGAGTTGGGTGACTTGGCCGAGGAGGCGCGGGAGGACGGCTGGGACAGCTACCAGCAGCACCCCGATGGTAGCCTGACGGTCACCTACCGCGTCGATGCCGTGAAGCCGCACGCGGCTCCGAATCTCACCAAGACCAGTCTCATGTTCCGCCGGTGGGAGGATGCGGCACCACTAACGATCGAATGGGAGACGAGCGTCCCCGGCGCGCCTACGACGCAGGGGACGCTCGCGGTCGGGGTGCGATCCGCGCCTTCGCCGAATAGGGTGTAAGGCTCTTGGAGGCCGTCTAGCCCGGCCCGCGCCAATCGTCATAGCTGGCTGACCGACCCACCGCCATTTTGCATGTTTCCGTCAGCGCTGGGTCCACGTACCGTAACAGCGAGGGTACACTCATGTGCGGGACCCGCCGTTTTCGCTTCGTCTGGCCGACACTAATTGCTGCCGTCGTTCTCCTGGTGCCGGCTATGGTCTCCGCTCAGGGGGGTGGCGGCGGGGCCTCCAACGCCGGCACCCAGGCACCCGCATGTCCCGCGCCAGCGGCAAAGGTCACCGACGCGTACTTGTATGAGAATCCGGATCGCGCTCGCGACACGAGCCGGACGGTTCGCCTTCGAGAGACGATCGCGGTCCGGCTGGATCACCTCGACTACCTGACGCAGCAACTCAAGTGTCTCGAGGCGACCGACACCAAGAAGCACACGGTCGTCCTATTCCTGGATGACCGGCCCCTTCCCGATCTGACCCCCTATCCGCCGACCGATCCTCAGGCCAACGTCCTGCTCTTCTCCCTGACGCGCACCGAAAGCTCGCGCGATGTCTGGAAACACGTTCTGGGGAAACCAGGACTCTCAACGCGCCGCATCAGGGTGAGCGTAGGGCCGATCGATGGATTCCCCCTGGCGTCAACCGCCGAGGTGCAGTTCACTACCTTGCCTCGCCGCTGGTTCATCGCCTGGGGCATCATCTTCATCGCCCTTCTCGTTGCCTTTTTCAGACTGGCCGCCAAGAGTGATATCCTGCGCGATACCACCCCCGAGCCCCCCAGGCCCGGCAAACGTCGGGCCTTCAGTCTGGCCCTGGTGCAGGCGTCGTGGTGGTTCTTCATCATCCTCGGCTCCTACTTGCTGATCGGCATGGTCACCGGTGACTACAGTACCAGCATCACCGGCTCCGTCCTGGTGTTGCTGGGGATCAGTGTCGGTACCACGGCGGGCGCAGTCCTGGTGGAGAAGGGACGGGGAGCCGACCCGGCCGACGCAGCCGCGCTGCGCGCGAAAGTGACAGTGAAGGAAGCCGAGCTGGCCAAAGCGCTCGCCGACGAGACGGCGATGCGGGAAGCTATTGCGCGCCTGAGTGACCAAGCCGGGCTATCTCAAGCCGATCGGGACGCGCTCAATGCGGCGAACCGGGATCTTCCCGCCGCGCATGCACGCCGGCAATCGCTCGATGAAGAAGTGATGGCGCTGCGCAACGAGTCGTCCAACTTCTTCATTGACATCATGAGTGATGCCAATCGGGTCAGTCTGCATCGGTTTCAGCTCGTCGCCTGGAGCGTCGTGCTCGGCATCGTCTTCGGCGTCGAGGTCTATCGGGAGTTGGCGATGCCGCAATTCAACGCGACCCTGCTCGGATTGCTGGGCATCAGCAGTGGCACGTATGTGGGACTCAAGACGCAAGAGGCCCGCCCCAACCCGTAGCCCGGACAACTCATGACCGATCTCGCGATTACGGTGAGTGACCTGCATCTCGGCCGGGGAAACTTGCAGGAAGACTTCAAGGCCGATAAACCGTTTCTGCAATTCTGCACTCAACTGGATGCCTCCATCACGACGATGAGCGCGGACACGCATTTCATACTGAACGGAGACGTGCTCGATCTCTGGGAAGTCGTGCCGGATGAAGAATTGGCGGATGACGCCGGTACCCGGATCGCCGATCACCTGTTCTACCCTGCGGAAACATCGCTCGAACAGGAGCTGGCGGTCGATCGAGGAAAGTGGCAAATCGAGGAGGTACTCGACCACCATCCTGATGTCGTCGCCGGTCTCAAAGTACTGGCGCAGAATCCCAGGGTTCAGTTCTTCTACACCTACGGCAATCACGATGCGGCAATCCGGTCTCCGGCATTGCAGACGATCTTCCGGAACGCGCTGGTAGCGTCCGGTGTGGACCTGGGTAGTCCGGATAGACTGGTTTTTGGCCATTCCATCCAGGTTCCGGAAGTCCAGGCGTATTTCGAGCACGGACACCAGTTGTCGAAGGACGAATCCCATTTCGACGACGTGACGGATCCCTGGCAACAAGCGGACGGCTTCTATTTCCTGCGGTTCATCTGGAATCGCTTGCAGGCCCAGTTCGGGTATCGCGACGATACCAACACCAAGATCCGGCTGGCGCTGCTGCTGTTGTTCGACCCGGGACAGCCGGTGCCGCAGGACTGCATCCACTTCCTCTACGAGTACTTCGAGGCCTATCGACTCGGCCTCATGCCACGGATCGTGAAGGGGCCACTTGGTCTGGTCCGGAAGCTCTATGCGAAATGGCGCGAGCACGGGTCTCCGCTGGAGTCGTTACCGAAGGTGGACGCGTCCCTCCAGAAGGAGGTCGAGAGTGCCAGCGTACCGGCCAGCGCCGGAGCATCGCCGGCGCCCTCCGCCACGTTCGCCATGACGACGCTCGGTGCCGACGCTCCCGGTCTTCCCGGCGCGGCCGCGTACCAGGAGCCGGAACTGGGGCCCATCGATGCGTACTGGAAAGGCATCGAATACCGGTTCCGGGGATCCGAGGCACCCTTTCCCAGGCTCGGAAAGGAGACGATTACCACCTTCCTCGGCCATACCCATCGGGAGCGTTACGCCTTTCTCCACAACGCCCCGCGGCGGGGAGGTGTGACCTACGCCAACACCGGCAGCTGGACCCACGGTACCGAGCGGCTGATGTACGGCTGGGCATCGAATGACGGAGACCCGTTCAAGAACCGGGGACTCCGGGTGTTTCGCTGAGCGACACCGAATGCTGGCCGAACCGGAGTTGACCGCCCTGCGCTTGCTGGCCGGCGCGCTACTCCCGGGCGACATGCCGTCCGGCGGCCCGAGCAGCGACGACGTCGCGGGCCGGATCAATGCCTTCCTGAACGCCGCCGGCACGCGCGAAGTACGCTTGATTCAGGGAATCCTGCGCATTGTGGGGGCGGTTCTCCCGCTCTTCCCCGCCGACCTGCCCAAACTCCGCTCGGATGTGTCACGAATACTGGCGACCGAAGACGACACGCCCATTCGGACGGCCGTCGGACAACTGCATTCGCTGGTGGTCCTGGCCTATTACTCGCATCCCCGGGCGCGTGCGGTCACGGGATATGTCGCGCCACAACGCGTTGCCGAGCACCATACCGGGTTGCCGGTGTCTACGACGCCGCGCACCGACCTGATCTACGACGTGGCCATTGCGGGAAGCGGTCCGGCGGGCGCGCTGGTGGCGGCGCGGCTCGCGGCGGCGAACCAGTCGGTGATCGTGCTCGAGTCGGGACGGTACGTGCCCGAGCAAACGCTGACCCCTGACGAAATGACGGCGATCGCCTCCGTCTACGCGGGCGCCGGTATGCGGGCGACCCAGGGCGAGCCGTCGGTCGCTCTCCTCCAGGCGGCGTGCGT
>JACQVB010000143.1 GCA_016209985.1 Gemmatimonadota bacterium | reverse complement strand
TCGCGGCTGCCGGCCACCAGTTCGTGGTGGCCGACTATTCACAGATCGAATTGCGCTTGCTGGCGCATTTCTCCGAGGATCCGGCCTTCCTGGGGGCTTTCGAACGCGGAGGAGACGTCCACCGGGAAACCGCAGCGATCATCTTCGAGGTTCCGGTCGATGCCGTGACGGCGGAGATGCGCTCGCGGGCCAAAACGATCAACTTTGCGACGATCTACGGCCAGGGGGCCTTCGCGCTTTCCCGCCAACTCGGCATTACCCAGGAGCAGGCTCGCGAATTCATCCGGCGCTACTTCGAGCGGTTCGCCGGAGTCCGGCGGTTCCTGGACTCCTCGGTCGAGTTGGCCCGCGAACGGGGCTACGCTGAGACCATCCGGGGGCGTCGGCGCTACATCCCGGAGCTCCGGGATCAGAACTTCAATATCCGTTCATTCGGTGAGCGGACCGCCATGAACTCGCCGCTACAGGGATCGGCGGCCGACTTGATCAAGCTCGCCATGATCTCGGTCAGCTCGGCACTGAAGCGCGCCAATCTGGGAGCGGGAATGGTGCTGCAAGTGCATGACGAGCTCATTGTTGAAGCTCCGGAACGGGAGGTTGATGCCGCCGCCCAGATTGTAAAAACCAGCATGGAAAGCGCCGCGCCGCTCCGGGTTCCGTTAGTGGTAGAAGTGGGCATCGGCTCGAACTGGCTGGACGCAAAGCGCTGAGGTTGCGAAGTTGCTTGAGGTTATGAGCACCAATCCGCTCTCGAAACGGGGCTTCACGCTCATCGAGCTGTTGGTGGTGGTCGTCATTGTCGGCCTTCTCGCCGCCATTGTCGGTCCCCAGTTCAGCCTCGCGCGGGAACGTACGTACGTCAGCGTGATGATCACGGATTTGCGGAACTTCGCCACTGCCGAAGAGTCCTACTTCTACGATTTCGCCACCTATGCGTCCGACCCGGCGACCGTACAGGTCCGTGGGTTCGAAACCAGCCAGGGAGTGTCCTTGACCGTGAATGAAGCGACCTCGAGCGGCTGGTCGGCGACCGCGTCGCATATCGGTACCCCTCAGCAGTGCTACATGTATCTGGGAAGTGCGGCGCCGATTGGTTCCGCGGACAGCGAAGGCGTGGTCGCGTGCAGCTGAGCAGGACTGTCGAATGGATGGAGTTCGGGCGCTGGCGTGACGGGATGGTGCACGCGCTCGAAGGCGGCCTCTGGCTTCACCGATTCCGGCTCAGGGGCGAGCCCTGGGCCCATCTGGTGTCGTCGGATCAGCCGCTGCTCATCCTCGCCGGTGAGCGCCTGGGGATGCGTCTCGAATGGGTACAGTACAAGCCGCTCAAGTTTCCACCCACCGGCCAGCGGGTGGAGGCGTGGCACTGGGATCTTCGGGGGACCTATCTCGAGCGGGCGCTGGCGCTCGCCGCCCCCAAGCGTTAGGGAGTCTCGCTCTCGTCGGCAGCCCGGACGCCCGGCCACCAAGTCCACCGGCCGGCCACGTGCATTATGGCAGGCACCAGGACCATTCGGATCAGTGTCGCATCCAGGAATACCGCCACCGCCAGCCCGAATCCCATCAATTGCACGGCCAGCACCCGGGAGAAACTCGCTGCGCCGAACACGATCAGCATGATCGCAGCGGCGCTCGTGATAGTGGACGCCGTGGCGCTCAACCCCTCCATCGTCGCCTGATCGTTCCGGCCGGTTCGGTCGAACGATTCCTTGATTCGCGAAAGCAGGAATACTTCGTAGTCCATGCTGAGGCCGAACACGGTAGCGAACACCAGGACGGGAACGACCACGTAGACCGCCTCGGTTGGCCCATCCAGCCCGAAAACCCGTGCCCCGACGCCGTGCTGAAACACCAGGACGATCAGCCCGAAGGCGCCCCCAACCGAGAGACAGTTCATCACCATCGCCTTGATGGGCACCAGGATCGAGCGGAATGCCACGAAGAGCATGACTCCTGTCGCCAGGAGCACGACCCCCACGAGAAGGGGGAACCGACGCAGCAGCTCGTCCTGGAGGTCCACGCTGGCCGCGGCGAAACCCCCGACCAGAACTCGCGCGGAATCCAATCCGGCGCCGCTGCCATTGGCGATGGAACGGACCCGGCGCACGACTGCCATCGTGCTGGTGAATGAGGTCGAATCTTCCAGCAGCACGTCCACCACCGTGGTCCGGGCGTCGGGCGAGAGGTATGCCGCGAAGAAATCCGGCGAACGGGTGCGGGTCGCGGCCAGGTCGCTGTACATGATGCTGTACTGCAGGAGCGAAGTGCCCGGCCGGAGATCCACCACGCTGCGGATCGAGGAGACCCTCGGGTCTGCCCGCACCGAGTCGGACAGCCGCCGCAAGGCCCGCAGGTAACGCCCGGATACCACCCGCTGTCCTGCCGGAACCTGCACCATCACGCGAATGGGCTGCAATGCTCCCCGCGCGCCCATTTCCTCCAGTGCCCGCACCCCGGCCCCTGATTCCGTGGCGGAGGGAAACCAACCCGCGCGAGGCAGGCCGATCTTGATCCCGGCGAGCGGCCAGGTGATCGCCGCGACCAGAACGCCGCCGATCACGATTGCCCGGTACGGATGATGGGCCAGCCATCTCGCCCAGCGTTCCCACGCGGTCGGCGCGTGATACCACGCCAATCGCCGGGCGAGCCACTTGGGGAGGTCGAGCGAGCGGCCCAGCAGCGAGAGTACCGCCGGGAGCAGGGTCACGGCGAGAAGCACGGCGCCGCCGACGACGAAGAGCCCGCCCAGGGCGACCGAGCGGGTTTCATTGAGTGGCACGACGAACAGCGCGGCGAATCCGACGACTACCGTGAGCCCGCTGGTGACAACCGCCAGCCCCGCCGTCGCGATGGTGCGCGCCGCGGCTTCGCGGGCGCCCAGTCCTCGATTGAGCTCCTCTCGAAAACGGGTGACGACGAGCAGCGAATAGTCGATCCCCACGCCCAGGCCGACCATGGACACGATGTTGAGGACGAACACCGACATGGGATAGAAGGAGCCGGTCAGATGCACCAGCGCGTAGGCACAGGTGATGGCGAATACGCCGATCAGGATCGGGAGCGCTGCAGCGACCAGGGCGCCAAACGCCAGCACCAGCACCACGGCGGACAGGGGAAGCGCGCGCGCCTCGCTCCGCTCAGCGTCCGCCTTGCTCACGGTGCGTACGTCGAAGTCCAGGGCGGGCCCGCCGGTGACGTTCACCTCGAAACGATCGGCGTTCCCGCTGCGGACGACGGCCGCGTGAACCGCCCGGCGAAACATCGGGACCCGAACGGTTGCATCGGTCGAATCGATGGCGACAGCGGCGACCAGAAAAGTCGTACGCCGGTCCCGGCTGACGAGCGCCGAGTCGGCCACGGAGCGGATCGACACCACCCGGGTGATGTAGGGCTCCGCCGTGGCGGCGGCGGCCAGCGTGTCCAGCAACGCGGCGTAGGCGGGGCTATCCAGCGGGACGTTCCCCTTCACCGTGACCGCAAAGAAAGCATCGACCGGCCGCTCGAATTCACGCCGTAGTTGGCGCTCGGCCAGCTGCGACTCCGCGTTCCGGAGCCCGCCGCCCTGCACCTCCAGGACGTCGCTCACGTGCATCGCCCCGGGAACCGCAGCGGCGAGGGCCAGCAGCCAGAACACGATGACGAGAAAGCGAAGACGCACGATGGCACCGGGAATGCCGCCGGTCCTCAGTCCGGCAGCTTCGCCGCTGCGGCGGGGCGCGGGGTGGCCCCCGCTGGGGCGGCTCATCGGCATGCCGTCGGGCCGGTCTCCGCCACCCTGGGCGCCGGTGGCGGGATGGGAACGTCAAAACACATATTGTTGCTGATCCTCGTGCGTCGCATTCTGAGCGTTACGGTTCTCCTGGTTGTCGTCCTTACGGCTCTGAAGCTGAGCGGTCGGGGCGCCGGCCGGGCCTCCCTCCCACCCCGGGTTGATGCGGCGGATCGCGAGGCGCGGTCGGCCGGTCTGCTGCGTAGCGATTCGGTGCTTCGCGCACGGGAGTCGACGTTACGACGCATCGCGGAGTCCGACACCTATTTGCCGGCCATGCTCGCTCAATCCGATTCTGTTCTGAAGCGTTGGCCCGATCGCATAGCCAATCCGTTGCTGGTTTACTTGCCGGAGGGCAGCGCGCCTGGCTATACAGCCGAACTGGGCCAGGCGGCGAGGAAAGCGTTCTCGCGTTGGGAACGCGTGGCCGGCATTCCGGTGGTATTTGCGTTTACTCGCGACTCCGGCCGCGCCGACGTCATCGTCCGCTGGATTCCCGAGTTCCCATTGGAGCGCACCGGACAAGCCGACGTCCGCTGGAATCGTGCCGGGTGGTTGCTCTCAGGTACGCTGACGCTCGCCACTCGAAACCCCGGCGGCATCCCGCTTCCGCCTGATGCGGTCTACACCGTGGCTTTGCACGAGATCGGGCACTTGCTGGGTCTCGGGCATTCCGACGATTCGGCGGACGTAATGTACCCGACGACCGACCCGCGTGATGACCTGTCGCCGCGCGATCGCCGCACCGCGCGCCTGCTCTACGAGCTACCGCCCGGCTCGCTGCGGTCCTGACGCTCATTGTGGCGGCAGCGCGCGGTTTCTACCCGCCAGGGGTCCGTCGAGCGCCCGGCCGATCAGGTAGGCGTACTCCGCATACCGCCCGAGGCCGCTGAACGGAAAATCCGGCGCCCACTCGTCGCCCGGTTCATGATAGTGATCCCACCGACGCCGCAACGCCTGAGAGCTATCCGCGCTCAATCCTTGATAGGGTGCCGATCCCGGCACGATGAAAATTCCCGGGACCCCGGATCGGACAAATGGGAAATAGTCGGTGTTCGGTGTTGCCGGTGACGTCGTGGCGCTCCAGCCGTGGTCGGCCGCCACGTCTTGCGCGAGCCGCCCCAAGGTGGAGTTGCCGTTCCCCCGGGCAATCCGCCAGCTCCACGGGCGACCGGGAGGCGCCCCGGCATCGAGATTGATCATCCCGCGAACCCGTCCGAGGGGCCAGAGCGGGTGCGCGGCGTAGTAGTCGGATCCCAGCAGCCCTTGTTCTTCACCGGTGAAAAACAGCAGCAGAATCGAGTGGCGCGGCCGGTCCAGGGGTCGCCGGTTCAGCGCGCTGCCGATGGCCAGCAACATCGCGACGCCGGCCGCATCGTCCGAAAAGCCGTTGTAGATGGAATCGCCGCGGGCATCGGGTATGCCGATGCCGAGGTGGTCGTAATGGGCGCCAAAAACAATTGCCGTGTCTTTGACCTTGGGATCGGCACCTTCCAGCAGACACGCCACATTGCTCGATACTACCGGCTTCCGACCGAGCCCGATGTGAACGGCCACGGAATCGGCCAGGCGGACCGCGCCGCGAGCCAGCGACGTCTCACCGACGAGATTCCGTGAGAGCTGCGGACTCGCCACGATCGAGGCCAGCCCTTCGCTGAACGAACGCTTGATGGTGGAGTCGGCCAGCCGAAGCCGGCTGCCGCCCCGGCTCCGGACATATAAGCGGTACTGCGCCTCGTCGCCGGTGAGCTGAATAGTGCCGATGACGCGCCGCGCTCGAAGCGTGTCGTCCGCCGGATCGATGACCGGGCCGACGAGGACGGCCACCGCACCCGACATGTCGATGGTACCGATGCCTCCCGCGGCCACCTCCTCCGCGGTACCGACGTACACGGTCGGCCCCGCAAAGCCGGCGAAGCGGTCGACCGTAAGGTTGGGAATGAAATCGGATTGAAAGCGGTACGTTCTCACGCCCTTCGGGCCGCTCAGACGCAGTTCCGTCTCGTCGCCAAGGATCGTTGCCTGGTCCAAACGGACCGGTTGCAGGTAGCTGGTACCCACCGGGCTGAACCCGATGCCAATGCAGGCCGAAGCGATGTAGAGAGCCGACAAATCTGCTTCGCGCGTGCCGGTCATTCGGCCGGCCAGGGCATCGTCGGAGAGAAAACGCGTGTACCCGCGGATCGCCGTGGTATCGATGGGGCTCGGGGGAACGGCCGGAGTGGCGGTTTGCGGTCTGGTGGGCGCACAGCCGGCTAGCAGGCCCAGCAATCCCGCCGTAAACACCATCTGGTTCATTGTCCAGCTCCTCGGCGGGTCGCTTTCAACACCGCTAATGACCAGCTAAGATAGCTAGGTGCCCGCTTTTACTCTTATCGCGCTGGTCGCGCAATTGGCCACGGCCGCGGATGTCGAGCGAGCCGTGATGGGTGGTATCCGTGACGGTGTCTTCCCCGGAGCGGTCGTGGTGGTGGGAACCCATGATTCGATGCTGCTCGCCCGCGGGTATGGGCATTTGGCGTGGTCGGCGAAAAGCCCGGTTCCAGACCCGGATTCCACCCTCTACGATCTCGCCTCGCTGACCAAGGTCGTGGCTACCACTCCGGCGGTCATGATCCTCGTCGAAAAAGGAATGCTTCAGCTCGACCGGCCCGTTCAGTACTACCTGCCGGAGTTCGCCGCACCAGGCAAGGAAGAGGTCTCCGTCTGGAATCTCCTGGCGCACAACTCCGGACTGCGTTCCTTTCTGCGATTGGACACCTTGGCCAGCGATTCAGCGACCGCCCGTGAAATCGTCCTGCATGAGCCCCTTCGCTGGAGACCAGGGACTCATGTGGAGTACTCGGATCTCAACGCAATGTTGCTCGGGTGGATCGTCGAGCGGGTGTCGGGGGTGCCGCTGGATCGATTCGCGTCGGCCAACGTGTTCGCGCCGCTGGCAATGACGCAGACCAGGTTTGTTCCCCCCAAAGCATGGCACCACCGAACCGCGCCGACCAATCTGTGGCATGGAACTTCGATTGCCGGCGCCGTAAACGATCAGAACGCCGCGCGGCTCGGAGGGATCTCGGGCCATGCGGGCCTTTTTGCTACCGGAATGGATGTCGCGCGCTATGTGCAGCTCTACTTGCGGGGAGGCACGACCCTGGCGGGCCAGCGGGTCTTGCTGTCCCGAACCATCAACCTGTTCACGCGGCGCGCGGCGGGGAATCGTGCCCTGGGCTGGGAAGTGCGGGATACTACCAAGGCGGAGAACTCGGGGAGGCTCATGAGCCCCCGGGCGTTCGGTCATACGGGGTTCACTGGTACCTCCGTCTGGATCGACCCCGATCACGACGTATTCGCCGTGGTGCTCACCAATCGGGTATACGCCACCAGAGCGAGACGATCCTTCACCCGGATCAAGGAGATTCGCGGCGAGGTGGCGGACGCGGCGGTCGCGGCGGCGAGGCAACGTTGCGGTTCCGCGATCGCCTCCACCGCTCCGGGCGCCAGGGCGACGGGCTGCTGAAATTGCCGCTCCAGGCTATACTGCCTTAGAGAGGGCTTGATGGTTACTGAGGACGCTGTTCGAAAAGTCCTGCGGCAAGTCAAGGATCCCGAGCTCAACCTGAGTATCGTGGATCTGGGGCTGGTCTACGACGTATCCGTCCAGGAAGACGGAGACGTGGAGATCAGAATGTCGCTCACCTCCCCCGGGTGCCCCTCCGGCCCTGAAATCGTGGGAGATGCTCAGCGCGCGGTAAAAGGGCTGGACGGCGTGAAGGAGGTAAACGTCGAGATCGTGTGGGAACCCTACTGGACGCCGGAGCGAATCGACCCCCGGGTACGCGGGTACCTCGGGCTCTAGCCGTTGACCCGGCCGCCGTCCGGCGGCGCCCCACCTGCCAGCGCCGAACGAATACGATCCTCTCCCAACGCGATTCGTTGCCACGCCCGAAGCTCGGGTCGTTCGTCCGTTCCGGGACGATCTGGTTCAGCAGAGCCGGATTCCCCTCGTGCCAGGGCCAGCAGCGCGGCGTTCGCGCACAGTACCCCGGGCTCGAGGCCGAGTTCTTTCGCTCGCTCGTTGCGCATCTGCTTGAGCCGCTCGAAGCGCAGCTCGGTCTCGGCGTCCGGCCGAAATCGTGCGCTCCGCTCCCGTCGGGGCCATTCTGAAGGCGGGGTGCTGAGCGCCCCGGATACTTCCGCGATCAACTCCTCGCCGTAACGGTCCACCGCTGAAGCCGGCACTCCAGGTGCTGCCCGCATGGCCGCGATCGTGGTTGGGGCCGTCTGTGCCAGAGCCAGGAGCGCTTCGTTATGAAGCACCCGGAAGGGAGCCCGATCGAGCACCCGAGCCCTGTTCTCACGCCACTGGTGGAGAGAACGGAGGATCACTTGGGCCCGCGGAGGAAGCGCCTTGGCCCCCTTCAATCGGAGATATTCGTCGGAATTGGTGCTGTCGCTGTTGGAGCGAACCGCTTCGAGCCTGGTGAACTCCTCCCGGGCCCAATCGAGTCGGCCGCGCTTCTGCAGCTCGGCTTCCATCACGTCGCGCAAGGCTGGTAGGTGCGAAGTGTCGGCGGCCGCGTAGTCGATCATTTCCTGCGTGAGCGGGCGCTGTGACCAATCCGCCCGCTGCATTTTCTTGTTGAGCGTCACACCGAAGTACTTCTGCAACAATGCGCTCAATCCGACGCCCGGTTCCCCCAGCAGTTGGGCCGCGATTCGGGTATCGAACACCCGTCTGGCACGAAATCCGAAATCGCGATCCAGGGACCGCAGATCGTAATCCGCGTCGTGGAATACGACTTCGATAGCCGGGTTCGCCAGGAGATCGCCCAGGGGGGAAAGGTCGTCAGTCGCGAGTGGGTCGACGATCGCGGTTTCTCGCGGCGAGCTGATCTGGATCAGATAAACCCGGTCGATGTAGCGATGGAACGAAGCCGCTTCGGTGTCAAATGCTACTACCGGCTCGCCGCGCAGTCGCGCCGCGAGGCTGCGCACAGCCTGGGCCGTCGTGATGAGTTGTACCGCTCCCGAAGCGCCGGCACCTGTCGCGATCATCGTGTGATTTCTACTCGCGCTGGGAGAGTGACTTGAATCCCTGAACCACCTCGTCGGCGGCCTTGGCCAGCACTTTGTAAAACTCCGCGTCCGGCTGTGGCTGCGAGCCCCCCATGCTCGCTTCCGCGTGGACTTTCCGGGCGAGCCTCGCCAGGTGTTCCAGGTAGTCGGTGCTGGGGCGCATGCTGAATCTCCTGTTCGAGAAGTCCGCCCACTTAATATTAGCGGCATGCCCCACCCGTCGATGATTTCGGTGCGTGGCGCCGTCATGGCGGTCGCCGAGGACGGGAGCGGGCCTCCCATCCTCTTCATTCACGGTTTCCCGTTCGACCGGACCATGTGGCAGAACCAGGTCGAATCGCTGCCGGGGTGGCGGCGGCTCGCCCCGGACCTGCGCGGTTTCGGGCTATCGGATCCGGTCGCGGTGCCGCAGGACCAGACCATCGCGGGTTATGCGGATGATTTGGCTGCGTTATTGGCCGAACTCGGAATCGGTCAGGCGATCGTGTGCGGATTGTCGATGGGAGGGTACGTCGCCTTCGAGCTTTGGCGCCGTCACCAGGCTTTGTGCCGCGCCCTGATCCTCTCGAATACCCGTGCCGAACCCGATACTCCCGAAGCGACCGAACAGCGCGACGCCATGATGGACGCGATCCGGACTCGCGGAGCGCAAGCGGTGATCGATTCGATGCTCGATCGGGTGTTGGCGCCGCGTAGCCGCGAGACCCGGCCGGACATCGTGTCGCATGTCCGTTCCATGATGGCCCGGACGCCGCCCACCGGAATGATTGCCGCGTTGGCCGCAATGCGCGGCCGGGCGGACTCCACGGATCTGCTGGGGAAGATTGCCGTCCCGACCCTGATAGTGGCGGGCTCCGATGACGCGCTGATCCCGGTCGGCCTCCACCAGAGTCTCGCGAGCAGAATACCCGGCGCCCGCTTGGAAGTCATCACGGGCGCCGGGCATCTGGCGCCGCTGGAGCAACCCGACACGTTCAACCGGGTCGCCGGGGACTTTTTGAACTCGATCGGCTAGATCAGATCTTGGCCGCTCCTGCCGTTTCCGGCGGGGCCGGTGCGTCGACGCCGCCACGGGCGAGGCCGGCGATCAGATCGTCGATCGTCCGCGAATGATGCATGGAGCAGAATTTCGGCCCGCACATGGCGCAGAACTCGGCGCTCTTGAAGTACTCGGCCGGCAGCGCTTCGTCGTGGTATTCGCGGGCGCGCTCCGGATCGAGGCTCAGACGGAATTGTTCCTCCCAGTCAAAGGCGTACCGGGCGCGGGACAGGGCATCATCGCGGTCTCTGGCGCCGCGGCGGCCGCGCGCAATATCAGCCGCGTGAGCCGCGATCTTGTAGGCGATGACGCCCTGCCGGACGTCTTCCGCATTGGGCAGGCCGAGATGCTCCTTGGGCGTGACGTAGCAGAGCATGTCGGCACCGTACCATCCGATCATCGCCGCGCCGATGGCGCTGGTGATGTGGTCATATCCGGGGGCAATGTCGGTGACCAGCGGTCCCAGTGTGTAAAAGGGTGCTTCGTCGCACAATTCTTTTTGTTTCCGGACGTTCATTTCGATTTGATCCATCGGGATATGCCCGGGACCTTCCACCATTACCTGGACGTCCCGGCTCCAGGCGCGGTGCGTCAGCTCGCCGAGGGTTTCGAGCTCCGCGAACTGCGCCCGATCGCTGGCGTCGTGCACGCTTCCCGGTCTCAGGGAATCGCCGAGTGAGATGGTCACGTCGTATTGGCGCAGGATATCGAGTACGTCGTCATATCGCTCGTACAACGGGTTCTGCCGGCGATGCGTCATCATCCAGACCGCGAGCAGGGACCCGCCTCGACTGACGATGCCGGTGACGCGGCCATACACCAGCGGCAAATGCTCGAGGAGAATCCCGGCATGGATCGTCATGTAATCGACCCCCTGCCGCGCCTGGTGCTCGATCCCGGAGAGCAGATCGCCGGCCGTGAGGTCGGCGACCTGGTCGACCAGCAGCGAAGCTTGATAAATCGGTACGGTGCCGATCGGCACCGTGGATTCGCCGATGATAGCCTCGCGAGTGGCATCGATGTCGGCCCCGGTGGAAAGATCCATCACCGTGTCCGCCCCGTACTTCACCGCCAGCCGAAGCTTCTCGATCTCTTCGGGGATGCTCGAGGAGACGGCAGAGTTGCCGATGTTGGCGTTGATCTTGACTCGCGCGACCTTGCCGATTCCCATCGGCTCGAGCTTGCTCTTCAGATGATTCACGTTTGCCGGGATGACCAGGCGTCCCCGGGCGACTTCCGCGCGCACCAGTTCCGGGTCGAGCCCTTCACGCTCGGCTACAAACCGCATCGCGTCGGTGATCTGCTCCTGGCGGGCAAAGTGCATCTGGGTGAGGCAGGTGCTGCTGGACATGTCCGACTCCCTCCGCCGGTGCGAACCGGTTCAGGTTCAAAGGGTCTGATCTCAGCCCGCTCGAAGGCGGGCACCCCCGTCGCAATCCAATCTACTTGATTTCGCGGCGCCCGTGGGGCAACCTCACGCCATGGAACGAACCGTTCTCGTGACCGGCGGCACCGGCGCCCTGGGCCGCGCAGTCGTGAAGCGTTTTGTGGACGGCGGCGCCGCGGTCCACCTGCCCTGGATTGCGGAGAACGAAGTCCAGGAGCTCGAGAAACTGGTAGGGTCGGCGTTTTCGCGGGTCGTCCTTCATCGCAGCGACGTCACCTCGGAAGCTCAAGTTGCGGATTTGTTTCGGAACGTCGAGGGCAAAGGGAGGCCGGTTCAAGTCCTCGCAAACATCGTCGGCGGTTTTGCGTACGCAGCGGTGGAAGACACCGAATCCGCGGTCTGGGAGCGAATGCTTCGGCTGAACGCAACCAGCACGTTCTTGTGCTCCCGCGCGGCGGTACCGTCCATGAAGGCGGCCCGTTGGGGCCGCATCGTCAATGTTTCCTCCGCGCCGGCGTTGAACCACGGGGCGGCCAACATGTCGGCCTATAGCGCCGCCAAGGCGGCGGTCCTGAGCTTCTCCGAGTCGTTGGCAAAGGAGCTCTCGCCCTGGAGGATCACGGTAAATACGCTGGTGCCAAGTGTGATCGATACGCCGGCCAACCGCAGTGCGTCACCCGGTGCCGATACGTCCACCTGGCTGAAACCGGAGGAGATTGCTGAGGTGGTCCACTTTCTGGCGGGCG
Organism: Gemmatimonadota bacterium; assembly: GCA_016209985.1. Classification (GTDB taxonomy): domain Bacteria; phylum Gemmatimonadota; class Gemmatimonadetes; order Gemmatimonadales; family GWC2-71-9; genus SHZT01. The sequence continues at coordinate 3,065 of JACQVB010000143.1, read as the reverse complement.
AAACCGCGAGCGCGGTAAATGGCGCCGCGATCAACTTGTTCCGAGGCTGAATGCGAAAGACCCCTTACGTAGAGACGGGCTCCACCCGCGCCGTGGGACTTCCGTATCGGCCGAGAAAGGAGTAGTGCTGGTTCCATTCCTCCCGCAGACAGAAAGGGTCCAGCCCCACCGGACGATCAACGGCCAATACACCTTCGAGATGATCGATTTCATGCTGGATGAGCTCCGCGATGTCGCCGTCGAGCTCGACCGTGTGGATCTTGCCCCGCAGGTCCTGATAGCGGACACTGACGTGGAAGGCTCGCTGCACCCGCACCATCAGGTCGGGAAACGAGAAACAGTCATCCCAGACGGCGAAATCCTCGGTGCCGACATCGACTATTTCCGGATTGATGAGGACCCATGGTCGATCGATCTCGACGTAGACTATGCTCATGGGAGCGCCGATTTGCGGCGCAGCGAGTGCTCGGCCCATCCCGTGGCGAGCCTTCAAGTCTCGAAGCGTTTCCTTGAGGTCATCTACCACAACCCGGACCGCGGGTGACCGGGGGTCGGTCACCGACGCCGAGCGCGATCTCAGAACTGGATCGCCGAGCAGCCGAACGCGGCGGATTGCCATGGTCGTACATACCTTCGGTTGGGCCGACCAGAATCTAAGGTCAGCAATGGCCCCTCGCACGGGAGCTGACATGGGAGCGGAGTGGTAGGGGCGGTCGTACTGGCCGCTGGAAGGTCCTCCCGGATGGGCCAAGAGAAGGCACTCTTGCTCTATCGCGGGAAGACGTTTTTGGACCACATCCTAGTGGCTATTCGCGTTGCTGCGATTGATTGTGCCGTTGTTGCGGTATCGCGATTGAGCGATAACATCATTCATCACTGTGAGTTAGCCAATAACATCGTGATCTTCAATAATGGCGATTTTGGTGATGGGCCGATCGGATCTATCCGCGCAGCCGTCCATTTTCTTATCAACCGTTAGGTTGAGTATCTGCTTGTCTGGCCGGTGGATCATCCGCGAGTCGCGCCAAATACCGTTAGTATGCTCATCAACACAGCCCAGTCCAGGGCTGCCTCAATAGCGGTCCCCGTATTTTCCGGGAAACGGGGGCATCCCGTGCTGTTTAGCCGAGACATCTTCCCAGAGCTCCTATCTCCCGCCGCTGACGAAGGTGCCCACACCGTGGTCCGGCGCATCCCCAGTCGAGTGCTGGAAGTCGGCGTTGAAGACCCGGGCGTCATCGAGGATATCGATACGCCGGAGGCCTATCGGCGCCTTCTTGACGAGGTATCCTGATTTCTTCAACAAAATCGTTTCTTTAGTTGATTATCTGATCCTTGCGGGGTAGCTTCCATCTCATGGAAACTGCAAGCACGGTAGCGCCGCCCCTAAAGGGGCTGAGGGGGCAGATCCTGTTGGAGTTGAAGAGATCTCAACCCCTCACGGTAAAAGAACTTGCGGAGCGGCATCGCGTGACTCCCAACGCGGTGCGACGCCACCTGAAGGAGCTCGAAGCCGATCAGGTGATCGAATACGGTCGAGAGCAAAGGGGCAGGGGTGCGCCGACCTTCGCATATCGACTCACGGATGCCGGCGAGGCGCTGTTTCCGAAGCGGTATGCGGAGCAGCTTACCCACGTGCTGAACTACCTCGCGCAGCGAAGCGGCCGTGAAGAAGTGCGGCGTTTCTTCGATGAGCAGTTCCGGAACCAGGCCGAGTCGCTCCTGCCGCAGCTTCGTGGCTCCACGTTTCCCGAGCGGGTTCAGGCGGTCGTTGAGCTCCTGCAACGGCAGGGCTTCATGGCGGAGTGGTCCATCGAGGGCGGAACGGTCCGTATTGCGGAACATAACTGCGCGGTGCAGGCCATCGCCGAGAAATATCCGGAGCTCTGCGACGCGGAGGCGGATTTTCTTCGCGGTATTCTCGAAACCGACGTTCGGCGGGCCGCCCACATACCGCAGGGTTGTAACGCCTGTGAGTACGCGGTGAGTGTCGGAGGGGCCAAGCCCCCAACGTCCGCGGAGCAGAGATGAGCACGAGTATCGAAGCGCAGGTTACTCAACCATACAAATACGGTTTCACGACCGATATCGAGTCGGACGTCGTTCCGCCGGGACTCAGCGAGGACGTCATCCGGCTGATTTCTCGGAAGAAGGGCGAGCCCGACTGGATGCTGGAATGGCGCCTGCGGGCGTATCGCAATTGGCTCAAGATGCAGGAGCCGACCTGGGCGAACGTTCATTACGGACCGGTGGATTACCAGGCGATCAGCTACTACGCGGCGCCCAAGGCCCAACCCAAGTACCAGAGCCTCGATCAGGTTGATCCCAAGCTGTTGGAGACGTTCGAGAAGCTGGGAATCCCGATCGACGAGCGTAAACGCCTGGCGGGCGTGGCAGTGGATGCCGTCTTCGACAGTGTTTCAGTTGCCACGACATTCCGCGAGGAGTTGAAAAAGCACGGGATCATTTTCTGCGCGATTTCCGAAGCCATCCGTGAACACCCGGACCTGGTGCGGAAGTATCTCGGATCGGTAGTTCCTCATAACGACAACTTCTTTGCCGCGCTGAATTCCGCGGTGTTCACCGACGGCTCGTTCGCTTACATCCCCAAGGGCGTGCGCTGTCCGCTGGAGCTGTCGACGTATTTCCGGATCAACGCCTCGTCCACCGGTCAATTTGAGCGCACGCTGATCATCGCCGACGAAGGCAGCCATGTCAGCTATCTCGAAGGCTGCTCGGCGCCGATGCGGGACGAGAACCAGTTGCACGCGGCCGTGGTCGAGCTGGTCGCACATGACAATGGCACCATCAAGTACTCCACGGTGCAGAACTGGTACCCCGGGGATGAACAAGGGCGGGGCGGCATTTACAATTTCGTGACCAAACGCGGAAAATGCGCCGGCCGAAACTCCAAAATCTCCTGGACCCAGGTGGAAACCGGGTCTGCCATCACATGGAAATACCCGGGGTGCATCCTGCAGGGCGACAACTCTGTCGGAGAGTTCTACTCAGTGGCGGTGACCAACAACCGGCAACAGGCCGACACCGGCACCAAGATGATCCAC
>JACQVB010000142.1 GCA_016209985.1 Gemmatimonadota bacterium | reverse complement strand
TGATCTGCATCGGGTAGTTGAGCCACCCGAAAATGTCGATGTTGTCCCAGCCTTCCTTGTTGTCTCCCCGCGGCGGGTAATAGTTGATCCGCACCTTGTGATAGACCTCTCCGTAGAGGTCGGGGTAGACCGAGGGCTGCAGGATGTGCTCCAGTACGCCGAGTTTGGATTCTTCCTTGGTCTTGAATGACTCGGGGTCGTCCAGCACTTCGCCGTCGCGGTTGCCCAGGATGTTGGTGGAGTACCAGCCGGAGAGGCCGAGCATCCGCGCCTTGAGCATGGGGGAGATGACCGTCTTGACCATGGTCTGGCCGGTCTTGAAGTCCTTGCCGCAGATCGGCACGCGCTTCTGGGCGGCGAGCTCCTGAATGGCCGGAATGTCGACCGTCAGATTGGGCGCGCCGTTGGCGAAGGGCACGCCCTCCATCATGGCGGCCCAGGCATAGAGCATGGATGGAGCGATGGCGGGATCGTTGGCCTCCATCGCCTTTTCGAATGCGGCCAGGTTCTGGTGAACCGCGCCGGGCGCGAGGAAGATCTCGGTCGAGGCGCACCACACGATCACCACCCGGCTGGCGCCGCTGCGCTGCTTGAAGTTCCGGATGTCTTCCCGCAGCTGCTCGGCGAGATCGCGCTTGGTCTTTCCCTTCTTGACGTTGGTGCCGCTCAGCCGCTTGACGTACTGCTGGTCGAAGACCGCCGGCATGGGCTGCACGCTCTTCAGGAAGTCGGCGATCGGCTCGACATGAGGCGGCTCCAGCACACCGGCTACCTTGCACGACTGATAGGCATTGTCCGGAATCGGGTCCCAGGCGCCGAAGACGATATCGGGCAGTACCGCCAGCGGCACGAAATCCCGAATCTTGGGTGAGCGGTTCTCGGTGCGCTTTCCAAGCCGGATGGTGCCCATCTCGCACAACGAGCCGATCGGTTTTCCCCGCCCCCGACGGACGTTCTCGACGCCGGCTATGTAGGTAGTCGCGACCGCTCCGAGTCCGACCAGAAGAACACCAAGTTTTCCCTCGGCCGGTTTCACGGGCCGGGTCTGTCCCTTAGGCACCTGTGGGTCCTTTCCCGAGCATGTCAGCCACGGCGGAAGCCGGCGCGCGCGCCTCGGGGGGGCGCTCCAGCCCGCGGGTGACACGATAGACGTGAGCGATGCGCTGCCCCACCGTGATCACGGCGGTCAGCGCCAGGAGAAATACGATCGACAGCAACAGCAGTCCGTCAGGACCCGGCCCGAAAAACAACGTCGGAACGCCCAACACCAGAATCCGTTCGGCCCGCTGCGCGATCCCAACCTTGCACTCCAGGCCCAGTCCTTCGGCCCGCGCGCGGGCGGAGGACACGATCAGCCCGGAGCTGATGGCGACGAGCGTGATCCACACGGCGAGGTGAAACCATCGAGCGCTCACGCCGCCGCCCAGGAAATAGAATGTGATGCCGGTGTAAAGCGCCGCCTCGCCCACCCGGTCGAGCGTCGAATCGTAGAAGGCACCGAAACGAGTGATCTTTCCTCCCCCGCGCGCAACCTTGCCATCCAGCATGTCGAGCGCGCCCGACAGCAGGAGCAACGCCCCACCGAGCCGGATGTAGCCGTAGCCGTACGCGACGGCAGATCCAAGGAGGACCGCGGTTCCCACCGTGGTAATCGTGTTCGGATTGATGCGTCCCGCGATGAGACCCCGAACCAGCGGGTCGAGCACGGCATCGAATCCCCGGCGCACCGGGGTGGGAATCAGTGTCATGCAGGCTTGGACAATGGAGAGCTAACTATAACGCCGCGGTCAGTGATACAGAAGGAATTCAGTCTCCACGGCCCTCGAGCTCATCCACCGCTTCGCAGATCGCCCGCCTAGGCGGCCACCGCGGTAATCACCGGGCCAGCCAGAACCAGTTCCTTCGTGCGAAAGGTCCCATTTCGTCCGTCATAGCACCTCATTCACGCGGGTGAGGAACCTTTCTGCGCGGCGAACATCGAATCTGCGCGCCCAGGCAGGAGGCTAGGCCAAAGGTGGGAGAATCTCCTGCATACCGAACTCACCCTTCGCACCACCGGGTAACTCCCACCTCATGATCTGATCAATGATCTCCGGACGCGCATCGTCCGGCCGCCACCGCTCGATCAGCCGCGCGTCGAGATCCACGATCCAGTACTCGGCCACGCCGGCTCGCTGGTAAATGCGGCGTTTCTTACCGCGGTCGCGCGGCGCCGTGGATGGCGAAAGGGCTTCGATCACGAGAAGGGGTGTCCCGACTTCCTTCCAGCTCCGGAACGGCTTGCCTGGCTGCACTCGAAGGACAAAGAGGTCTGGCTGAACCAGGGTCTTGGGACCCAGCACAATGTCGGCGGGACTCCAGAGCAACTGGAGATCGTCTCGCCCACCCACGACCCGGTACAACACGTTATAGACCCCGGCCAAGGCGCTCTGATGGGGATATTCCGGAGCCGGCGTCACGACGTGCTCGCCGTCGAGCAGCTCGTGTCGGAGCCCATCCTCCGGAAGGGCGAGCAACTCCTCGATGGTGGTGATGGACCCGTGGGGCACCGGCATAGCCATAATATCGGCCTCCTCGGCGGCGGCGGACAAGCGAGCATCGCCGAGTATGCGCGACGATGAAGCTCCTTTTGGCATCAAATCTTCGCGATGAAGGTGCCGGTTACCGCCGCGCTCCCGGTACGTCACTTCAGCGCTCATGGCGCTTCCCGGTCCTTCAGGACCGCGGAGCTGGCCCCGAGCGAAGCGAGGGGAGCGCGGGCTATTAGCCCGCGATTTGCGCGCCCCGTGAGTTTTGGCTCGCCGAGGCAGGGCGGAAATCCTATCTCAGTTCCTGTGAGCGAAGTCATCGACCGCCCGCGCACGTTCCTTTGATTTCTTGCCGGAGTATTGGTGCTGGCTTGCACCGCTGAGCAGAAACCGCCGCCACCCGCGCAGGCCGATGCCGCCGCCGTGCGCCAGGAAATCGAGAAGGCGAATGCCCGGTTCCTGGCGGCCCTCCAATCCGGAGACAGGGCGAACATCTCGGCGAACTACGCGAGCGACGCCACGATCATGATGCCAAACGAGGAAGCCTGGCGAGGTCACGATGCGCTCACCAAGGGCCTCCGGGGCTTCATGTTCGCATACATGGTCACGGAGGGTGGAACGAAGACTGAGGACGTCATGGTTTCTGGAGACCTGGCCGTCGAAACCAGGACCTTCCAGTGGACGCTCACGTCGAAGAAAGGGAAGGCGATCCAGGACCAGGGGAAACACGTCACCGTCTGGAAAGGTGCTCGCCCACCTACCGCGTGATCTTGCGCCCCGTTAGACCATGAGGTCGCCGCCCGTGATGTCGAAGGCGGCGCCGGTGATGTACGCCGCCTGGTCTGAGGCCAGGAACCCGATCAGCTCAGCCACTTCACGGGGCGTGCCCAGGCGGGGGATCGGAAAACTGGTCCGATAAGCCTCGAGACGCTCGGGCGCGACGTTGCGGCGCACCATCTCCGTGTCGATGAGACCGGGACACACCGCGTTCACCGTGATCCCGTGCGGCGCCAGTTCCTTCGCGGCGGCTCGGGTGAGTCCGAGCACGCCGGCTTTCGAGGCGGTGTAATGCGCTCCGCCCAACGTGCTGACCGACTTGCCCGCGGTCGAGGATACGTTCACGATGCGACCGAAGCCCCCGCGAACCATGGGCTCGACGGCGGCCTGCATGCAGAGGAACACGGCGGTGAGGTTGACGTCGATGGTGCGACGCCACTCGGCTTCGGGAATCTCGCGGAACCGCGTGGGGGCGAGGATGCCAGCGGCCGTGACCAGCACGTCCAGGCGGCCCCACTGGCCGACCGTGCGGCGAACCAGATCGGCCGCGATGCCGGCCCCGGTGACGTCGCCGGCCAGAGGAAGCGCCTGCGGGCCGAGCGACTCCGCCAGGGCATCGAGGCGGCCGGCATCCAGGTCGTTGAGCGCCACCCCGAGCCCCCGCTCCAGCAGGAGATCGACCACCGCCCGTCCAATGCCCTGCGCCGCCCCGGTCACCAGCGCTACCCGGCGATCCATTTCGCCCATGCTCGACTCCGCCGTGCCGCGATCCGTGAGACCCGCCTTCGGTCCGGTAAGGAAAGCAGCTGGCAGCGCATCGGCAACCACGGGCGCCGCGCAACAGGAGGACGGATGACCCGAACTCTGGCCCTCGTGGCCGCGCTGCGACCGGGGGCCCCGGAGCGGATGGCGCACCGGTAAGCGTCACGGGCACCGACCGGCCCGGCCCTATCGTCTCCCCGTAATTCCGCCCACTTTCCCGGCATGCCCCCGGGCACGCCCCACACCGCAGACGACGCCCGTTCGGCCATTCGTGCCGCGATGGTCACCTCGGCCGCTCTGATCGCGTACCAAGTGGCCGGCAAGGCGACCCGCGATGCGCTGTTCCTTTCCAGCTACGATGTGACCCGCCTGCCGGCCGCAATGACCGGCTCGGCGGTGATATCGGTCGTCGTGGTCCTCCTGACATCACGGCTGATGAGCCGGTGGGGACCCGCGCGGCTCGTGCCCGCGGTGCTAATGGCGAGCGCCGCCCTGTTGCTGCTCGAGTGGTGGATTTCCAGAGAATGGGTGAAGGTCGCCGCCGCGGCGGTCTACCTGCACTTCAACGCGCTCGGCGCCCTGCTCATTTCCGGGTTCTGGTCGGTGGTGGGAGAGCGGTTCGATCCGCGCACTGCCAAGCGGCAGATGGGACCCATCGGCGCGGCCGGAACTCTCGGCGGACTGGCCGGAGGGATCATCGCCGAGCGGGTGGGCGCGAGCCTCCCGGTGACCGCGATGCTCCCCGTCCTCGCCGGGCTTCACCTCCTGTGTGCCGGGGCCATTCGCGGCCTCGCGCGAGGCCGTTCAGCCCTGCAGCACACCGACGAGCATCGAGCGGTCGAAGGCAGGGCCGAGACGCGACGCCCTGCGCTCGCCACGCTGGTCCGGGTGCCCTACCTGCGCAACCTCGTGGCGCTCGTCCTGCTCGCGGCGATCACCGAGTGCCTGGTGGATTACGTCTTCAAAGCCCGTGCGGTTGGCGCCTCCGGCCGCGGGGGCGAGCTCATGCGGCTGTTCGCCGGCTTCTATACCGGCGTGCAGCTATTGACGTTCGTCCTGCAGGTGGCGCTGACCCGGTGGACGCTCGAAGCGCTGGGATTGGCGCGTACCGTGGCGGCTCTTCCCGCGGCCGTCGGGGCCACCGCGACGGGAATGGTGTTCGCGCCGGGACTCGTGACGGCCGTGGTCGCGCGGGGCACCGAAGCGGTGCTGCACAACTCCCTGTATCGGTCCGGATACGAGCTGCTCTTCACGCCCATCCCGCGCGACGAAAAGCGGGCCACCAAACCGCTGGTGGATGTCGGGTGCGCCCGGTTGGGAGACGCGCTCGGGGCCGGCGCGGTGCAGGCCGCTCTGCTTCTGGGCCCCCTGGCGACGCTGCCGGTAGTTTCGCTCGCCGCCATCATCACCGCGGCCGGCTCGGTCCTTTTATCTCTCCACCTCCACCAGGCGTACTTGCGCGCGCTGGAAAAGAGCCTGCTGGCCCGTGCCATCCAGCTCGATCTGCCGGATGTCGAGGACAGCACGACGCGGACGGCGTTTCTTTCTACCATGCGGAGTCTCGCTTCCCCAAACCTCGCGGCGGAGGCCCCGGCCGCGGCCGCCGCGGCCATGGTACCGGACCCGGGCACGCAGCGATCCCGCTCCGGGCCGGCGCTCGATCCCGAGATGCGCCTCATCGCCGAGCTCCGGTCGCGCGATGCCGCGCGGGTGCGGGGCGCCCTGAAGATGCCGCTCTCGCGGGAACTGGTCGGCCACGTCATCCCGCTGCTCGCGTGGGATGAAGTCGCGCCGGAGACGATCCGCGCGTTGCGGGCCGCCGCGCCGAAGGCGACCGGCCAGCTGGTCGACGCGCTGCTGGACCCGGAGGAGGAGTTTGGCGTGCGCCGCCGGATCCCCTCCGTCCTCGCGAGCGTCGATTCTCCCCGCGCGAGCGACGGTCTCGTTCGGGCACTCGCGGATACCCGCTTCGAGGTGCGCTATCGGGCGGGTCGCGCGCTGGCCCGGCACCAGGAGCGGTACCGCACCGAGCTCGCGGACGAGCAGATTTTCGCCGCGGTCCTCAGAGAAGCCAACGTCAGCCAGGCGGTATGGGAGAGCCAGCGATTGCTCGACCGGGTGGAAGAGGAAGAGGTCTCCCCATTGGTGGATGAATTCCTGCGCACCCGCGCGAGCAAGAGCCTGGAGCACGTCTTCACCCTGCTCTCCCTGGTGCTGCCGAGACAGCCCCTGACCATCGCCTTTCGCGGACTGTTCACCGACGATCAGCAGCTGCGGGGGACGGCGCTGGAGTACCTGGAGAGCGTGCTGCCGCCGGCGGTGCGGGAGAAGCTCTGGCCATTTCTCGAGGACCGTCCCGGGCGGGAACGGTCATCGCGGTCGCACACCGAGGTCCTCGCCGACCTCATGCGCTCGCATCAGTCCATAGCGCTGAACCTGGAAAAGCTGCGAGTCAAGCTGAAGCCCGAGCAGTCGCCGGGGAGCTGAGGGTCCCGGTCCGGGATCGCCGCTGATACTCCCGCCCGACCATGACCGCCATTCCCAGCCAGACCAGCACGAGCACCAGGTTGACCATGGCGTAGTGTTCTGTCCGGAGCGCCAGGTAGGTCGTTCCCAGATACACCAGGACGGCAGACAGGACGTCTCCCATGCGGACAAAGAACGAATCGATGGCTTGTTTCGCCTTGTACTTCTCTTCCCGGGTAGTGGGGAGGAAGAGGATGCCGCGAAGCGTGTTCTGGAGAGAATAATCGGTGGCATTCTCCGCGGTCTTGGCCAGGCGCACGACGGCGAACAGGGGATAGAACGCCAGCACCGAGTAACCAACCAGCGCAATGACCGGGAGAATGAGGACAGCGACCCTCACGCCGAAGTACTTGATGACCCGCGAGACCACGAACAACTGGGCGAGCAGTCCCACCACATTGACGGTGGAAAGGAAGCTGGCTGCGTACTGGCCTATCAGTTGTTCCCTCGAGAGACCGCCAGTGGTCCCTGCCCGCACCGCCTCGGCGGCGGCCGCCTGAAACGTACGGTCCAGGACATATTGGCCCGTGGTATTGACCCAATTGAGCAACAGGATCATGACGGCAATGCTCAGCAAATAGTGCTGAGTGAGCACCAGACGGAACGCGCCGCGTTTGGACATCGGCTCCGGTGCTCCCTGCGCCACCGATAATGGGGCAGGCTGGGAAACGATGCGGAACTGGCCGGTCTGCGTGATTGCCGGCAACTCGGCGCTCGACACCGCCGGGGGCAGGTGGGACTCGGTGCGTTTCCGTTCGCGCGTGTCCACCCAGTTGAAGATCAGAAGGCTTCCCACCAGGAACAACGCGGCCACGAAGGTCAGCTGATATACTCCCAGCGGGCCTATGAGCTGGCCCGCGATCACGCTCCCGAGGACGGCACCCGACGACTGGCCGAAGGCGACGATGGGAAAAAGACGCTTCCCTTCGTCCTCGCTATACACATCGTTGGCGAAGGACCAGAACTGGGC
>JACQVB010000139.1 GCA_016209985.1 Gemmatimonadota bacterium | reverse complement strand
TTTGCATCGTTGAACCACTTTACCGTGCCCGTAGTGGCCATCTGATCTACTCCTGCATTGTGTTATTGGTGTGATGTCCCGGAGTCGATCATCCGCCACCGAAAACACCAGCGCACCTATTTGGGCGCATGAACGCTTTATAGAATAGCAGCAAGTCCGCCGGAGGGAAAATGGGGAGAGACCTGCGTCTATGAAGGAGGCGACGTGAAACCGGTAACCTGGCTGTTCCCAATGCTGCTGGCAGTGCAGGGCGTCGTACCGACGTCGCTCGGGGGCCAAGCGGCTCCGTTCGAGAACACGCGCATCGGGGAGGGAATCTACCAGTTCCGCTGGCAGGCCCACAACGGCTTCTTCGTAGTAACGCCGGCGGGTGTGGTGGCATTCGATCCCATCTCATCGCCGGCGGCGGCGCAGTATGCCGAAGAGATCAAGCGGGTCGCTCCCGGCCAGCCGCTGCTCGCGGTCGTCTACAGTCACGATCACGCCGACCATGCGACCGGAGCCCCGGTGCTCCGCCGCTCCATGGGAAACGAGCACGCCCCCATCATCGCGCACGAGCTGGCGTACGCCAAGGTGAAGGCGGCAGGCTCCGCCGAGCTTCCGCCTCCGGAGGTCACGTTCCGGGACACGCTGGTGTTGCGCTACGGTGGCCGTACCATCGAGCTGCACTACCTGGGCAAGAATCACAGCGACAATATGATCGTGGCGTATCTGCCGGCCGAGCGGGTCGCGTTCGCGGTCGATTTCGTGAGCAACGATCGCGTGGGATACCGGGACCTGCCGGACTATCTCTTCCCCGATTTCTTCACCTCGCTCGAGCGGCTGCAGCAGCTCGATTACCAGACCATCGTCTTCGGGCACGGTCCCCCGGGCGACCGGGCCAGCGTGGACCGCCAGATCCGCTACTACACGGACCTGCGCAACGCGGTGGAGCGGGCGGTGAGTCAGGGATGGTCGGAGGACCGGGCCGCGCAGGAAGTGAAGCTGCCGGCATATGAGAAATGGGGATCGTACGCCGACTGGTTCCCGTTGAACGTGCGGGCGGTGTACCGCTGGGCGGCCTCCCGCGGGCGACCGCAAGTCGGGTCGGGAAACACCCAGCAAGCGGGCGGCACCCTTCGCGTCGCGGTCGGTTCCGAGCTGATCTCGGGCTTCTCCCTGCCGGTCCACGGCTCGCGAATCGAGCGCTACCAGGTGGATCCCGGGAAGGATCCGCGCCACGTCGGCTGGATCACCAACCTCATGACGATCGGTGACACTGCGGGCCGCGCGGTTTTCCGGTTCCGCACCGATGGCGAGGGTCCGGGCGCGGGCGGTGCCACCAACAGCTATACCATGTTCACGACTTTTGACCGCAAAACCACCGCCCTGCTCGGCTACTCCTACAAGGGATCCCTCGGCCGCGAAGTGAAGCTCTCCCTCGACGGCGATCGCGTGCGCGGGACCATCAAGCTCCCCACCGACTCCGTGGCAAAGGGGGTTGACGTCACCCTCACTCGTCCCGGGTTCCTCGGCAGCTCCATGGACATCCAGCTGGCACTCCTGCCGTTGCGGCCCGGGCTGGTGATCGAGATGCCGGTCTGGGCGCCGGGAGCCCCGGACGTCGAGTCGCGTTGGTATGTCGTGGCCAGCAAAGGGACGGCAAAAATGGGCGGCAAGACGGTGGAGGCCTGGGTAACGGAGGAGTGGAGCGCCGATCGGTCGCGGAAGCTCAGCACGCTCAACGTGATCACGATCGCGCCGTTCATGGAGTGGCAGGAGGTGGAGCAGCCCTCGGGTGCCAAGACCAGGCTGACGCAGGAGCTGTGTGAGCCGCCGTGTGGGATAAGAGTCGGTAAGGGTCGGTAAGGGCTGCTGGGAGGGTCGGTGTAGAGTCTCAGGAAACCGCTGACGAGGAAAGAGACCAACGCCGAAACGCTTACGCGGCGGCGGCCTGCGCCTGCTGGGCTCGCTGTTCCTTGCGTCCGAGAGACAGACCCATGAAGACCCAGACGGCGGCCACCGGCGCGGCCACGAGCGCGATCGCCCCCACGGTCAGCCCCAGTGCCGCCAGGCCGGCGTAGATCCAGCCGCTCGCCCAGTCGCCCCCGCGGTAGACCGCCGCGTCGATGAAGGCCTTGGACTTGTAGCGCTCCTCCCGCCCCACCAGCGTGAACAGGACCTCCCGAGCCGGCTTTGACAGTCCGTGCTGCCCGCAGCGGTAGAGTATCTGGACCGCAACCAGCACCGCGAGGGCCGGGTAGATGCCCAAGGTCACGAACCCGGCGGTCGCTACCACGGCCTGGACGGCCAGCGTCGGGCCCAGGCCGATCCGCCGAATGAGATGCGCCGCCAGCAGTCCCTGGGTGCCGATGGTCAGCAGGTTGACGGTGAGGTCCATCTTCGCCAGCAGCGCAGTCCGTGCCGCCCGGTCGGTGAGGGCCTGGCCCAACAGGTGTGCCTGCTGGAAGTACAGGATGCTCGAGGCGAAGGTCATCAGCACCAGGTACAGGGCGATCTGGCGCAAGTACGGCGACCGGAACACCGGTCCGATGCCGCTCCACGGGGAGCCTCCCACGCGCGATTCGCCCTCGCGCCGGAGCGCGCTCGCCGCCGCATCCGCGTGCCGGTGCAGCCCGCGCGCCAGCCAGGCCGAGACCTCCAGCGGCACGATGGCCACCAGCAGCAGCAGGAACACCGGGATCCTCTCGGCCATCATGGCGGTCGCGGACGAGCCGACGATGCCACCCAGGGAGGAGCCCACGGCGATGAACCCGAAGAGACGCTTGCCCTGCTCGTTCCGGAACAGGTCGTCGATGAACCCCCAGAAGACGGTGACGACGAACAGCGCGAACACGCTGGTCCACACGTAGAAGAAGCGATCGATCCACGGCCGGGCGGACGCGGGCAGCAGGTACAGCGCGGCGAAGAACGCCAGCAGGTTCACTTCGAAGAACTGGTTGGCCAGTGGAATGAACACCGCCCGCGACCAGCGCGCCACGCTGGCGGAGTACAGTGGGACGGCGCCCAGCATCACGAGGAAGACGGCGGTCCACAGCACCTGAAGGTTGCCACGATCCGCCGCGCTGATCTCGTCCCGCACCGGGCGCAGGATATAGTAGCTGAACAGAATGCAGAACCCGTAGGCGGTCGCCAGGAACATGGGCGCCGTCTCGCCCTGGCGGACCGGCACCATCCGTCGCAGGAGACCCGCGGGCGCCGAACTAGCCGCGCGGGAGCTGGTCAAAGAACCGTTCCATCGTGGTCCGCATGGCGGCGTCGGGCATTCGCCCGCGCGCCGCGCCCATGTTGTCCTCGGCATGCCGGGCCTGAGTCATACCCGGAATGGCGCAGGTCACCGCGGGGTGAGAGACGACATACTTGAGGAACACCTGGGCCCACGACGCGCAGTCTGTTTCCGCCGCCCACGGTGCGAGCGGGCGATCACCCACCGCGCGGAACAGGCTGGCGCGCCCGAACGGCAGGTTGGTGAGCACGCCCAATCCCCGGTCGGCCGCCAGCGGCAGGATGCGCTCCGCCGCGTTTCGGTCACGGAGCGAGTAGTCCACCTGGATGAAGTCGAGCGCCTCCCGCTCCATCAGGCGCTCCATCTCGGCGTACTGATCGTCGGACGAGCTGGTGATGCCGACGTAGCGAACCCGGCCCTGGGCCTTGAGCTCCCGCAGCGTCGCCAGCTGCGTGGTCGCGTCCCGGAGGTTGTGCACCTGCATCAAGTCGACCTTGGTGGTGCCGAGGGCGGTGAAGCTGGCCTCGATTCGGGCCCGGCCCAACTCACGCCCCGCCTGGTCCACCTTAGAAGCGAGGAACAGGCGGTCGCGAATACCCAGATCGCGCGCGCTCGCCCCGATGATGCTTTCGGAGTTGCCGTAGGACGGAGCAGTGTCCACCACCTTGCCGCCGAAGCGGGCGAAGGTGGCGATGGTATCGCGGAATCTCGAGAGATCCTCGCCCGGGCCGGCGCGGTAGTCCCGGCCGCCCAGGCCGACCACGGGGACCCGCTCGCCGCTGCCCGGAATGGCTTTCTCGACCAGCGAGACTTGAGCGAAGGCCGGCTGCCAGCCCAGCAGGAGGGACGCGCCGGCGGCGGCGCCGATTTCGATCGCTTCCCGGCGGGTGAGGTTCATCTGGGCCATCCGGGGCGGGGGGGTGCGGTTTCTATGTCGTCATACGCAAGGGGCGGCCGTAACGTTGCCTTCATTACTCTTGAGCGGCGCGATCGCACGATAAACACCGCGCGGATGGCGCGCCTCCTCTAGCGCCGCGCGCGAATCGGGTCAGGTTATCTCCATGCTCAAACCATCGACGTCACTCGCGGCCCTGTTCCTCCTGCTTGCGGGCCAGGCGTGTTCCCCGGCGACCCCATCCCGGAAAACCGGCGGCAGCCCAAACGTCCACAAGCTCTCCAACATCCCCCTGGGCGGCTACTTCTATGTCGGTGGGATCGAGATCGAGCAGGAGCTGTCGCGCCCCTACGTGTACGTGCCGCGCTGGCGGGACAAATCGGGGTTCGTGATCATCGACGTATCCGATCCGGCCAAGGCGCACCTCATCTACTCGTGGCAGATCGACCGCGCGGCCGAGCACACCATCGGCCGAGGGGAGACGGGCAAGTACTTCAAGACCGGCGGGCGGTATTACTACGCCAAGGCGACCGTGTTCGGGGCCGACGGTCCGGACCACGACCTGGGCGCCATCGTCTTCGACTTGACCGGCCTCCCCGACACCAGCACGATCCGCGAAGCCGGCCGGATCCGCGCTGCCGACATCCCCGACGGGTTCATCAGCGTCTTTCCCTACAAGCACTCGGATGGGCGGGTGTTGTTGTTCGGCGCTCAGCGGACCTCACCCCCGGGTGATCCGCCCCACGCCAAGGTCTACGACATGCAGAAGTTTCTCGCGGGAGCCAGGGACCAGGGACTCGTCGGTAAGGTCCCCATTCCGGAGATCCCGCTCAAGGAAGTACGGTCGGCCTATCACGACGTCTACGTCGCCTACGATCCGGGGACGAAACAGGACAAGTTCTACGGCGGCGGGACGGGCGGCTTCTTCATTTATGACGTCACCAAGCCGGAATCCCCGCGACTCCTCACCTCGATCACCAACATCTCCGGCGTCCAGCGCGGCCACACCATCATCGCCTCACCCGATGGCAAGTACGCGCTGACGCAGATGGAGTATCAGTTCTCGCCGCTCATGATCTTCGACCTCCGGCCGGGGCTCGAGGGGAAGGTCGCGACCATCTCGCGGCCGGTGGGCGCCTGGATGGCCGACTGGCACGACCTCTCGCACAACCATGAGGTCCGCTGGCCCTACGTCTTTGCCGCGGCGTACGAGGACGGGCTCCAGGTGATCGACGTGAGCGATCCGGCGAATCCCAAGACCCTCGGCTGGTATTACACCTGTGAGTGCGAGCACCAGACCGGATTCAGCGACGGCCAGCTTCGCGGCAACAGTGTCCACAGCGGGGCCATGGAAGTGGACGTGCGGAATGCCGACGGTCTCGTCGTGCTGAGCGACCTCAACACGGGGTTCTGGGCGTTCCGGATGGATGGGTTTACCGGGTGGAATGGGGGGAAGTTCGGGGTGCCGGATGTTTCGAGTGTACAGAGGTGGTGACGAGTCTAGTTGGGTTGGACCGAATCCGGCCCCGGGTGGTCCTCGCCCGGGAGGAGCGGGAGCCCGGCAGCCACATCAGGCTTGGGCAGAACCGATGCGAGCGCCGCCTCCAGTTGTTCTCTGGTGAAAGGCTTGAGCAGAGCGGCGGTGGCACCCAGCAGCTCGGCGGTGCGGCCCACGCCGTACTGGTGGTCGATATAGCCGGTGAGAGCTATGGTTGGCGGGACCGGCTTCCCGCTCATTTGAAGCTGCCGCAGCAGCTCGATCCCGTCCATTCCCGGCATGAAAAGGTCCAACAGCATGACCGTCGGTGGCTCTTGCTCGAGTCGCGCTATCGCTTCGATGCCGTTGGCCGCGCACGTCACCCGAAAGCCCAGGGCAACGAGCAGTTGCTCCATGGCTATGCGGAAATCCGACTGATCGTCAACGACCAGTGCAAGCTTGCCGGCACCCAGCATCGGTACTCTCCATACCATCCGGTACCGATAAGCAAATTCCATGCTGAACCTGTCTTGTCGCAGGCTTGCGACATCGCGAAGAGTCCGTCGGCGCTGCGATTCGCTCACTCACCAATCGGCGCCACGTTGCGGCGCGGGCCCCACACCCCAGTGACGCCGCCCACGGCATCTCAGAGCGGTCGTGACCCTCGCGCCTCGAGGATCGCCTACATGTCCGGACTCGGTAACGCGACGGTGCGGACGTACGCGGGGAAGTGCCCGCGCGGGTCGAAGGCGACCTGCACCACGGCATCGCGGTCGGCTGCCCGCTCCAGGTTGTCGAACAACCCGTCGATGCTGAACGTGTTCCAATCGTTGAACGGCGCAGGCTTACCCGCCCTGTCCCACGCCCGCACCTCGCTGCCGCGCACGTCCATCAGGAGCCAGCCGCGGAGCCCGGGACAGAAACACCCCACCCATAACAGAAATCGATAGTTCCGCGGGCTGCCGGCGCGCCACAACTCCCGCTCCCGCCTGGGCGCCGCACGCAGCGAGTCGCCTTCGCCGAGCGTCTGCAGGCTGAACGTTCGCGCGTCGCAGATTCCGGCCACTTTGGGCTCGGATCAGGCTCGCGATCGTGGTCGATGACAGCGCCGCCATCGCGGCCTGCGTCGCTGCCTCGAATCTACGCTCCAGGCCCCTCCAACCTTCCACTCCATTCCCCAATCCAATCTTCAAATCCCGGTGCGCGCCCCTCGTCATCCCAGGAGCCTGCCGCATGCGCCGAGTGTTCGAGGATGCCCGCATCGCTACCCGCGCCCTGGTCCGCCGCCCCGGCTTCGCGCTCACCGCCCTGCTCACCATTGCCATAGCGGTCGCCAGCAACACCGCCATCTTCAGCGTGGTCCGCGCGGTGCTCCTCGCGCCGCTTCCCTTCCGTGAGCCGGCCGAGCTGGTAACGCTGGACGTCCGCTCCTACGCCGGACACGAGATCTCCGCTTCGGTACCCAACTATCGCGACTGGTCGGAACACAGCCGCTCTTTCCGCTCCACTGCCGGCTCGGCCCCCTGGGGCATGTCCGCTACGGGAAACGGACCCGCGACCGTGATCGCGGTGCGCGTGGTCCTGGGCAACTTTTTCGGGACCTTAGGCTTGGAGCCGGGCATCGGGAGGACGATCGCCTCGGGTGAGACCGAGCCGGGCAGCGAAGCGGTGGCGGTGCTCGGGTTCGGCTACTGGCAGAGCGCCTATGGCGGCGACCCCGGCATCATCGGCCGGGCGATCACGCTTGACGGCCGGCCCTACCCGGTGGTCGGAGTGCTCGCGGACGGACAGGGCTTCCCCGCCCCGTCCGTAGACGCGTACGTGCCCATGGGCACCCTGCCGGGCCTTCCCTGGAGCGACCGCCGCAGCTCGTTCGGCATGCGGATCGTCGCGCGGCTGGTTCCCGGCGTGACCCTCCCGGAAGCGCGGTCCGACCTAGAGCGCGTGGGTCGGCAGGTTCGGGAGAGCGCGGGCCCCGATACCGCGCTGCCCGAGGTGCGCGCGCTGGACGAGTTTTTCACCGGCAAGGTGCGACTCCGCGCCGAGCCGGGAGTGCGGAGTGCTGCAGCCGCCCTGCTGCTTCCTTTGAGCGAGCGGTCATGGGAGCGAGGAATCTGGCCCGAAGGCGTGCCACCGATACCCGGCACCGGCCAGTCGGTTCTCTACAGCATCGTCTCGCCGGAGTATTTCCAGACGCTCGGGGTGAGCATCGTCCAGGGCCGAGCGTTCGACGAAACCGACCGACCCGGCGCCCCCGCGGTCGCCATCATCGATGAGACCATGGCCGCGCGATTCTGGCCGGGCGAGAACGCGGTCGGCAAGCGCGTCACCTTTGAGATGACCGCCGGCACCCACGAGGGCGATCCGATCTACCGGACGGTCATCGGCGTCGCGAAGAACGTCAGGCACTACGAGCTGGCGAGCCCGTCGCGCATCCAGGTGTACGTGCCATGGACCCAGATTCTCGCGGGCGGCCGGCCGGAGTTGGCGCTCACCGCGAAAACGACCGCGCGTCCGGCCGCTCTGATCCCCACCATGCGGCGCGTGGTCGCGGAGCTGGACCGCGACGTGCCGGTGTCCGACGTGCAAACCATCCAGGACTACGTGGAGTCGGGACTCTCCGGCAGCCGCGCCCTGGGCGATCTTTTGAGCGTCTTTGGTGCCATGGCGCTGCTCCTGGCATCGGTCGGGATCTTCGGCGTGATGTCCTACACGGTGGCGCAGCGGACCCGGGAGATCGGCGTGCGCATGGCCATCGGGGCCACGCGCGCCGAGGTCCTGCGCTGGGTCACCAGCCGCGCGCTGGTGCTGTCCGCCACGGGTGCCGCGCTGGGGATCGGAGCCGCCGCGGCCCTCTCCCGGCTCCTCTCCCGCATGCTGTTCCAGGTGAGCCCGCTCGATCCCCTCACCTTCGCCGGCGTGGTCGTGTTGTTGCTCGGCGCGGCTCTCCTGGCCGCACTGCTACCGGCGCGACGGGCCACGTCGGTCAACCCGGTGGAGGCGTTGCGGCAGGAATAATTGCCCTCCTCAGTTGGTCGCCCCTTGGCCGTCCCAGCGGCAAATTCAACCGCACATCGACCTCACGAGTCTCCCTGTCCCAAAAGCGACCTTCCGAAACCTGGACCAGGGGCGCACTTTGGGCGCGGAGTCGTCTGAGACAAACCGTTTGAGGAGGCTTGGATGGCCAAGAAGGAGAGCACGGCCAGGAAGACGCGACTGATCGGGCGATCCGGATCCGCCTTCACGGTCCTCGCGGCAGCCCCGACGGTGCCGGTCACCGTGACTCGAAGTGTGACTGGAGATGCCCGGCTCGGCGCGAAGCTGAACCGGAAGGATCTGAGGTTCGTGAACGACGCGGCGCACGCCGTGGTCGGCAAGGGTCAGCAGAACACGCTGGCGTGGGCGGTCGTTGGCGCGCCGGGCTCGACCTTCTCCATCAAGGTCACGGAGCCGGGCGATGCCGACTGCGGGGACAGCGGCACGCTCGACCAGTCGGGAACGGAGAGCGGTTCATGCTCGTTCGATACCTGACGCTCGTTCTGTCACTGGGAAGCCTCCCCCGGCTCCTGCCGGGTCAGGAGATCCCGACGACCGCCGAGGCACAAGTCAATCGCCAGGCGGTACAGGGTACGGTTGGCGATCCCACCGCCCCCAGCACCAGCATCGTGAGCCCGGCGCTCATCGCGTCGGTAACATCGGCCGACAAGATGGCGATTGGATCACTCGGCACCACCTTGGGACGAAACAGTGGTGGAGAGCTCAACCTCTGGCTCCGTGGGTCGGGGCCGCTCGATCAGTCGGACAACACCGTTCCCGTGATCCTCGGCGACTTGCAGGGCGTGCGCAGCGCGACCCGGCTCGCGGCCGGCCTGACCGTCACGCGCTGGCGGTGGGACATTGACGTCAAGGGACAACGTGCCGTCTGCCGCCGCGTCTTCGGTGATCCGGAGCTGGCTCCTGATTCGATAACGAAGCTGCTCAAGGAAGCGGTCCGGGCCGCACCTGAGGGCAGGACACAGGTTGTCCGGGACAGCGTACTCGACTACATGGTGGGGAAGCGCTGCTCCAAGCATCGCCTCCCTGCCGCCTACCGGCGCGCCTTCGACGATCAGGTGGACTACGGACGGATCTGGCTGCTCGCTGCACACGCCGAATACGGGCGTCAAACCTACCGGTATGCCGACACGCTCGCGTTGAGCTATGCGAAGACGACCGAGCGGGTGAACGCCTTCGATGTGGGGGCAGGCATGTACCAACCGGCGTGGCGGCTCCTGCTGGCAGGCCATGTCCGCCTGGAACGCGGGTTCAGCGAAGGCACACCACGGCAGTACTGCATTCCGACCGGCCCGAGCCCCGGCTTGCAGTGCCGGACCGTGGCGCTGGCGCCGCCGTCCCTTCAGAACGTGGCCCTCGGCACTCTCGAGCTGCGTTGGTTCGCCAACGCACACTGGGGGCTGAGCCCACGGCTGACCTGCGATTTCTCGGGGGAACGCGGGCTGGGATTCGAGCTTCCGATTCTCGTCCGGCAGGACACCGATAAGGGGTTCACCAGCGCTTTCATCCTGGGCGCGCGCTCGAAGTCATCCGACCCGTCGATCGACGACCGGCTCTACGTGGCCCTGAGGCTGGGGGTCGCGTACGGGGTAGGCCTCTAAGCCAGGGGACCATGCCATGCTCCTCGCCGCCATCCTCATATTGACGACCGCCGCCGATACCGGCTCGTCATCTCGCGCCTCCTGGATTCTCGAACGCGACAACCCGAAGGAGGGCGAAATCGTCGACGTCTGGCTCTCGCTCACCCCCAAAGACGGGAAGCCGGCGTCCGTGTCCATTTCGCTCGAGTCGCCTGCCGACATCGAACTGTGGTTCCCACCCACCCCGAGAGCCTGCGGCCGCCTGGGCGCGGCGCGACTCACCCAGTGGTCGGGAAACGTGTCCGGCGACACCCTGTTGCGCGCCTGCGCGCGAGCGTCTGCCAGCTACGCACTTCCGTTGGTGGCATTCGGCGAGCTGACCGATCCGGGAGGGGCCAGGGAACGCTTCGTCGCCACCGCGAAGATCACCCCCACCCATATCACCGTACCCGCGTGGCTGGTGACCGGCTTGGTCACTGGCTTGATCGGCCTTGGCGCCGGGCTGGTTTCGTACTGGACCCAAAAGAGGATTGACCGCGAACAGAACAGACTCAACCAACAGATGGAAGCGCAAAAGAAACGCGACGAGCTGGTGCGAAAGATTGCCGGCGAACTGAGTACCGAAATAGTTCACAATTACCACGCGATCCAGGCATACGTACAAGACCCGACCATCGTACCACCGGACCTGCATACTGCCGCGCATAACCTGGTGCTCTCGAGGGACGGATTCCTCGCGTTCATCGACGACCCACAGGAGCGCAATTACTATCTCGGTCCTCTGAACCGTTTGTACCGGCTGATCGCGGACTACAATCGGGCCCACTGGGGGAAGGACAAGACCAAGACGGAGGCCGCCGGCAGAGCACTCTGGCAGGTCATGGGGGAGTGGACCGCCAACCCCGACGGCTCCTACACCCCACCCAACATCATCGCCGCAGCCGGAGCGAAACCATGACCTGCTATTACTGCAATCGCGAAAACCAGCAGATTCCGGACGGCGGTAACTGCAGCGCCTGCCAGGTGCACGTCTGCACCTCTCCATCACGCCGCCCGGACGGAAGGTTTCACGGCGATCGATGCAACTGTGGATGCCGCCGGTTGTTTTGCGATCCCGACCTCGAGCCCCACGCCATCGACGAGCACGGCGGGACGGTCGCGACCTGCTTCCCCAACTTCAGCCTCCAGCTCGCCGTGCCCGCCTTCGCCGCCGCATCGAAAGGGATATCCACTCTCCAACGGGCGCCGCAGGAGGACAGCCAGATCAACCACTTCCTGAACAGCGTCACGCCCGGTTGGAGGGCGCTGCGGACCGCCACAGAGAACATGGTGGACGCCGCCGGCATCGTCGGGCCGGCACCCCGGCCGTTCGACCGGTGGCACGTCCGGCTCAAGCCTGAGTTCTTGACTGCGGGCACCATGGAACGGGTGGCGGTCCTGGCCGCGAGGGCGATGGGAGAGGCATGGTCAGCGGCGGACAAGAAGAGTCGCTCGGCCAAGCTGAAAATGGGTTCGCCCTTCCACACGCTCGAGAAGTTCGCCGCGTGGAGCAACAAGGCGGAGCCGCTGACCCCCACAGCCATCGACCCGTGGCTTGGGGGGATTCAGCTGAGAGGAGGATTCGACTTCGAGATCCCGACGGAATCGGGGCCTCCTCTCATGCATGCCTTGTCCAACGTCGAGGTGCCACGAACCAGCCAAGCCGTAGCCGAGTGGCTGGTGGCCGGATTGGTCCATCGGAGCACGGCGGCAGATGAGGTGGTCGCCTATTGACATGCGGGAGTCTTCGCGCACGTGAAGCCGCGTTAGGGTCTCCTACGTCACTTTGCTATCCCTCTCTGACCGGGTATATTCCGTTAGCCGGACGTGCCGGAATGGTGTCGTTCGCTACGAGCGAATAACGGGCGGGACCACAGCCTCTAGGCGCTGGTTCCGCCTTTGTCTTTCCGGGTTCGGCTTTCACTGTTAAAGGAGAACGCATGCGGCGATTCACGTTGAAGAGAAGTACTGGCCTGCGGGTCAGCTGGCTGAACCGCAAGACGATCTACGAAGGCAAGTTGATGTCGATGACCAACCGAGTGGTCCGCCTGTACGCCCCCAACCCTACCGAGCTGCCGCCGCATGTCGATGTGTCCTACGACTGGCTGACACCGGTTCGTTGACCGTTACGCCGAGCACGCCGTGAGTCAGCTGAAAGTTCGGTTCATCGGGGGACCGTTGAACGGGCAAGCCGTGTGGATGGATGACGCCCGCACCACATTGACGGTCCAAATGGCGACCGGGCCGAACACGCCCAAGCGCACGCTGGAGTACCGGCGCGAGGGTGGGATTCTGGTATTCGTCGAGGAGCCTGGTCCGGCGGTTGAGGAGCCTAGTCCGACCACCGCCAAGAGCGAGTAGCGCGCCCGAGTCGCGGCTAACGCCTATTGAGGCGGCGCAAACTCCGGCCAGGGAATCGCCCCCGCGGTTCCGCCGAGGGCGGTGTAAATCAGATCGAGCTCCTCCGGCATCACCCGCAGCCTGTCCGAAGCGAGAAACGCGCGGATGGAATCGACGCGCATCGGCACCCGCATCATATCTTCCACCCCTGCACGGAAGCCCGCTTCATCCCAGGTAGCAGACGTTGCCATACTCGCCCTTGAGATACTAGGCCAGCGGCGCCGGCGGATCGAGCTCGCTCCCCGCCGCGTCACTGGTGAGCCCGCTGCGATGGGTCATGAGATCCCGGATGGTGATCTCGCGAGAGCCCAGGGGATTGGTCACCTCGAAAGGCGCCTCGCCGGCACGCAGGTAGGAGTTGATGGGCGTGTCGAGCGCCAGCACGGCCTGCTCCACGAGCTGCATCACCGCCGTGGCGGTGTAGGTCTTCCCCATGGATCCGGTACGAAAGACCGTTTCCGCCGTCATCGGCGTGCGGCGAGCCAGATCGGCGTAGCCGAAGCCCTCCTGCCAGATCACCCGGCCGTGGCGCGCGACGGCCATTTCGATGCCGGGAACGCCGTACACCTGCTGTACTTCGGGAATGAAGCGCTTCGCCGCCGCGATCAGCCGCGTGTCCGCGTCCGCGTTTCCCGCGGCCGGATTCTGTGCCGTGGCCCGGACGGTGAGCGCCGCAAATGCCGCGAGCGACAGGCCGCTCATCGATATGGACCTCACGGTTACCTCATTGGCAGGACAGAGTGAAACGATGGACCATGGCCCCCGATTGCCGCAAGGCTGCAGGGAGCTAGCTTCTCATAAATCGGGAAGATCGGACCCAAGCTGAACCAGGAGGCAGAGATGAACATCCGCTTGATATCCTTGTGCGTCGCCGCGTCGATGTCGATCGCGGTGGCCCCGGTAATCGCGCAGGAACTGTCGATCGACCAACTCCAATCGGTGACCTCCCAGGTGGGCGGCCGCGATGCGCCGGCATGGGCGCCCGACGGCTCGAAGATCGTCTACCTGAGCGAGGAGGATGGAGGCCTCTGGGCCATGAGCCCGCAAGGCGGCTCGCCCTCGCGCCTGGCCAGTGGCGTTCCCGGCGGCATCAACCCGCGCTCCAACGTCCAGCTCCGCTACTCGCCCGATGGCCGCCACATCGCGTTCGTGAAGGGCGCGGACGGCGGCAGCGAGATCTTCCTGTTCACGGTCGCCGATAAATCCGTCCGCCGGTTGACCACGCAAGGTGCACGGGTCGCGTCCTACTCCCTCTCCCCCGACGGGCGCACCATCGCCTTCTCCAGCAACCGCTACGGCTCGAGCGACATCTGGACCGTCTCGGTCGCCGACGGGCGCATGCAGCGCCTGACCACCGATCGCCGCGAAGAGGTGTTCCCGTCCTGGACGCCCGACGGCGCCCGGATCGTCTACACCCGGCTGGACGAGAACTGGGTAAGCCACGACGTGTTCGCGATGCCGGCCGCGGGCGGCCCGGCGAAGCTCGTCCTGTCGGACAAGGGCTATTTCGATTACCGCCAGGGCGCGGGGTTCGGCTACGCTCGCGTCTCGCCCGACGGCAACACGATTCTCTTCCGTTCGCAGCGGAGCGGCTGGGCCAACTATTGGGTGGCCCCCATGGCGGGCGCCACGGCCGGCGCGCCTCGAGCGATCGCAGCGGAGGCCACCGATCAGAACGAGGCCCGCTGGTCGCCCGACGGGAAGAGTATCCTGTTCCTTTCCATCTCCAACGGCACCCAGAGCCTCAAGGTGGTGCCCGCCGCCGGGGGTGCGGTGAACACCCTGGTGAATCCCGACCTGGGAATGGCGTATCGGGCCGAGTGGTCGCCTGACGGCCAGCGCATTTCCTATACGCTCGGTACGCCCACGGCGGCGGAAGATCTCTATCTCGTAGCCGCAAACGGCGGCCCGCCCCGCCGGCTGACCAACTCGGAGGTCGCCGGCACCGTCGCGGCCGGACTGGTAACTCCCGAAAAAGTGAGTTGGACCAACGACGGCTACACCATCAACGCCTATCTCTACAAGCCAAGATATCTCGCGGCCGGCGAGCGCGCGCCGGTGATCATGCTGGTGCACGGCGGACCCACGGGACAGTTCAGCGACAACTACCAGCTGCAGCCGCAGTACTTCGCCAGCAAAGGATATGTGGTTCTGGCGCCCAACGTGCGGGGCAGCTCGGGCTACGGGAAAAAGTTCGAGGATGCCAACAATCGCGACTGGGGCCACGGTGACCTGCGCGACGTGGTTGTCGGCGTCAACTGGATCAAGCAGCAGCCGTATGTGAACCCCGAGCGCGTGGGGATCACCGGGATCAGCTATGGCGGCATGCTCACGATGTACGCCGTCTCGTTTGCGCCCGGCGTGTTCCAGGCCGCGATCTCCGGGTCAGGTTATGGGGATGTGCGCGAATTCCACACCAAGGTGCCGGTGCTGCAGCACATCAAGCTCCTGAATTACGAGCTGGGCCACTGGCCCTCCACGCCCGCGGTCGATTCCATCTACCGCCGCAGCTCGTCGATTCTCAAGGTGAAGGATGCGACCGCGCCCACGATGCTGATTCATGGCTACGGGCTGGACGAGCTGGACAACTTCTATCCGGCGTTCGAGTTCGCGCGGGCCATGCGGCAGGCGGACAAGGTGGTAGCGTACCAGAAGTATCCCAACGAGACCTACTACGTGTACCGTACCGACAATACCAGGCAGATGCTGCAGGACATGCTCGCGTTCTTCGATCTGTACCTGAAGGACCAGTCGGCGGCAGGGAAAGAGCTGGCGGAGAAGGGTCGGTAGCCGGACGAAGCCTGGGTCGGTTACGGCGGTTAGGGCGGTTGGGATGGTTGGGACCAACCGCCTCAACCGCCGAACCGCCTCAACCGCCCGATTAGATGCCCGTCTAGCTGGTCAGCAACACCACCGGCTGCTCCAGGGTGAAGTCCACCTTGGTGCCGGGCGTCACCACCAGATCTCGCCGCGCGGTCTCATGACCTACCGCGGCGCCCGCCGCCCCACCCACCAGCCCGCCAACGACCGCTGCCTTCACCGAGCCGGCGATGAGCCCGCCAACCGCTGCTCCGGCCGCCGCGCCGACCGCCACCTTGCTCTTGTCGATGCCGCCGTCCTTGACCTCGGCTGGGGCATTCGCGCTCTGGCCCACAAAATACGTGTGGTCACCAACCTTGGCGGACTTGATTCCCAGCAGGATCCGCGCGTCATCCTGGTTCGCCGATGCCGGCTGGATGGCCGTGACCTGGACTTCCACCAGCGTGCCGGCTGGGAAGATGACGTAGCCGTTACCGTCCTTCACATCCTGGTTGATCACCGCGGGCACGATATCACCCGGGTGGGTCTTGAGAGACGTGATCGAGTCCCGCAGCAGGACCGACAGCTTGGTGCCGGACTCAAGCGTGCCCGCGACGCGCACCGGCGGTTGCGCCGCCAGCGCGGGTGAGGTGACCGTCTCCCGAACCGTGGTCACCGTTTCGGTCTGTGACTCCCTGGTGGTGCGGGCACATGCCGCCACGCCCAGCAATAGCACGCCCGCGAGTAGTGGTGTATGCATCGTTCCTCCACGGCAACGGGATCGACTGTTCGAGTGGATACGTGTTGCGGTACACCAGGCAGGCAGTGGCGTTCTGAACCCGGTGCCGCGCGCGCGCGACACCCGGGCTGGACCCTGGGCGGCGGGACGGCGGTTGAGGCGATGGTGTCAACCGCCTCAACCGACTCAACCGCCCGGAGGGGTGAGGGGTCCCGGGGATTCAGCTCACCATCACCACCACCGGCTGATCGAGCTTGAACTCCAGCTTCGTGCCCGACCTCACCACCACGTCGCGCTTGCCGGTCTGGCTGTTGTACACCGCACCGGCGCCTCCACCCAGCAAGCCGCCCACTACCGCGCCCTTCACCGATCCGGTAATCAGCCCGCCGACCACCGCGCCCGCACCCGCGCCGATCGCGATGTTGCCCTTGTCGTCGAAGGCACCGCGATTCTTCACCTGGTACGATGACGGATCCGCGGACGACGTGACGTCGTAGGTCCGCCCGTCCTTCTTGAGCGACATCACCGCGAAGCCGACGTCGCCGTTGTCCCGATCGTCTGCCGGCGCCCGCAGCTGGGTGATGCGAACTTGCGCTTCGGTTCCCGCCGGGAAAAGCACCTGCCCGTTGACGTCTTTTACTTCCTCGGTGAGGGTCGCGCGAACTTCGTCTCCCGGCTTGTGATTCGCCGACGAGACCTCTTCCTGTAACACCGCTTCGATCTTCGTGCCCGACTTGAGCGTTCCCGCGACCTGGGCCAGCGGGCGATCGCCATGGGTGATGATCGTATCCCCCTGCGGAGTAACGGTCACTGTCCGCGTGTTCCTGGTGCTGCATGCGGCGAGCGCCAATAGAAAAAGCGCTCCCGCCAGATACCGTGTCTGCATGTCTCCTCCAGCGTTCGTGAGTCGCGATGGTCCACCCTCTAGCGCTACACCACGCGACATCGCCGGGTTCGACGGCTGGTGCTGCGCGCTCGCGACGCCATGGCAGGTCCGCGTAGTTAGACTACGTCCCATGGATTCTCTTGAGCTGCCGTACCCCTCTCCCGTACGGGAGAGGGGACAGGGGTGAGGTTGGTGACATTCTGGGTCCGCAATCTCCTCATCGCCAACGTGGTCATGTTCCTCATCACGATGAGCGCGCCCGGGTTGGCCGACGCGCTGGTGTTCGTCCCTGCCCTCATCACCCGCCGACCGTGGACTGTGGTCACCTACATGTTCCTCCACGCCAACATCACCCACATCCTGTTCAACATGCTGGCCCTCTACTTCTTCGGCTCCCGAGTGGAGCTGCGGCTCGGGGGACGGCGGTTTCTGGCGCTCTACTTCATCAGCGGTCTAATGGGAGCGCTGCTTTCGCTGTTCTTCACGCCCCGCGCGGCGATCGTCGGCGCTTCGGGCGCCATTTTTGGCGTGATGCTGGGCTACGCGCGCTACTGGCCGCGGGACCTGGTCTACATCTGGGGCGTTTTCCCGGTGCAGGCGCGCTGGATGGTCATCGCCATGACCGTGCTTTCCCTGTATGGAGGGTTCGGCGCGACGCGCTCGATGACCGCGCATTTCGCCCACCTCGGCGGCTTTCTCGGCGGATTCCTTTACCTTCTTTGGGCGGATCGCCATTCACCCGCGAAACGTTTCCGCGAGCAGGCCGGTCCCACCCACATCAGTGCCACGAGCAGTGATGTCGAGCGATGGTCGCGAATCAGCGGCCAAGGGCTCCACCCGCTGAATCGCGAGGAACTGGAGCGGCTGTTGCAAAAAATCGCGAGGGGGGAGGCCGCGAGTCTCACCCCGGATGAGCGGGCGTTCCTCGACCGATTGGAGGCGGCACAATGAATCGGCGGATCACGGTTATCGCATTCGTCCTCGGCTTCTTCTTTCTCTTCATCGGCTTCCCGACTCTCATCGGGCTCACCGCCGACTGGTGGTGGTTCCAGTCCATCGGCTACCAGACGGTCTTCCTCAAACAGGCGGTCACCCAGACGGCGCTCGCGCTCGGTGTCGGCGCCATCGCACTCGGCTTCTTCTACGGCAACCTCCGCTTCGCGCAGCGCGGACTGGTGCCGCCGGTCCTCATCGGCATCCAGGGACAGACCCCTCCGATCGACGTGACCCGGGTGTTCCGCCGGCTGGTCTGGCCCGCGTCGATCGTCCTCGCCGTGATCCTGGGTCTCGCCGCCACCGGCGCGTGGCTCACGGTCTTGCGGTTCCTCTACCGCGTGCCCTTCGGCGTGACCGATCCGGTCTTCCAGCGCGAGCTGTCCTACTACTTCTTCACCATGCCGGCCCTGAGCGCGCTGATCGGGCTGGTGTCGGCACTGACCGTCCTGTCGCTGGTGATGGTGACACCGGTTTACCTGCTGCGGAGCGACGTGGTGCTGCGCGGCGGACGGGTGACGATCGAGCCCTCGGCCCAACTGCATCTCGCGCTGCTGCTGGCGGTCTACCTCCTCACCATGGCCGTCAATCTGTACCTGGTGCGCGTTCCCTCGCTGCTCTATTCGACCACCGGCGACCGGTTCACGGGCGCGAGCTATGCCGACCTGCACGCGCGGCTGCCGCTGCTCAGAATCCTCGGTGCCGTGGCGGTGGCCGGCGCAGGCCTGATCGTCTGGGGCGGAATCCAGCGGCGACTGGTTCGCTACTTCGCCATTGCGCTGGGCGGCTATTTCGCGATGTCAGTGCTGAGCAGCGTCGTCCCGGGGTTGGTGCAGCGCTTCGTGGTCCTGCCCAACGAGCTGGCCCGGGAAACGCCGCAGCTTAAGCACCACATCGCGGCGACCCAGCGGGCCTGGGGCCTGGACAGCATCCAGCTACACGATCTTTCCGGTGAGGCGGAGCTGACCCTCCGCGACATTCGCGCCAACACCGCCACCATCGAGAATGTGCGGCTGTGGGACCGGGAGCCCCTGCTCCAGACCTTCGGGCAGCTCCAGGAGATCCGCACCTACTACGACTTCGTGTCGGTGGATGACGACCGTTACTGGATCAACGGCCGGTACCGGCAGGTGCTGCTCTCACCCCGCGAGCTGAACTCGGCCTCGCTGCCCACGCGGAACTTCATCAATGAGCGACTCACCTTCACCCACGGGATGGGACTCACCCTGGGCCCGGTGAATCAGGTGACCGTGGAGGGCCTGCCCGTCCTCTTCATCAAGGACCTGCCACCCGCCTCGAGCGTTTCGCTCCCGGTCACGCGCCCGGCGATCTACTACGGCGAGCTCTCCAGTGACTACGTGTTCGTGGGAACCGGACAAGCCGAGTTCGACTACCCCTCGGGCGAGGCCAATACCTACACCAAGTACGATGGAAAGGGCGGAGTCCCGGTGCGATCGTGGATGCGGCGCCTGCTGCTGAGCATCCACTTCGGCTCGACCAACGTGCTCTTTTCCAAGGACATCAACAACCAGAGCCAGGTGCTGTTCCACCGCAACATCCGGGAACGGGCGCGGACCGCGCTCCCCTTCCTGCGCTGGGACAACGACCCGTATATGGTAATCCAGACCGATGGCCGGCTCGCCTGGATCCTGGACGCCTACACCACCAGCAACCGGTATCCGTACGCGCAACCGCTGGGCGACGGCACCAACTACATGCGCAACAGCGTGAAGCTGGTGATCGATGCTTATGACGGCACGCTCGAGGCGTATCTCGCCGGGCCCGACGACCCGCTGATCCGCAGCTACTCGGCGATGTTCCCCGGCGTCTTCCGGCCGCTCTCCGCGATGCCGGAAGACCTGCGGGCGCACGTCCGCTATCCCGAGGACTTCTTCCACGCGCAGGCCGTGCTCTATACCACCTACCACATGAACGAGCCGGACGTGTTCTTCCACCGCGAAGACCAGTGGCAGATTCCCGCGGCGTCGGACAACAATCCGCGCTCCTACCTGCGCCACATGGTGATGCGGTTGCCGGGAGAAAAACAGGAGGAGTACATCGAAATGACGCCGTTCACGCCGCGCGGCAAGGACAACCTCGCGGCCTGGATGGCGGTGCGAAACGACGGGGACGGGTATGGCCACACCGTGGTCTACCGCTTTCCGCGCCAGAGCCTGGTCTTCGGGCCCACCCAGATTCTCAACCGCATCAACCAGGACACCGAGATCTCCCAGCAGGTCACTCTGTGGGACCAGAGCGGCTCACGGGTGATTCGGGGCAATCTGCTGGTGATCCCGATCGAAGGAGCGCTGCTCTTCGTGCAGGCACTATACCTGCAGGCGCAGGGCGGACGGATACCCGAGCTCAAACGGGTCATCGTCGCCTACAAGAACCAGGTCGCCATGGAGGAAACGCTGGAAGCGAGCCTGGCACGGCTGTTTGGCGGGGCGCCGGGAACCGCGCCCGCGCGCGAGCAGGCCCCCGCGCCGGCACCGGTCGCCGGGGCACCCGTCGCGGCGCTGGCGCAACAGGCGGTGGATCATTACGACCGGGCCATCGCGGCCCAGCGCATCGGGGACTGGGCAACCTATGGGACAGAGATGCGTCAGGTAGGAGAGCTCCTGAAACGAATCAGGGAAGAGGGAAGAGGGAAGAGGGAAGAGTAAAGCACTCACAGCCGCGCTTACGCAGAGTCGCCGATAGCGCGCGCCGACGCCAGTAGGTGAATGAGGGGCCGAGGGCCCTCGACAGGGGAGAGGCGAATGGCAGAGGTCAAAGATCCCGTATGCGCCATGGCGGTCGATTCGCACAAGGCCGCGGGAAGAAGCGTGTATCAGGGCGAGGCGTACTATTTCTGTTCCGACAACTGCAAGCAGGCATTCGACGACCAGCCTGCGAGGTACGTCAGGACGGGAGTGCGCTCCGGAGCGGCGGCGGGATTGAGAACCAATGCGGGAGCGGGACGCAAGGTCTCGATCTAGAACGCCGAATTGCCGCTGATCGAGAATGACAGGCCCGCCGCGAGATGGTCTTCGCGGCGGGCCGATCTGTATCCAACGACCTGGTCAGTGCTACCGGTGGTTATCTCATGCTCACCATCACCTGCACCGGCTGCTCGATCTTGAACGTGACGTTGGTCCCCGATTTCACCACGATATCGCGGCCGTTCATCTCGTGGGCCACCACCGCCCCGCCCGCGCCACCCAGTATGCCCCCGATCACCGCACTTTTGAGGTTACCGCCGAGCAATCCGCCCACCACCGCGCCCGCCGCCGCGCCGATGCCGATCTTGGTCTTGTCGCTGGTCCAACCCGGCTTCAGTGTTTCGGGCGCCAGCGAGTCGACCGGGGTATTGAGGTGATAAGTCTGCCCTCCGGCCCGGACTTCGGTCACCGCCAGCGCCAGCGCACCGTTCTTGTCTTCCCGATCCGCCGGCTTCAAGTCGATGATCTTCACCTGTGCCACCGCGCCGACCGGGAAGATGACCTGGCCATTGGCGTCGCGCACGTCGCTGTTCACGGTCGCCGGTAGCGTGTCACCGATCTTGTTGGTTCGGGTGGAGATCGGCTCCTCGAGCGTCGCCGAGACCATCGTTCCCTGCGACAGCGTTCGTGTCGTGCCCTGCTCTGCCCCATAGTTCTGCGCCTGGAGAACGCCGGAGTAGGCCGTAACGGCCGCGGCCAGCGTTCCCGCGAGGAGTGCCTTGTTCATATGCGTCCTCCGAGGACACCAGAGGTCTGTTGCGTTCGCTCAACACGTGCCACCGACACATGTATTGGTCTACCCGGCAGAGCGACGGGCGTTTCCCGGCGCCATGGTCCGGCATGCACGTTGGTGACCGTCTTTCCGGTCGCATAAGAGAAGGTTCACGGCATCCTGCGCGGCCGCTCGCGCTCGGTATAATTCCTCTACGGCTGCGTGCCGGTCGTTTCACGGCGCGTGGAGGAGTCAGGGCGTTTAATGGAGGTCGAATCATGGCACAGGTAAAAGATCCCGTTTGCGGAATGATGATCGATTCCGACAAGGCGGCGGCGAAGAGCAGTTATCAGGAGCAGACGTACTATTTCTGTGCTGAGAGCTGCAAGCGCACCTTCGACGCGAATCCCGGAAAGTACGCGCAGGCAGGAGCAGCGGCACCGGCAGCAGCGGGTACCGGGAAAGCACCGTCGCCCGGCATGGGCGGCAAGGGCCCCGGCGCGGGGAAGCGGTCTGGAATGGGACCTTCGAAACCCAAAATGTGATCTGACACGGAAGCCCGCCAAGTCATCGACGGGCTTCTCGATTTCTGAGTCTCGTCTTCAGGTCCCCTTCACGAGACGTTCACCGCACCAATTCTAGGTAGCACGGAAAGCGACTGGCCGGGCGCCGATGCCGTCGGCACTCGTCAGCGTCACGCGTGCCCGCGGGAAGACAACTCACGGAAAGGAAGTCCCATGGCCATCACCGCGCTGCTCAGGCGAGCCGGAGGTTGGGTGGCAGCCGGCTTCTACGCTTTAATCATGATCGAAGTGATCGTCATGATCAGCCCGTTTGCCATCTATTGGTACGCGCTCTACACGCCCACCCTACAGACGCTGCATCAGACGCGGTGGACCGCCTGGATGGAGAGCTTCTTCCTGCCGCACTCGGTGGTGAGCAATAGCGCGCTGCTCGAGTTCCTCCGCTGGAAGGTCGGCCCGTATCTCCTTTCCATCGGGCTGCTCGCGTTTCTCGCCCTCGCCCTGCAACTGTATTCGGCCAAGCTGCGGAAGAAGGGCGTGGTGAGCGGCGGCATTTACCGCTACATCCGTCATCCCCAGTACGTCAGCCTGGCCATTGCCGGGATCGGGCTGCTCACGCTGTGGCCCCGCCTGATCATCCTGGTTCTGTATCTGGGGATGCTGATCGCCTATTACCTGCTGGCCCGTTCCGAAGAGGGCCGGATGCTGCGGGCCCACCCGACATACGCCGACTACCAGCAGCGGACGGCCATGTTCCTCCCCGGGAATCCCGGAGCGCATGTGCGGCAGTGGTTGTTCGGCTGGGTACGGAATCCGACCCTGGGCGCCGCGTTTTCGTGCGCCGCCCTCTTCATCGCCGGCATGGCCTTGGGGTTGGGTCTGCGCCAATTCAGCATCGCCCACGTCAGCAAGGTAGTACTCCCGGAGCAGCGCCTCACCGTCTTTCCCGCCTGGCCGGAAGATGCCTCGCGAGTGAACGTGACGGGGCTGGTGCAACGCGTGCTCGGTGACTCCGGGGTCTCGGGCCGGATGCTGCAGGAGGGAAACGCGGCGTTTGCCGTTCACCTCCTCCCCGTCAACTACGGCATGGTGAACATGTTCACCAGCGCCACCCCCCGGGCCATGACCCCGCAATTCACCCCGGCGCGGTTCCGGTTCGTGGCGCGGTGTCTCTTTCCCTTCCTCACGCCGGGCGATCATCAGGGCATGGGCCGCCCGGGTGAGGGCAAGCTCAAGGTGATCGTTTCGCGGGTGAGCAAGCCGGACGCGGACACCATCCGGCCCGAACAGACCCTGGACCTCGGGGTCAAGATGACGCCGGTGGCGGTGGTGGATGCGGATGCGGCAACGGGAGAAATCGTGAAGCGGGATGATCCGGGTCGGGGCAGCGGGTGGGGGCCGGTGACCATGCCGATCTTCTGAGCCGGAGACGACGCTAGCGTCCTGCCGTCGCGGCGGCTGCCGCGCTTCTTCGATCGTCAGGAAGCGCGGTGGAGGCCAGGTAGCGGCACGCGGCTAGCCCCGGCGAACCGACCGAGCCATCCTACGCACTTCCCCGGTCCACGATGAATCCAGCTCCGTCCAGCGGCCATACTCGGGCTCTGGCACCCGCCTCAGGGCAGCGCGAAGCTCGGGTGCGGTAACCACCGCGGTGCCCGCTTTCCCCACCACCACGCCGGCGGCGATGTTGGCCAGCGCCGCACACTTGACTACGCTTGCCCCGGCCGCGAGACCCAGAGCAACCGTGGCCACCACTGTGTCTCCCGCGCCCGTGACGTCATAGACCTGACGCGAGAGGGCACGCAAATGAACCGGCTCGGCGCCACGCTGGAAGACCGACAGGCCCTGCTCGCCCCGGGTGATGATCACGGTCGGACAGGCGAGGCGCTCGAAGAACTGCCCGGCCACCATCCCCGCCGTCTCCTCGTCGGTGACCTCGAGACCGGAGATGGCTCCCGCCTCCAACCGGTTGGCAATAATGATCGATGAGCGATCGTACTTGCCGAGCTCGCGCCCCTTGGGACCCGTTATGACGGGGAGATCGCGCTCGCGGGCGGCGCATATGACCTGGCCGGTCACAGCCTGGGTGATCACGCCCTTGGCGTAGTCGGAAATCACGACGGCGTCGGCGATGGCGATCAACGCCTTGGCGTTGCTCGCGAGGGCGTCGGCCTCGGCCTCGGTTACCGGAGCCGGGATCTCGCGGTCAAAGCGGAGCACCTGCTGTCCCCCGGCGATCACCCGCGTCTTGGAGGTGGTAGGACGATTGCCCAGCACCAGCAGTCCGTCCGTTCCGATGCCCCGGCTGGCGAGCTGCTGCGTGAGCTCGCGGCCATCCTCATCGGCTCCCACAGTGCCGATCACATCGGCCCGGCCGCCCAGTGCCATAATGTTCGCCGCGACGTTGGCGGCGCCTCCCGGGCAAACCATGCCGTCGTGCAGTTCCACCACCGGCACCGGCGCCTCGGGCGAAATACGGCGCGCGTCGCCCCAGAGATACCGATCCAGCATCACGTCGCCCAACACCACGACGCGCCGCCCCCCCAACCCCGCGATCGCGCCCGTGAGGGCGCTTTTCAGCCCCGGAGTTGTCACCGTCGCTCGCCCGTGGCGGTCAGCGCGAGGTTGTAGGAATCGATCCCCTCATGCAGCGACATGAAGGACCCGTGGTATCCTGCGCGGCGTAAGGCGCCCAGGTCGGCGCAGGTCTCGTGTTGGTACTGTGACCGGACGTGAGCAGGCATCGGCTGGTAGCGCACCTCCCCACGCGAAAACACCCGAATCCATTCCTGGGCGACTTCGTTGAAACTCCGGCTGACACCGGTACCGAGGTTGAAAATCCCCGCCACCGCCGGGCCGAACCCGAAGTGGAGGTTCGCCCGAATGACGTCATCGACGTGCACAAAGTCCCGTCGCTGCTCACCCGCGTCATGACCGCCGGAGCCTTCGAACAGCTCGACCACCCCGGTAGCCGCCAGCTGCCAGTAGGTCTGGCTCACCATCGAGGCCATCCGGCCTTTGCGCTCTTCACCCGGACCGTAAACGTTGAAGTACCGGAGACCGATGACCGGGGCGTTGTGCACCCCGATCCTGGCCCGCACGTACTGGTCGAACGCGAGCTTGCTGCGGGCGTAGGGGCTGAGCGGCCGCTCCGACCGGCTAGCCTCCCGGCAACGGCGCGCGTTCCCGTACACTGCGGCACTCGATGCATAGACCATCCGCACGCCGCGATCGAGAGCGGCATCCAGGAGTTCACGGGCGCACTCGTAGTTCCGGTCGAAGACCCATTCCTCGTCCTGCGCCGTCGTGTCGGTGACCGCGCCCTGGTGAAATACGACGCTGGTCGATCGGTCGAGACCGCGGGCACGCAGTCGCGCCCGGAACTCCTCCACTCCCAGCTGTCCCGCAATGCGCCACTCCGGGGCCTCGGGCCCTTCCCGGCCGGAAACGCGGTCGCAGGTGGCGTCATCCACCAGCAGGATGTCGTGGATGCCGCGGTCGTTGAGAGCGCGGATGAGGTGGCCCCCGATGAAGCCGGCGCCACCGGTTACCACGATCATCGAACGCTCTCTCCCACGGTGGATTGGGCCACAGACCGTCGGGTCACGTGGAGCGCCTCCACCAGCGCGCAGAGCACATGACCGACCACGAGATGCACTTCCTGCACCTGTTGTCGCGAACTCCCCGGGGCGGCGATCACCACCTGGAGCAGCGGGGCGAGGCGCCCGGCGGACCGCCCCGTCAGACCCGCGGTGGAAAGTCCCATCTCGCGCGCCGCCTCGACGGCACGAAGCACCTGGAACGAAATGTCACTGCTGCTGAGCGCCAGCAGCACGTCACCGATCCGTCCGACCGAACGCACCTGGAGTGCCAGGTCATCGCGGGACGCGTTCCCCCGGTCCCCCGCGGGGCTGTCGCCGCCGGCGATCACGGGAACGGCCACCACCGTGGATCGCTCGCGGCAAAGCCGCACGCAAAGCTCCCGCGCCAGGTGCTGGGCGACCAACGCGCCATCCTCATCGCCGCAGAGCAGCACCCTCCCGCCGCCGCGCAAGGCCCGGACGATCATCCGCGCGGTCTTCTCGATGGCGTCGGGAAGCAGCAGGGCGGCCTTGCGCAGCGCGTCGCTCGCATCGCGCAGGCTCGTTCGCGCCGGGTCCCGATCCTCGCCCTCCGGCGCGCCGGTGCCACGGCCGCCAATCGCTCGTTCGACCAGGGCGCTGGACGATTCCCCGGGGAACGCAGAGGGAATCGACACCACCCTCCCACCCGCCCGTTCCACCTGTTCGCGGCCCAAAATCTCCTCGACGGCCCAATCGCCGCCTTTGACCAGCACCTCCGGCTGTACCGCCTCGAGAAAAGGCCTCGGGTGGGTGGCGTCGAAAACGACCGCGTAGTCCACGCTGGCCAGGGCCGCGAGCACCGATGCGCGATCGATTTCCGTCACTACCGGTCGCCCGGGACCCTTGAGCGTCCGCACCGACCGATCGCTGTTCACTCCGACCATGAGGACATCGCCCAGGGCCCGGGCCTGCGCGAGATACTCGACGTGACCCCGGTGCAGCAGGTCGAAGCAGCCGTTGGTCGCGACGACGATCCGCCCCGCGGCCGTCAGGTCGGTCCGGATGCGGCGGGCTTCCTCGAGGGAGACTACCGCTCCCATGTCGTCACTCCCATCTCAGTAGCGCTGCCGGGCCGCTTCATGGACTTCGGCGAGCGAGAGCAGCTCGGTGCACGGGGGACGCTGATCACACCTGGTCCCGTAGGGGTGGTCGGCGCTCGATTTTTCCTTGCTGTACAGACATTCCTCCAGCCCCTCGAGGCCGCAGGGTCGACGGGCCTGAAAGTGGGTCTGTTCGGGGTAGCCGTAGATCTCGTGCCGGGTGGGCCCCCAGAGGACGATGGCGGGCAGGTTCAACAGATGCGCCAGGTGCATCAGGAAATTGTCCACCGTGATCACCAGGTCACAGCGGCGCAACAGCGCCGCCAGCTGCCCCGGGGTGGTCAAGCCGGTCAGCCGGTACGCGTTGCGCACATGGACGTCGCGGAACCGGCCGACCTGCATGACGAAGGCCCCATCCGCGTGAAGGCGGTCGGTCAGCGCATGCCAAAACGGAAAGGGCGCCATCTTGCGCGGTGAGTCCGACGCGGGCGCGATCACCACGTTCACACGGCCCCAGGGAATCAGATCGTGCAGCAGCGGGTCCCTCAGCTCCCCCTGCGGCAGGTACAGCCGCTCTTCAATCGGAGTCGCCAGTCCGAAGCCGCGCGCCAGGATCTGGTAGGGACGCTGATTGCCCGGCCCGAGCTTTTCCATCGACCAATAATCCACTCTCGCCAGCGGCGCCCCGCGCGGCGCAAAGCCGATCGACTCGATCGCGGGATGCTGGCTGAAGAATTCGGTGTACGTGCTGCGGCGCACCATGTGAAACCGCGCTCCGGGCTGTCGCTCGACCAGCTGTTTCAGCACGCCGGAAACCATGAGCATGTCGCCGAACCCACCGATGGGATTGATCCAGGGGTGCCCGTCGGGTTGCGGCTGGATAGGGTGCGTCATCGAAACACCACGCCGGTGATGGGTTCGAGATAGCGCTCGACAAAGATCCGCCGCGCCTCACACCAGGGACCGGGATTGCCCAGCGGCGCATTTTGGGAAAACGCGTCGAGCCGGGCGCCCCCCAGGCATGCCGCCCAGAATCGACATTCCGGGCACGCCCCAGACGCCATGGTGCGGACCGCGGCTCGATGGCGATCGCGCACCAGCGCGAAAAGGTCGCCCAGCGTGTCGGTGGCGAGGTTTCCCACCGGATCCACCGCGGCGACGCTGCCACGACGGCACAATCCCACCGATCCATCGGTCATGACGTTCAGGTGTTCCGGCGCTTCGTCCTCTGTCGCCTCCGAGCCGTCGCGCGCCGCGGCGCTCAAGAACCCCTGGAACGGCTCGACCGCCGGAA
>JACQVB010000140.1 GCA_016209985.1 Gemmatimonadota bacterium | reverse complement strand
CCTGAGCGCGCTCCTGGCCCAACACTTCGAGCAGCCCCGGCGGCTGCACATCAATTTCGTCGCCCTGTCGATGTGGCTCTGGGGCGGGATGATGTACATTTGGATGATCTCGCTGATCTTCTATCGATACACGTTTTTCAAGTTCTCCCCGAGCGATCTTTCGCCCCCGTACTGGATCAACATGGGGGCGATGGCCATCTCCACGCTCGCCGGGTCGCTCCTGGTGGAGAACACCGTGGACGCCTGGTTCCTGCAATCGCTGCTCCCCTTTCTCAAGGGGTTCACCATCTTCTTCTGGGCGACGGGCACCTGGTGGATCCCGATGCTCTTCATCCTGGCGCTCTGGCGGCACGTGTACAAGAAATTCCCGCTGACCTACGACCCTCTGTACTGGGGCGCAGTCTTTCCGCTGGGGATGTACACCGCCTGCACGTTCGAGATGGCGCGCGCGATGAACCTCGACTTCCTGCTGGCGATCCCTCGGGTCTTCATCTACGTCGCGCTGGCGGCCTGGTTGGCGACGTTCTACGGCATGGTCCACCGCTTGGTGACGTTGCCGAAGCAGACGGCGGCCGCGCGGCGAGGGGTGCCGTGAGCAGCCTGCGAAGGGGGCCGCTGGGGCCTGAGTTCCGGGAGGCGGTGGCCCGCCTGTACCCCGGCTATTTCGCCCTCGTCATGGCGACCGGCGTGGTCTCCGTCTCGGCACACCTGCTGGGCATCGTCTGGCTGGCGGACCCACTGCTGTGGCTGAACGTCGCCGCGTATAGCGTGCTGGTCGTTCTCACCGCGCTCCGCCTGGCGTTCTACTTCAGACGCGTCGTCGAGGACCTCACCGATCACGCCAGGGGCCCGGCGTTCTTTACGAATCGTCGCCGGGACCTGCATGCTGGGAAGCCAGATCGTGACCCTGACCGGCGGCCTCTACGCCGCCGCCGTCCTGGGCAGCGTCGGGGTGATGCTGTGGTTCCTGCTGACCTACAGCTTCCTCACGGCGATCACCGTTCGAGACGACAACCCCGACCTGGCCCACGGCATCAACGGCACCTGGCTGATTGCCGTGGTGGGAACGCAGTCGGTGTCCGCCTTGGGTACGCTCACCGCCCCGATTCTGGCGCCGTGGGACGAGGTGGTACTCCTGTTCGCCGCCGCCATGTACCTGCTCGGCTGCGTCCTCTACGTTGTGATCATCTCGCTGATCTTCTATCGCTTTACGTTCATCCCGCTCGTGGCCGACGCGCTCACCCCGGCGTACTGGATCAACATGGGAGCCCTCGCGATCACGACGCTGGCCGGCGCGACGCTCATCGTGCACGCGCACGAGTGGAGCCTGCTTCAGGAACTGGTCCCCTTCCTCACGGGCCTGACGCTGGTCTCGTGGGTGACCGCCACCTGGTGGATCCCGTTGCTCTTGACCCTCGGTGCCTGGCGCCATGTGCGACAGCGAATTCCGCTCCGGTACGATCCCCAGTATTGGTCGCTCGTGTTCCCTCTGGGGATGTATACGGTGTGTACCTACCAGCTGTCCACGACGCCGGCCTTGGATTTTCTGCTGCCCATTTCCCGTTACTTCGTGTACGTCGCATATGCCGCGTGGACTGTCGTGTTTCTCGGTCTGGTGTACCGCCTGATCGGAAGACTGCTCAGTCGGGCCGCCCCCGCTCAGGTCTTCGATACCGAGGGCAATATCGTGGCCATGAAGCAGAGTGATGCCCAGGCGGCGCCGAGCTCGGCTTCGTTTCGGGTGGTCTGCCCGGTGCACGGCGTGGAGGCTCAGGTGCATCTGTCGGGCCTGGGTGGGAACGAGGCGGCCGCACTCAGCGAGTGCTCCCTTCATCCGGGCAACCCGGGCGGGCCGCCCTGCGAGGGGCGCTGCATCATGCTCGGCGGGGAAGCCATCCCCCTGACCGACGTACCTCATGATCGAGGTGAAGCGCGCGTACCTGGGGCGGTGCACGACGGGACAGTGAAGCACGCTCGCTAGGGTGGGATGCTGGTCCGTCGGCGCGACGGAGCCGCCTGCCGCGTTGACGTGCGGGGCATACCTGGATGCTCAACCGTGCGGTCTCCTGGGCGCGGGTCCAACAGGCGCGGGGGCGCTGGTGGCCACTGGTGTTCGCCCTGGCGCTGGCCGGAGGCGTCTTCGCGTTGGACCTCGTCACCCCGCGCGGAGTCGCGATCTCGATTCTGTACGTTCCGGTGATCGTGCTGGGTTGGCGCGTCCGCGCCGCCGGAGCCGTGCTGGCGCTCTTGGTTCTATCCACCGTCCTCACCGTGATCGGGTATCTCTCCTCCCCCAGCGGGGCGGCTCCGTGGATGGCGGTGGCCAATCGCAGCGCGTCGATTCTGGTCTTCGGAGCGGTTGCGGCCTGGAGGATGAGGGGAGCGCGACAGACATTCCCCCGCGGGCTGGCGGTCCTCTTGATCTTCGGGCTCGTCGCAGCCGTCTTCGAGTTGGACGTACAGATGCCTTTGGGAGTGGCCGTGGCCACGCTCTACGTTCCTGTCGCGCTGCTCGGCCTGACGGTCTTGAGTCGTCGCTGGGTCCTTGCTCTCGGGCTCTTGGTCACGGCACTTACCGTCATCGGCTGGGCTCTGTCGCCGCCCGGTAGCGTGATGTGGATGGCGCTCGCCAACCGGGGTACCTCCCTTTTCGCGATATGGATCGTGGCGATGCTCGGCCTCAAAGGTTGGCAGACAGAGAGAGCGCTGACCGGGCGATTCGTTCCTGACCTTCCAGCCGCGGCCCGAGCGGGCCACGATGCTGTCGAGGACATCGGGATCCCGGGCGCCCGGC
This sequence comes from Gemmatimonadota bacterium, assembly GCA_016209985.1. Lineage (GTDB taxonomy): Bacteria > Gemmatimonadota > Gemmatimonadetes > Gemmatimonadales > GWC2-71-9 > SHZT01. The sequence goes on along the minus strand of JACQVB010000140.1, from coordinate 35,144 downwards.
GCCTCCGGGAATCCCGCTGAAATTGTACCGCGCGTTCAAAGACTCGATTGGTGTTTCACCATAAACGGGAAAAGACGGATACCGTGACCGTAGCACTCGACCACCGCGAACTGTACCGACTGCCGTGGACCCTGCCGGACAACGCTATTGCGTGGCTTGAACCGACGATGAAGTGCAACCTCGCCTGTGAAGGGTGTTACCGGGCCAATGTGAACCAACACAAGTCGCTGGATGAAGTGGCCCGGGACCTCGATGTCTTCGCTCGCTACCGCAAGACCGATGGTATTTCCATCGCGGGCGGCGACCCCCTCACCCATCCTCAGGTGGTGGACATCGTGCGGATGGTGGCCGAGCGGGGCTGGAAGCCCATTCTCAACACCAACGGCCTCGCCCTGACGGAGGATCTCCTGCTGGACCTGAAGCGGGCGGGCCTTTTCGGTCTCACGTTCCACATCGACAGCAAGCAGCATCGCCCCAAGTGGAAGGGCAAGACGGAACAGGAACACAATGCCCTCCGGCTTCACTTTGCCGAGATGGTCGCGCGCGTGGGCGGCCTCACGTGCTCCTTCAACGCCACCGTGTATCAGGACACGCTCGATGCCATCCCGGACCTGGTCGCCTGGGCCCAGGAGCACATCGACATCGTCCACGTGATGGTGTTCATCTGTTACCGCGAGCCGGCTGAACCGAAGCAGTTCGACTACTACGTGGGCGGGACTAGGGTGGACATGGCCCCGCTCACCTACGCCGAGACCGGCCAACGGATCGACATCTCGGCCCCCGATGTGGTCGCCAAGATCCGGGAACGCATACCCGACTTCGCCCCCGCCGCGTATCTCAACGGCACGGAGAAGCCCGATTCATTCAAGTGGCTCCTGTCGGTTCGGCTGGGGACCAGCAAGCGCATCTACGGGTACCTCGGTCGCAAGATGGTGGAGCTCGCCCAGGTGTGGCACCATCTGTGGACCGGCCGGTATCTCGCCTACGCCGCACCGGCGGTATCGCGGTGGGGGAGATCCATGCTCCTGCTCTGGCCGTTCGACGCCGGCCTGCGCCGAACGCTCCTCCGGGCCCTGCGGTCTCCCAGCCTCCTGTTCCGCCGGCTCTACCTCCAGTCGATCATGATCATTTCACCGGTGGATGTCCTGGCGGACGGACGCCAGAACATGTGCGATGGGTGCCCCGACATGACCGTGTGGGATGGCAGGCTGGCGTGGTCCTGCCGGCTGGAGGAGTGCATTCATTTCGGCCAGTTCGCGCGAACGGTGCCGAAGGCGCAAGCCCTCCCCGAGGCAGCGAAGGCCGAAGTCGTGGCGTTGCAGCGTGCGAGGTAGTCAGTCCGGTTGACGCGCCAGGTCCTGCTTACCAGCGTCTGCCGTCCCCTCGGGGTCCGCCACGGTGATTCCCCGAGTGTCGGGTACGAGCTGCTCCACGAGCAAGTGACCCGCGTCCAAGGTCTGTTCAGCCCTCGTTCTCACCATATCCAGTTCTCGCTGGAATACATCGCCGAGAACCTCGAGGTCCCCACCGTGGTGCTCCAGTATCCCTCCCGGCGGGAGCTGGTGCGGGAGCTCAAGCGCGGGTACGCGGTCGTGGGTATCTCGTTCGTCCTGGCTACTTATCACCGCATGAAGGAGGCTGTCGCGCTGGTGCGGAAATACTCGCCCCAGTCCCAGATCGTGCTGGGCGGGTACGGGACGGTGGCGCCCGATAAGATGCTTCGCCCCTACGGCGACCACATATGCCGGGAGGAGGGAGTCGGTTTCATGCGGCGCCTCTTGGGCGCACGCGAAATCCCGATGCCCTACCGCCACCCTCTGATCATCAACCCCCTCCGGGTGTTCGGGAGGGAAGTCTCGCGGACCGGGATCGTGTTCGGTGGCCTGGGATGTCCCAACGGATGCGACTTCTGCTGCACGTCACATTTCTTCAAGCGCAAGCATATCCGCCTGCTTCCGACGGGGGCCGACCTCTACCAGGTGGTCGAACGCTACCTCCAGGTCGATCCCCAGCTCTCCATCCTGATCCTGGACGAGGATTTTCTGCTCAATCGTCGCCGCGCGATGGCGTTCCGGGAATGTGTTCTCCGGGGTGGACAGCCTCTCTCTATTTTCGTTTTCGCCAGCATCAAGGCCCTGAGCCAGTACACAGTGACCGAGATTCTCGAGATGGGGATCGATGGGATGTGGATCGGCTACGAGGGAACGCGGTCCGGCTATGCGAAACAGAAGGGCCGGCCGGTCGAAGAAATCTTCCGCGAGTTCCGCGAGCACGGCATCACCATCCTGGCGTCCATGATCGTGGGTTTCCCCTACCAGACACCCGAGATCATCGAAGAGGAGCTGTCGGGCCTCCTCGCGTTGCGCCCGGTGCTCACGCAGTTCCTGATTTACGGCCCTTGTCCCGGCACTCCGTTCTACGAGCAGGTCGTTCGGGAAGGGAAACTCCTTCCCGAGGTGGCGGAAAATCCCGAACTGTTTTATCGCCGGGGTAGCGGGTTCTACGCGATGGTCAGCCATCCCTCGATGACGCCCGGCCAGATCGAGGCTGCCCAACAACATTGCTTTCAGGAAGATTTCCGGAGGTTGGGACCGGTCCTGCACCGTTCGGTGGAGCGATGGCTGGAGGGATACCTCAAGCTCCGGGAGTCCCCGAGCGCGTTTCTCCGCGCCAAGGCGGAGCGAATCGCGCGCGACCTCAGGCAAGCGTATCCGCTGTTCTTGACGGGCAGGCTGTTCGGGCCGACGGCGCAAGTACGGCGTTGGATTGGCAACCTCCAGGAGCGGCTCCATGCGGCGCTGGGGCGTCCCACCTGGAAGGAGCGACTCCAGGCGATTGGGGCAGTGGGCCTGGCTTGCTGGACCGGACTTACCCTCCGGTTGGGTCTCTTCCAGCACCCGCCGCTGATGAGGCATACGTTCAGGATGTCGGATGCCCCCTCCGGGGCGCGTTGGCGGCGCTGGCAGCAACGTTTCCCCTCTACCGGTAAGCTCCCGAGGACCGACTACTCCAGCGGTCTGCGCTCGCGACAGGCGTGAAGAGGCCTTCACCCGGGCTTTGTAGCTGCTTCATGGAGCCCCACCGAAATTTTACCCTGCGTTCAATCTTTGACCGTCCGTTCATTCATTCGGAGGTCGCTTCGTGAAGCCGTCGTCGCTTCGTCGGCCGCCCGCGTCCCACTCCGCCCGTGTCCGGGAGAAGCGCGTTCGCCGCAGTCGCGAGATCCTCCACGCCGCGCGCGTGGCCTTCCGCGAGCGGGGCTACCACGGCACCACGCTGGACGACATCGCCGCGCGGCTCGGCGTCCAGAAAACCGCCCTGTACCACTACTTCCCCGACAAGGAAACGATTCTCTACACCTGCCACTGGGAAGCGCTGGAGGAAGTGGAACAAATCCTGGGGCAGGCGCTGCAGCGGGAAGCCTCCTCGGCGGCGCGCCTTCGCTACGTCATCAAGGAGCACGTCCGCGTGATGACCGAAACGCTCGAGGGCTCCCCGCTCACGTTCGAAACCACGGCCCTGTCTCCCACCCACGCCGCCCAGGTGATTCAACGGCGCGACCGCTACGAGAACGGCGTGCGCGCGCTGATCGAGCAGGGCATAGCCCAGGGCGAGTTCCGGCGGGTCAACTCCAAGATCGCGGCGTTCGCCATCTTCGGCGCGATCAACTGGATCGCGCGCTGGTACCGGCCCGAGGGCTCGCTGCACGCCGAAGAGCTGGGCTCACAATTCGCCGATCATCTCACAGGAGGTCTCACGTGCCAGTGACCGCGGCGCCCCGGCGCTTCGCGTCCCGGGACGCATCCGAGTTCGACTTTCAGGAAGTGTGCTACGCCAAGGCGGAGGGGATCGCGCGAATCACCCTGAACCGGCCGCAGGCCTACAACGCCTATTCCACGTCCGCGCTGGAAGAGCTGGCCGCCGCCTTCCGCGACGCGTCCTTCGACGACCGGGTGGGCGTGATCGTGCTGACCGGCACGGGAGATCGCGCCTTCTGCACCGGCGGCGACGTGAAGGAGTACGCGGCCGACTACACCGCAAGGCCGCGCGACTACTGGAAGTATATGGCGCTCTTCCGCGGCTACATCGAAAGCATCCTCAACACCGGCAAGCCGGTCATCGCTCGCATCAACGGCATGGCGGTGGGCGGGGGAAACGAGAGTCAGCTGGCGTGCGACCTCACCGTCATGGCCGACCATGCCTATCTCCGGCAGGTCGGCACCCACGTGGGATCGGTGGCCTGCGGGGGCGCCACCCAGTGGCTGCCCCTCGTGGTGGGGGACAAACGGGCGCGGGAAATACTCTTCCTTAATAAGGTGGTCCCTGCGAGGAAGGCTGAGAGCTGGGGCCTGGTCAATTACGTCGAGCCGTCGGTCCGGCATAACGGGGAGTGGATCGAGCAGGCGACCCCCGACCAAGTGAAGAAGGCCGAACGCGGTCAGGATGGCTATTCGCTCGATCTCACCAAGCTCGATGAGCGGGTGAACGCGCTCGCCCGCGACCTGTTGGCCTCCTTCTCCGAATGTACCCGCTACACCAAGCAGCAGGTCAATGCGCTCAAGGATTTCGTGTGGTATTCGACCGTGCGGCATGCGCAGGACTGGCTCTCGCTGCACTACGCGAGCTGGGAGCCGCATGAAGGCATGCGGGCATTCGTGGAGAAACGGCCGGCGCGCTATGCGTTGCTGCGCGCGCGCGCGGCCGAAGGCGGCTCGTCCGAGTTCCAGTGGGGACCGCCGGTGACGAGCTGCGTGGCGTGCGGGGCGACCGGCCTTCCGGCCGAGCACCGGTTCTGCGGAGCATGCGGCGCACCGCGCTCGTAACCGGCGGTGGCCGCGGGATCGGCCGCGCCACGGTCCAGGCGCTGGCCGAGCACGCCTGGGTCGCGGCGCTGGATACCGCCTTCCCCGACGGGCCCGGCGCGGCGAGCCGTACCCTCGAGACCGATGTGCGGGACAGCAATGCGATCCAGCGGGCGGTGGACAGCATCGTCCAGGAGCGCGGCGGCCTGGACTGGGTGATTTCCGGCGCGGGGATCGTGCGCGATCGGATGAGCTGGAAAATGTCGGATCAGGACTGGGAAGACGTGATGGCCGTCAATCTCGGCGGCGCCTTCCACGTCGCGCGCGCGGCCGCGCCGCATTTGCGACGTTCTGATTCGGGGCGCTTGATCTTCATCGGATCCATCAACGGCACGCGGGGACGGCTGGGGCAGGCGAACTATGCCGCTTCCAAGGCGGGACTGGTTGGCCTGGCGCGCACCCTGGCCCACGAGCTGGCGCGTGACGGAGTCACCGTCAACGTGATCACGCCCGGTTTCATCGAGACGCCGATGACCAACGCACTGCCGGTCGCGGCGCGGGCCAAGGCAGTGGCGCGGACTCCTCTGGGCCGCACGGGCCACCCGGAGGAAGTCGCGGCTCTGGTGCGATTCCTCTGCGCCGAGGAAGCGGCATTCATCACCGGGGCGACGATACCGGTGGACGGCGGACAACTACTGGGAGCGGTGGAATGACGAAAACCACCACGATCGCGTCGGCCGTGGAGAACGGGGTAGCGCGGCTGGTTCTGAACCACCCCCCACTCAATATCCTCACCCGGCATCTGCTGACCGACTTGCGGGAAGAGCTGGAGGCGCTCTCGGCGCAGCGCAGCCTGCGGGTCGCCGTGCTGATGGCGGAGGGAAAGCACTTCTCGGCCGGCGCGGACGTCGGCGAGCACCTCCCCCCGAACGACGCCGAGCTGATCCCCGAATTCGTGGATACGATCGCCGCGCTGGATGCGTTCCCGGTGCCGGTGATCGCGGCGGTCCGCGGCCAGTGTCTGGGGGGAGGGTTCGAGCTGGTGCAGGCGGCGGACCTGATCGTCGCGGGGCAGAGCGCCACGTTCGGCCAGCCGGAGATCAAGCTGGGGGTGATCCCGCCGGCCGCGTGCGTGCTGCTGCGCCACAAGATCATGCCCAGCGCCGTGGCGCAGCTCATCTACACCGGCGATTCCATGGACGCGGGGCAGGCGGCGGCGGCGGGCCTGGTCGCCCGGGTGGTGGACGACGCTGAGGTCGACGCCGTGGCGCTGGAGATCGCGGGCCGGATTGCGCGGCAGAGCGCCGCCACGCTGCGACTGGCCAAGCGGGCGCTGCGCGGGGGCACCAGCGAGGTACGCGCCGCCGCGTTACGCCACGCGGGCGAATCGTATCTCGACGACGTGATGGCCACCGACGACGCGCTCGAGGGCCTGATGTCGTTCATGGAGAAGCGCAGGCCGGTATGGAAGCACACGTGAGAATGACGGCACGACGGCACGACGGCATGAGCGGCGTCTCGGCCGTGCGTCCTTCAGGACCAGTCCTTTGGCCGAGCGCGGGCTTTAGCCCGCGACTAGCGGCATGACGACCCTCACCTTTCCCGAGTGGCGGGATCAGCCGCTGGAGCAGGCGCTGTATCACTGCCGCGAGCTGGTCGAGGACACCGAGTTTCCCACCGTGAGGCGCTGGCGGGAAGCGGGCGGCAAGGTGGTGGGCCATTTCCAGGTGTACTTCCCCGAAGAGATCGCGCACGCGGCCGGCCTGCTGCCGTTCAAGATTCGGGGAGCGCCCATCGAGCCGACCCGAGCGGACTCGCATTTCGGCTCCTATCTCTGCTCCATTCTGAAGACCTCGCTGGAGCTGGCGCTGAGCGGGAAGGTGCCGCTCGAGCTCTTCGTGACGCACCCCATCTGCGACGCGGCCCGCAACCTGGCGGGCGTATGGGGCCGCAACTTCCCGTATCCCTGCCAGATCCTGTATCTGCCGCAGAACGCCAACTCAAAACATGCGGCGGAATACCTGCGCGGCGAGTACGACCGATTGAAGCGCACCATCGAGGAGATCGTGGGCCACGCGGTGAGCAGTCACGACCTGCGGCACTCGCTCGACGTGTACAACGAAAACCGCCGGCTGCTCCGCGAGCTCTACCGGATCAAGCGGGAGACCCCGTGGCTCCTCGCGGCCGAGGAAGCCTACGCGCTGCTGGCGGTGGGCGGGCTGGTCCCCCGCGAGGAGCACAACGCCCTGCTGGCGCAGGTGCTGCCCCAGATACCCGGTCGTGCGGCCAAGAAGCAGGACCGGATCCGCGTGGTCTTCGAAGGCGGCTTCTGCGAGCAGCCGCCGCTCGATCTGATCCGCACCATCGGCCAGTCGTGCTACGTGGTGGACGACGACTTCCTGATCGGGCTCCGGTGGATGCTGGACGACGTCCCCACCGCCGGCGATCCGCTGCTCAGCCTGGCCACCGCCTATCTGGAGAACTCTTCCTACAGCCCGGTGCAGCACGACCTGCGGAAGCCGAAGGAAGAAATGCTGCTCCAGCGGATCCGCGCGTCGGGGGCGGAGGCGGCGATCATTGCCGCGGCCAAGATGTGCGAGCCCGGGCTGGAAGAACAGGTGGGATACACCCGCGCGCTGGACCGGGAGAACATCCCGTACTTCGTCGGCGAGTTCGAAGAGAGCATGAGCAGTTTCGACCAGATGGAGATCCAGCTGCAGACATTCGTGGAGAGTCTGCTCTTTGATTAGGCCGACGGTCGGACGGTCGGACGGTCAGACGGTCGCATCGGAGTTGGCCGACTGTCCGTCTGTCCGTCTGTCCGCCCGATTGAAAATGGGAGCCCAATGAACCAGTCGGAAATCGTCGGACGCGGAAACCGTGACGGGGCTCGCCTGTTTCGCGAGTGGTTCGAGGGCCTGACCCGGGCCGCGGAGCAGAACCGGCCGGCCGCCTACGTCTTCGTGATGGGCAGCCTGGCCGAGCTCCTACGGGTGTTCGACTTCCCCATCGTATTTCCCGAGATCAACTCGCTGCAGGCGGCCGTTCGCCGGGTGGCGCACGAGTACCTGAACCAGGCGGAAGACTATGGCTACTCGCCCGACATCTGCGGCTACGTCAAGGCCGATGTCGCGGTACAGCTTCGCGGCGGCGAGCATCCCATGGGGCGGATCCCCAAGCCCCGGATCGCGGTCCTCACCAACGCCTGCAACACCTACATCAAGTGGGCGGAAATCTGGGAACGGATGTACCGGATTCCGACCTTCACACTGGACGTGCCGGGCTCCCGACAGGCCGGCGGACCGACCTGGCCGGGCCAGCGGGATTTCGAGAACGACCGGCGCTATGTCCTCTCCCAGCTTCGCGAGCTGATCCCCAGGCTGGAGGAAATCTCCGGCATCCGGTTCGACATCGACCGCTTGCGTGAGACCATGAAGCACGCCAACGACATGAGCCTGGCGTGGAAACGGGTGCTCGACCTGAACCGCAGCCAGCCGTCGGTGTTCAACGCGCTTTCCGACGGCACCATTTACCTCGGCGTGTCCAACGGCTTCCGCGGCTCGGCGGAAGGAGCGCGCTACTTCAACGACCTCGCGGACGAGCTGGCCTTCAAGGCGGATCATCGAATCGGCACGCTCACCGACGAGCGGCACCGCCTCATCTTCGTGGGCGTTCCCTGTTATCCGATCTTCCGCCGGTTCAGCGAGCTGTTCACCGAATGGGGCGGCACCTTCGTCAATTCGACCTACCTGTGGTTCGCGTCCGGGGGCACCAACGCGGGATACCAGTACGACCTCAGCCATCCGCTCGAGAGTCTCGCGGAAGGCCTGCTGATCAACGTCCGCGACGCGATGGACAGCATGTTCTTCCAGACCCAGATCCTGGCGGATATGATCGACAACTACCACGCCGACGGCGTGGTGTTTCATCCCATCAAGAGCTGCCGCACCGTCTCGACCGGCCTGGCCGACAACCGGCGGGCGCTGATGAAGCTGCGCGACGTACCGACCCTGTTCATCGAGTCCGACATGATGGACCGGCGGGTCGTGTCCGAGGCGCAGCTCAAGAACCGGGTGGACGCTTTTTTTGAGGGTCTGGTTGCGAGGAAAACAACTTCAGCCATCAGCCATCAGCCGTCAGCCGTCAGTGTGTCGCCATGAGCGGGGATCCAGGCGCCGCAACACTGATGGCTCGTGGCTGTTGGCTGACGGCTGCATTGGAGGAATCGTGGCATTCGCCGCAGGCGTAGATGTGGGTTCGACCCAGACCAAGGCCGTCATCGTTGACGAGGGCAAGGCGATCGTGGGCCGCTGTCTCACCGACACCGGCGCGAACGTGATCCGCGCGGCCGAGCAGGCGTTTGAGGAAGCGCTGGGGAGCGCCAATCTGCAGGAAGAGGAGGTGGAATTCGTGGTGGGCACGGGCTACGGCCGCTACAAGGTCACCTTCGGCAACACCCAGGTGACCGAGATCAGCTGCCACGGGCGCGGGGCGGTGCACATGTTCCCGGCCACCCGCTCGGTGATCGACATGGGCGGGCAGGACACCAAGGCCATCAAGGTCGCACCCACCGGCGAGATCATCGATTTCTGCATGAACGACAAGTGCGCCGCGGGCACCGGGCGTTTTCTGGGAGCCGCGGCCAGCGCCCTGGGCCTGCCGCTCCCCGACCTCGGCCCCACGGCCCTCAGGGGCGAGCGGCCGGTGAAGATCACCACCACCTGCACCGTGTTCGCGGAATCCGAGGTGCTGTCCTGGCTCGGCAAGGGGAAGAAGATCGAAGACATCCTCCTCGGGGTGCATCAATCCATCGCCCAGCGGTCGGCCGGCTTGTTGCGGCGGGTGGGAATCGAGGAGCAGGTCACGTTCACCGGGGGCGTGGCCAGAAACCAGGCCATGGTCGCGGCGCTATCGGAGCGGCTGGGGCTCAAGCTCAACGTCAGCGAGGAGTCCCACTTTATGGGCGCGCTCGGGGCCGCGCTCTTCGCGCTGGATCACATCCTGGCCAGCCGCCAGCCGGCCGGCGCGGAGTCGGCCGCGTGACCTACACCGCCGGTCTGGATCTGGGATCCACCTATACCAAGGTGATCGTGCTCGACGAGAACGACCACATCGTCGCGCGAGTGCTCAAGCCCACCGGCTTCAAGTTCGCCGACGTGGCGGCGAGCGCGTATGCGGAGGCGCTGGAGCAGGCGAGCCTCAAGCCGGAAGACGTCGGCTATCTGGTGAACACCGGTTTTGGCCGCCATCAGGCCCCCATGGCCGATGCCCAGGTCACCGACCTCACCGCGGCGGCGCGGGGCGCGGCATTCTTCTTCCCCGGGACGCGCACCATCCTCGATGTGGGCGGCCAGACCATGAAGGCCACGCGGGTCACCGAGGCCGCCAAGGTCAAGTCGTTCCGGCTGAACGACAAGTGCGCAGCCGGTACCGGAGCGTTTCTGGAGAAGACCGCCCGCTACATGGGGTATTCCACTACCGAGATCGGACCGCTGGTTTCCACTTCGAAAGAAGCGGTGCCGATTTCGGGCGTATGCGCGGTGTTCGCCGAGTCGGAAGTCATCAACCAGCTCTCCCAGGGAGTGGCGCCGGCCGACATCATGCACGGCGCCATCGTCTCCCTGGTCGGGCGCTCGGTACAGCTGCTCAAGCGGGTCGGCATGGAACCCGAGTTCACGCTGATCGGCGGGATTCTGCGGTTCGAGCGGATGGTCGAGGTGGTTCGTCAGCAGCTGGGCAAGCCGGTGAACGTCCCCCCCGGCGATCTGGTGCAGTTCGTGGCCGCGGTGGGGGCGGCGGTGCTGGGGCAGCGGCGCCTGCGAAAACTGGCCCTCACCCCTGTCCCCTCTCCCTGACGGGAGAGGGGGACGGGAGAGTGGCGATAAGGCGTCGAAGATGATCGGCAGTGGCGTTCACGTTCTGAATTCTGACGACCCGGAATCCGAGGCCTTCAAGGATGGTCGTGCGCTCTTGGTCCGCTGCTAACCGATCGGGGTTGTCATGAATTCCACCTTCGACCTCGAGGATGAGCCTCAGCTCATGGCAATAAAAATCGGCCACAAAGCGACCAATCGGACGTTGACGTCTGAACTTCAGGCCGAGCAACCTGCGTCCGCGTACCAGTTTCCAGCCAGCGGAAACCTTCGCCACCATTTTCCCGCGATTCGGAGCTAAAAAAAGATGTCACAGGCTGGCACCTCAACACTTCAGTTTCGCTCTCTCGTCCCCTTCTCCCGTGTGGGAGAGGGGACAGGGGTGAGGCCATGAAAGCGGCCGTTTTTCGGGGGCCCCATCAGCCCCTCGACGTCACCGAGGTGCCCACCCCGACTCCCGGCGCCGGCGAGGTGCTGGTCCGGGTGGCGGGATGCGGGCTCTGTCACACCGATCTGCATTACATCGATCACGGGGTACCCACGTTCAAGGCGCCCCCGATGGTGCTGGGCCACGAGGCCGCGGGCATAGTCGCGAAAACTGGCCCGGGCCCGAACGGTCGCAAGGAAGGCGATCGGGTCTTGATACCGGCGGTGCTGTCGTGCGGCCGCTGCCGCTACTGCCGTGAGGGACGCGCCAATCTCTGCGAAAACCTGCGGATGCTGGGCAACAACGTGGACGGCGCCTACGCCGAGTATGTGGTAGTGCCGGCAGGTGAGATCTTCCTGCTGCCGGATGACCTCCCGCTGGAATCCGCCTGTGTCATCGCCGATGCGCTGTCCACGCCCTATCACGCGGTCAAACACCGGGGAAAGGTCTCCCTGGGCGACACGGTGGCGGTGGTGGGCTGCGGTGGTGTCGGCCTCAACGTAGTACAGTGCGCGGTGGCGGCGGGAGCCACCGTCATCGCCATCGACCTCAACGAAGCGCGGCTCGCGATCGCCAGCGATCTCGGCGCGCTGCAGGTCTTCAATCCCGGCGTCATGGCGCGGGTGGACAAAGCCGTGCGCCAACTCACCGGCGGCGGGGTGGACGTCGCCTTCGAGGCCGTGGGCACTCCCAAGACGCTGGAGCTGGCGCTCGGATTGTTGAGAAAGGGCGGCCGGCTCTGCGTCATCGGGTACTCCAGCGAGGTTGCGCCCCTCTCGGTGGCCAAGATCATGTATCACGAGCTCGAGGTGGTAGGCAGCCTGGGCTGCGGCGGCAAGGATTATCCCGAAATCATCGAACTGGTTCGCACCGGCATTCTGCGACTGGACCCGGTAGTGAGCGGGACCGTGCCGCTCGAAGAGATCAACGCGGGGCTCGACAATCTCCGGCAGGGCCGCGGCGTGCGGTGGGTGGTGACGCCGTGAGCCGGGATCCCTTCCGGGTGCTGGAAGCGGAACACCAGGAGGCCCTCGAGGCTCTCTTGCGGCTGGAGCATGCGGCTCAGGCGTTGGCACACCAGTCGGCCACCGCGGACGACCGGGACACGGTCCGTTCGGTGCTCGAGGTGCTGACCACCACGGTCAAGGATCACAACGAGAAGGAAGAGGAGGCGCTCTTCCCGCTGCTAGTGGACGACGCCCCCACCATGATTTTCGAGGACGAGCACCGCCGGCTGTGGGCGCTGGAGACCGAGCTGCGAGCCGCACTCGAACGCCCGGCGCCGGACACCCAGATCGCCCGCCTCTCGCTCGAGATCGTGGAGCTGCTGCGGGAGCACATCGCCCGGGAGAATGAGGTCCTTTTCCCGGTGGCGCGGTCCATCCTGGGCCCCGAAGGCATTTCCGCTCTCAGCCGCCGGATCAGCTGAAGTCTCCCCGATGAAAATCCTTCCGAAAGTTTTCATAATCCCGATTTTGATCATATCATCATGATGAAGATTGTTGATTCACGGGTCATGAAACCCTTCCTAGCGCGTGTGCTGGCTGCCCTCGCGCTGGCCGCGCCCCTCCAAGCACAGCAACCCGCCCCGGCCCGGCCCCCGCTCAAACACATCGAACTGAACGGCAACGGTTCGGTCTGGCTCGCGCTCGGCGGGCAGGTGCGGGTGCGGGGAGAAGGTTGGCGGAACTTCGGCTTCGGCGCTCCCGCCGATCCCAACGACGCGTTCGTGCTCGGTCGCCTGCTGGCCAGCGCCGATCTGCACGCCGGCCGTCATCTGCGGCTCTTCGTGCAGGGGAAGGGTGCCGCGCTCACCGACCGCAACCTCCCCGGCGGGCGGCGTACCTCCGACGCCGACGACGCCGACCTGCAGCAGGGTTACGTCGAGTTTTCGCTGGAGGGCAAAGCCCGCCCGCTCGCGGCTCGGGTCGGCCGGCAGGAGCTGTTGTTCGGAAGACAGCGGCTGGTGAGCCCCCTCGACTGGAGCAATACCCTCCGCTCCTTCGAGGGAGTCCGGTTGACGCTCAGCGACACGCGCTGGACCCTCGACGGGTTCTTCACCCACCCGGTTCGCATCCTCAAATCGGATTTCAACCGGTGGGACGGCGACGTCGATCTCTATGGCCTCTACGTCCAGAAAAAGCCGGGAGTGATTCCGGCGCTGGATCTCTACTGGTTCGGGTTTCGTCGCGCGGCCGCGACGGTCAACGGGACCACTGGAAGAGAAAACCGCCACACCTTGGGCGCGCGTCTCTTTGGTAACCGGGCGGGCGGCCACGTCGAATACGATCTCGAGGCCGCCTATCAACTTGGCACACTGGGCGCAGGCAACATCGCGGCTGGAATGTTCGCGGCCGATCTGGCGTATCTGCCCAAAGGAGTGCCGGGTGCACCGCGCTTTCATGCGGGACTCGACTACGCCGGCGGGGATGCGGCGCCGGGTGGCAACGTTGGGACCTTCAACCAGCTTTTCCCGCTCGGCCACGCCTTTCTCGGTTTCATCGACGTAGTGGGCCGGCAGAATGTCGTGGCGCCCAACGCGGGTGTGGCGCTGAAGCCGGCGCCCACGCTCACGATCGATGGGACGGTCTCACGGTTCACCCGGGCCAGCGCCGGCGACGCGCTCTACAACGCGTCGGGAAGCGTGGAACGGGCGCCGGGCACCGCGGTGAGTAGGGCGGTCGGCACCGAGCTGGATCTCCTGGCGACCTATCGCGCCGGCCCGCACGTTTCGATTACGACGGGGTATAGCCGGTGTTGGCCGGGAGGATTCATTCGACAGACCGGCGCCGCGCGACCGATAGAATTCGCGTATGGCTCGGTCACGCTGTCGTACTAGCGCTTAGAGTGGTTACAAGGGGTTGAAGGTTTGCAACGGTACAACTCTAGTGAGGATACGATGCCAGCACGTTTCGTTTTAGCGCTCTGCATATTTTCGCTGCCCGCACTCTGTTTTGCACAGGCCGGGCCTGAAATTCAAGGCGAAGAGACGGCGGTTCTGACCGACGCGCCTAACGTTCCCCCGCCCATCACCCGCGATCACCCGACCAAAGTCATCGTGCATCTCGAGACCAAGGAAGTCACCACCCGCCTGGCGGACGGAGTCGACTACACCTTCTGGACTTTCGGTGGCCAGGTGCCGGGCAAGTTCATCCGGGTTCGCGTAGGCGATTACGTCGAGATGCACCTGGGCAATCACCCCGAGAGCCGGTTTCCCCACAACATCGACCTGCATGGCGTCACCGGGCCTGGCGGCGGAGCGGCCGCATCGGTGACGGCGCCGGGTCAAACCTCGGTCTTCGCGTTCAAGGCGCTGAATCCCGGTTTGTACGTGTACCACTGCGCCACCGCGCCGGTGGGGATGCACGTGGCGAACGGGATGTACGGCCTGATCCTGGTAGAGCCCGAAGGCGGGCTGCCCAAGGTCGATCGTGAGTACTACGTGATGCAGAGTGAGTTCTATACAGCAGGCGGGTTCGGAGAGACGGGTCACCAGGGCTTCAGTATGGAAAAGGCCCTGCGGGAGCAGGCCGATTACGTGGTCTTCAACGGTGCGGTAGGCGCGCTGATGGGCGACCACGCGATGAAGGGCAATGTGGGGGAGACCATCCGGCTGTTCGTGGGAAACGGCGGTCCCAACCTGGTGTCGTCATTCCACGTGATCGGCGAGATCTTCGACCGGGTGTACGCCGAGGGCAGCTTCGATATCGAAACCAATCTCCAAACCACGCTCATCCCCGCCGGTGGCTCGGCGATCGCCGAGTTCAAGCTGGACGTCCCGGGGACTTATCTGCTGGTGGACCACTCGATTTTCCGCGCCTTCAACAAGGGTGCGCTGGCGCAGATCAAGGCGGATGGCCCGACCAACGTTGCGATCTACTCCGGCAAGCTCATGGAGCACGTCTACCAGCCGGAAGGCGGCGCCGTGCAGGTCGTCGCGACGCCCCGGCGCGCGGCTCCCCCGGCGCAGACGAAACAGCAGCGGGTCGAGGCCGGCCGCAGGGTCTTCCAGCAGAACTGCGCGGCCTGCCACCAGGCGGAGGGGCAGGGATTGGCCAACGTGTTCCCGCCGCTCGCCGGCTCGGATTTCCTGAACGCCGACAAGCAGCGCGCCATCGGGGTCGTGTTGCACGGGCTCTCGGGTGAGGTGACGGTGAACGGGGCGAAGTTCAACAATGTCATGCCGGCATTGCGGCTCGAGGACCCGGACGTCGCCAGTGCTCTGACCTACATCTACAGCCAGTGGAAAAACGCCGGGCATGACGTGACACCTGCCGATGTCGCGGCGGCGCGCAAACTGCCGGCCCCGGAGCAGGCGCCCGCCGCAGGCCATTAATGAAGAAATATCCATAATTGCTTCACCCCGAATTGCCTCGGCAATGGCGTATATGAGACGTCATTTCGATTGAGGAAACAGATGTTGACCGCAACGCAGCCGCTGGAAGATCACTCGTTCGTATTCGCCCGGGCGCCCATGCTGATCTATTGGGAAATGACCCGGGCATGCGACCTCGCGTGCCGCCATTGCCGGGCCGAAGCGATACCCCGCCGGAGTCCCCTCGAGCTGACCGAGGAGCAGGGGCGCGCCATGCTGCGCGACGCGGTGGCGTTCGGAGCGCCCCTCCCGCACTTCGTCTTTACCGGAGGGGACCCGTTCAAGCGGCGCGATCTGTTGCCACTCATTCTCGAGGCGCGGCAGCTGGGTTTCGGGGTATCCTTGGCGCCCAGCGGCACGCCCTTGATTACGCGGGAAGCGATCCAGGCCCTGAATCAGGCGGGGGTCGATGGGTTCTCGCTGAGCTTCGACGGCGCCACGGCCGAGCGTCACGATGCGTTCCGCGGCGTGCGGGGTTGTTTCGATCAGACGATGCGCGCCGCCCGCTGGATTCGCGAAGAGGGCTTCCCACTGCAGATCAACACGCTGGTGACCAAGGAGACCATGGCGGACCTCCCGGGACTGGCGGAGCAGCTGACCGAGTTGGGGATCACCCGCTGGAGTCTCTTCTTCCTCATTACGGTGGGGCGGGGACGGGCGGGTCTCACCGAGATCACTCCGGTTGAATCGGAGAAGCTCTTCCGCTGGCTCTGCGATCTTTCGCTGCGAGTCCCCTACGCGATCAAGACCACCGAGGCCATGCACTACCGCCGGGTGGCGGTAAAGCAGATGCGCCGGCAGGGCATGGATGACGCGGCCATCATGCGCACGCCCAACGGGCGGGGATTCGGCATTCGCGACGGCAACGGCGTGATGTTCGTGTCCCATACCGGTGAGGTCTACCCCTCGGGCTTCCTGCCCGTGGTCGCCGGTAACGTGCGGGAAACGAGCATCGTCGATCTCTATCAATCGCATCCCGTGTTCATGCAGCTTCGGGACCTGGGACAGCTCCGGGGCAAGTGCGGCTGGTGCGAGTTCGCGTCGGTCTGCGGCGGCTCGCGGGCGCGGGCGTACGCGGCAACGGGAGACTACCTGGAAAGCGATCCGCTGTGCCCGTACAAGCCCAAGGTGCCGGCTGCCGTGTAGAGGGGGGACGAGAGATTGCAGTGACGCGTTGAAAACGAAGTGAAGATCTACTCAAAAACGCTTTGCCTCTGCTCTGCCGTCCCCCTCTCCCGTAAGGCGCCGCCCTGAGCGGAGCGAAGGGGAGAGGGGACAGAGGTGAGGTTACTGCACCAACGCGCCTGCCTGCCAGACCCCGATTCCATGGGGAGCAGTGCCGGTCACCACCGACGCCACCACCTTGCGGGTGGCGAGATCCACCACCGAGATGTTGCCGTCATACAGATTGGCGGTATAGGCCAGCTTGCCGTCCTCGCTCAGCACCAGGCCGCGCGGGCTGCGTCCCACCGTAATGGTCGCCTTGGCGGCGCCGGTCTGCGGATCCAGCTCGAACATCTTATCGCTGAGCGCGCGACCCATCAGCGTGCCCTGGTCCAGTACGTAGAGCTTCTTGTTGTCGGTGGACAGCGCGAGCTGGCTCGGACCCACCGCTTCAGCAGGCAACGGCAGGTGCGTGATCGCGCCGGTCGCGAACGCGTAGCGGACCTCTTCTTTCTTGTCGTACACGGTAGCATAGACGAAGCGTGCATCGTTGCTGCACACTGCCTGGATCGCGACGCCGCCCAGGGGGACTTCTTCGGCGGTACCGCGGGACATTTCCACCACGGACAGGCTCTGCCCGGCGCCGTTGGCGATCACCAGCTTGTCGTCACAGATCTGGATGGATTGCGGATCGCGGTTGGCGCCGAGGTCGACTCGGCCGGCCAGCGTCCGGGTCTGAACATCCACCCGTACGATCTGGCTGGCACCGTTGGCCGCGATGTAGGCGAAGCGCGAATCCTTGTCGATCACGACACTCGAGAGGTGCACGCCGGTGCCGTCGAGACTCGGCACCGAAATGCGCGCGAGAATGGTGTCGGCGGTGGGATCGATAACCACCATCTCTTCCATTGCCCCGGGGGGGATGGCCGGGCCGTCACACAAGCCTTCGCCGCCCGCGCAGTCGGACTGCGGAATTGGCGCCGTCACCCAGACGGACTTGCCATCAGGCGCGACGACCACGCCACGAGGGGTGAACACCATCTCGTAAGGGGAGTTGGGCACTTTGTAGGAGAAGGCCAGGCGACGAATGGCCTGGTTGGTCGAGGCGTCGATGACCGTCAGGCTTCCTTCCAGCTCGTTGGCCACGTAGAGCTTGGAGCGAACGGCTGGCACGGGACCGGGGAATGCGCGCAACCCGGGAAGCGCAGGCTCGTTCCATGACGGGAGGAATGTCGAGACCGATGCGGAGCCGCCGACCGCGGCGCATAAGCACCCGGCGCGGTACGGCGCGGAGGCCATCCCGGCCGAAGGGGTAATGGCCGTGAGACCGAGCGCTACGAACAGCGCGGAAGCGCCGAAATTCGTTACACGCATAGCTACCACTCCCCCTGTTTGAGCCCCTAGCAAAGCCCTGAAGCGGACGATGGCCGCGAACTTAAAGGAACCGGGGGCGCCATGATGGGCCTGTGAGATGGTCGTGAAGCGACTTTTAGGGATAAAGGAGGTCGGAAACCGTGGTGTCACGGAAGAATCCGGCGACCTGCTCCGCGGTCCCTTTCCACTTGGAATGAGCCGCGCAGGCGGTGCGATCATTACACGTCGGGCGGCCGAGTAGACACTGGCGCCGTTCGTCGAACCGGTCGAAGTGCTCCAGCACCGAGATGAGCGGCAGCCGTGCGGCCGGAACCGCCAGGCGGAAGCCGCCGGCCTTCCCCCTGGTCGATGCCAGGACCCCTTCGCGGGCCAGCAGGTGGAGGATCTTCGACAGGTAATTCCGCGGAATGCGGAGCGCCTCGGCGATATCCCCCACCCGGACCAGCTCTTCCTCGTGCTGGGCGAGGTACAGTACGGCGCGCAAAGCGTGTTCGGCGGTCTGGGAGAGGATCATGAGTCGAGCTCCCGTGCCGCACGGACGATCGCATCGGCGAAGGGCGATACCAGGTATGCCACCCGGCCGTCGGGCGCGATCAGGTAGACGGGTGTCGCATGCGTGAGCTGTCCGGTCCCCGGGTCGCGGGTCCGGGCCACGTTCCACGAATCGAGCACCTGTTCCACGTCGGGCACCGCACCGCTGGCGACGAAGGCGTCGGTCCCCAGCTTCCAGCTATCCGCAATGGATGACAGGCGGCCCGGCGTGTCACGCCAGGGGTCGAGGGTGATGAAAACGACGGCGGGCCGGCGGGCGGGCGGGCCGGCGGATGCCTGGAGGTCAGGCCGTCCTTCGGTCAGGCTGCCCGCCTGCCCGCCTGCCCGACCGCCTGAGTTGAGGATTGCCTGCGCCTTAAGCGTCTCCCGCACCACCACCGGACACACCGTTTCACAATGAGCGTAGGCAAAGGCGACCAGCACCGCGCGGCCCCTGAACCGCGCCAGTGAGATGGCATCCCCGTGCTGATCGATCAGGGCTAGCGGAGGCGCGAGCCGGTCGAGCCGCTCCGCCGGTGGCATGGTCCTGGGATCGGGCTCGGCCGCGGCCCGTTCCGCCTGCTGCACGTGGGCGATCCGCACGGCGGCGGCCGACAGGCCGCCAACCTTGAGGAGCACGATCGCGACCAGAGTGATCTTGCCCGCGCGATGGGAAGCTATTGCACGGATGGCCGCCGGCACGGCATCACCGGCGATGATCATCAGAGCGATGATCATGGCGATCGGCTCGCCGATCAGCAGCATCCAGCCCACCGGGCTGGGAAGGCCATTGGGCTGGGATCCGAAACACCAGGCCCGCGTGGTGGCGAGCCAGGGAGGTACTGCGCCGGCCACCGGCCACAGCGCCAGCGACCACCATGCGACGGTGACGACGACGATGAAGGCGAGGGCTGCCGCCGCCGCCGTTTCGCGGGTTTGCAGCCTGGGAGCTAGTGAATTCGCCACAGCGCCGCCAACAGCTTCCAGTTGACGAAGTAGTAGGTGACGAAGGCCGCGAGGAACACGAACACCAGCACCATAGTTCCCGGCGCCATGCCCCAGGCGCTCCGATTCTCATCTTCGATGGTCTTGACCGTTTCCGGCAGATACCGGGGCGGGCTGCTGATGCCCTGGGGCACGCCGGTCACCGCACCCGCCACCAGCGGCTTGCCGAAGAAGACCGACCAGACGGTCACCAGGATGTAGATCCCACCACCGGCGGCGGCCAGCAGCCCTCCCAGGGCCATCACGCCGATCAGGAGTGCCACCGCCGGACTGAACTGCACGTCGAAGGGCGCGTCGGTGAAGCTGATATCCCAGTGCCGCCGGGGCACGCCGAAGGTTCCGGCGAACGTCATCGCCATCGAGAACACCAGCATGCCGATGGCGAAGAGATACGGCTGGATCTTCGCCAGCGGCCAGAACGCCACCTGTTTGCGGAAGATCAACGGAATCACGTAGTAGGTGAGTCCCATGAAGGCCATCGCGGTACCGGAGACCACCGTCGCATGGAAGTGTCCGGGAATCCGCAGCGTGTTGTGCGCGATGATGTTGATCTGCTCGGTGCCGAAGGTGACGCCGGTGATGCCGCCCACAAACCCGAAGACCACCACGGAGAAGACCAGCGAGCTGAAGCCGGGGTCGCCCCATGGCGCCTTCCGCAACCATTCAAACAGACCCTTGCCGAACCCGCGGAGCCGCTGGCCCACTTCCATGCCGGCGGGAACCGTGAACCCGTGGACCATGCTGGCCAGCACCGCGAGGTACATCGCGTAGCTGGTGTTCCACACCTTCCACGCGGGGCCGAAGCCAGGGTCCACCAGCAGGTGGTGGGCCGAGGCCATGGAGATAAACAGAATGTAGAGCACGAACGCGGTGCGGCTGATTTTCTCGTTCAGCACTACGGCGCCCACGGTCAACGCGCCCAGCAGGTACCAGATCGAGACCATGGCGGCCACGTTGATCTGCTGCGAGGAGTGACCCAGCGCCCACCACACCATTCGATACATCTCGGGGTCCACGTTGCCGATGACGCCGATGGACCAGAGGAACGTGGGGATATAGATCGCGGCGCCGTGGCCCAGCGTGATCACCGCGATGATGGCCGCGGTCATGGCGCCGAAGGTGACCAGCGGTACCGACCCCCGATAGGTCTTCTCCCGCCGCGCCACCACCAGGGTGCCGAAGAAGATGCACACGGTGACGAGCGCGCCCACCGCGAACAGGATGATGCCCAGGTAGTACGCCGGGCTGGCCCGCAATGGCACATAGGAGGTGAAGAGCACGTCGGCCTTGCCGCGCCACATCTCCACTTCGGTCATCACCGCGCCCAGCACCATCAGGCCGAACGCCGCCCAGCCCAGCTTGGGCGTCGCGACCCGGCTGTTGAGCAGCACCGCGCTGGCGAAGTACAACACCGCCATTTCGAAGAAGATGATGAAGAAGATGAGCATGCTCATCCCGTGAATAGTCAGAATGCGGTAGAACCATTCCGCGGGGAGCAGATGGACCGCTTGCCAGCGGGTGAGCAGCACCCCGATGGCCGCGATGCCCCCGACCAGGAGAGAAACGGTCGCCACGACCGCGTGCGCCTTGATCAGTGCGTCGGCCTGGCTGTTCACCTTAAGCCCGGTCGTCGGGCAGATACGGAATACCGCGCGCGACACCGCGCCGGGAGTCTTCTCGGCCAGGCCGGTCATTCGGCACCTCCGTTGGCGGGAGCGGCGGGCACGGCGGGAGCGGCGGCTGAATCCTCCACGATCACGCGGCCCACCATCATGTGATGGCCGATGCCGCAGAACTCGTTGCAGACGATCCGCAGATCGCCGGTTTCGGTCGGTGTCACCTTGAGGCCGTAGTCGTAGCCGGGGACCACCTGGAAGTTGGCGTTGATCGGATAGAGGCTGAATCCGTGATTCACGTCCATGGACGAGAGGTGCAGCCTGTAGGTGGCGCCCTTCTGCAGCTTCAGCACGGGCGTCCACCGCCACATCATCCCGACCAGGTAGACCTCGCTCCCCGGCGGCGGAGCGACGACCGGAATCCCGTTGTCTTCACCGACCTGATAGGCAGTGATGAATTCCTGGGTGCGCTCCATGTAGCGCTGCGGATCGACCTTGTAACGGAGTCCCGCGGGATTCTGCTCACCCTTCAGGTGCCAGAGCGGCATCATCGCGAACAGCACCATGCACCAGGCGAAAGCGATGCCCACCCAGACCTTCTCCGAGCGGTGCGCCGGCTTCCACCAAATGCCGGGAGGGGCTTGGATACCGGTGTTCATGTGGGGGTCTCCTCAGGGGAGCGGTGCGGGGGGGAGGGTCAACAGTTCCCAGATTCCCCATCCGGTGTAGAACGCGACCATGACGACGATCCCGGCGACGAGAAGCAGGAACCAGCGGTCATACAACCGCTGTCCAATCGGGATCGCTTCCTCCTGCTTATTGGGCTCCGTAGCTGTCATTGCCTCCTCCTGTTCGATCCGAAACGGCCTGGGGCATCTGCGAATCGGACAATGTTCATGAGAATGTGATAATTGCAGACAAAAGATTTTCTGAAGACTCCTTCAGTCCTTGTCCCGTTCTCTGTGGTGGCGCGCTTCAATGCCCATAATGTCATGCGCGGGTGATAATTTGAGACAAAAGATTTTCTGAAGAATTGTTGAGCGGATCGGGATTCAACCCATGTTCGGCATGGGGAGCAGCCGGGCCACCACCACGAATCCAGCGGCAAGCAGCGCGAACGGCATCCATCCGCCGGCGGGCAGCTTATTCCGGCGCGCCAGCGCCACGATGATCATGAGCGTCCACACCGTGCCGATCGGTGTCATCCAGCTCATGGACCAGTGCTGCCAGGCGGAGATCGTTGCCGGATCCACCAAGTTCGGTGTCCAGTGCCGGTACCCACCGAATACGGGCGCCACGACGTTGAGCCAGTTGCCCGCGCCGCGCATGACGCTGGTCACCGCCATTCCCAGGGAGAACAGGACGCCAATCGGCGCGAAGGCGGGGCCGAACCTGGCGAACAGCTCGCGAAAGTCCCGCCGACCTAGGAACGCGGCGAGCCGGCTCACCAGCGCATAGACGATCAGGCTGCCGGCGATGGCCAGAAAATAGGGCAGCCGGTACTCCTCGATGAACGCGGTCCGGCGGAACGGCGGGATCTGGCTGAGTCCGTGCCCGATCGGGAAAATGGCCACGAGAATGATGGCCATAGCGGCTTCGGCGAACAGCGGGAGGTCGCTCAGCACGGCGGCGCCGGGGGTGCGCAGCCGCACCCGGACCGCGCTCTGCGGAAAGGCCTGGGTGCACCGCAGGCAATAGACGCAGCGTTTGTCGCTGGTCAGGTAATGGCCGCCGTATTCCTTGGTGACGCAGTTGGAGACCCCGGCGGTGAGCTCGTGCACGATGTCTACCGGCGCCAGCTTAGAGATGACCGTCATCGCGGCTGTCACCGGACAGAAGTAGCGGCACCAGGCGCGCCGCTGGTAGAGCAGGCTCACACCGATGGCCAGCATGACCCAGACCAGGAAGTAGAAGCTGGTCTTCAACGGCGACTGACTGATGGCATGGCTGGTCCCGAAGAGCGGCGCGCGCATCAGGATGAACCCCACCACCGAGAACGCGAGCGGCGTCACCACGAAGACCCCAAGGCGCATCGTGCCATTGAACTCCGGTGCCCGGCGCCTGAGCCCGAAGCGCTCGACCACCGAAGTGAGCCCGGCCAGCGGGCAGACGAAGCACCACACTCTGCCGAAGAGCACCAGGCTGAGCATCATCACCGGCGACCACCAGAGACTCCAGATGAGGACGGTGCCGAGGTTCTGGTTCGCGGTCGCCGGTCCGATGAAGCCGGCGATGATCGCTGCCGCGAGAAGTACCAGGCTGAACGCCTGGATGACCGCGGGAAACGTGGGAGACGCGAGCAGTTTGCCGATGGCGCGCGAGCCCATCAGGTTGACGCCACCGGCATGCCCGGGCAGCACCGGCTCCGCGTTGAGGGACTCGGCACCCTTCGCGGGTACGCCGCGCTGCGCCTTCGCCCGGATGACCACGGCGACGGCGCCCACCGCGATCGCCAGCAGACCGAGACGCAGGAACAGGAGATCGAGGCGCACGTCGGGCGGCGTGACCGCCTCGCCCGCCCGGCCCGCCTCGCCCGCCCGTCCGACCGTCAGCGCCTTCACCGCCAGCCACCCCGCGAGGACAAACGCGGCGGTGGCGAGCAGTGTCGCCTTACGAGGCATCGTGCCGGTCAGTGGAAGTCGTACTGAACGGTCAGATAGACCCGGCGCGGCATACCGGGCGCGAACTCCTCTCCGCGCGCCACGGTATAGCTCGACATCTCGGCGTAGCGCTTGTTTGTCAGGTTCATGATTCGGCCCGACAGCGAAAGACCTGCCACCAGCGGCGTGCTTCCCCGCAGATTGAACAGGTTGTGGCCCGAGTACTTGTGGGTGTTCTCCTGATCCATCCAGTAGCTGCCGATGCGTGACGCCTCGAAGCAGAGGCGCGCACCCTTGAGCTGCACGGGCGCGATGGTGATCACCGCATTCCCGATGTGGCGCGGCGCGCTCTGGATCTCGTTACCGGAGAGATCCACGTTGAACCGCGGCTGCCATTCGTCGTAGCGATGCTTGGCGTAGGAATAGCTGACGTCCAGCCTGAGTCCCGGCACCATCTGCACTCCGACAGCGGTCTCGATCCCGCGATGGGACGTGCGGCCCGCGTTCACCGGCTCGGTCGAGCCGTCGGTGCGGACGTAGCTCAAGACGTCATTGGTCTTGATCAGCGAGTAAATCGTGACGTCGTAGTCGAGCCGAGACGCCACCCGGCCGCGAATCCCGGCCTCGTAGTCGTTCACCTTGATCGGCTGGAGCGCCACCGTGTTCACCGCCGATCCCTGCCGGAAGAGCTGGCCCTGCGACGGCGCCCGGAATCCGTGCCGCACCGACGCGAACACGTTGAATCCCTCGGCGAACTCGTAGGTGACCCCGATCTTGGGACTCACGTGATGATAGGAGAGCGTGGTATCGGCCGGCCGGCGCCACCGGCCGGTGGTGAGCAGGCCCAGATTATTGGTGTAGTCATAGCCGGTATGATCCCACCTGAGGCCGGCATTGATCCGCAGTCGGGCAATCGGTGAGAGTTCGGCCTGCACGTACGGAGACACCCCGTTGAACGTCACGTCGTAATCGTAGGTCTGCTGCCCCGCAGTGTAGGACGTGAAGACGCTGCCGGTCCGCACCGGAACGATGACGTTCTCGTGCTGCCCGCCGGGACTGAAATCGACATCGGTGCCCACCACCAGCCGGGTGCGGAGCAGCGAGAGATCACGGCGGTACTTGATCAGGGCGCCCACCGACTTGTTCTGCGTGGTGTAGTCCTGCGGATCGTAGGTCAGCGTCCAGTTAGGGATCACCCGCATCCAGTCGTACCGGACGTATGGCGTGAAGCTGAACTGGTGCGCCGAGCCTTCCTGCTCGAAGGCCGTGGAGATCCGCACCGCCTTCACCTCGCGGACCGAGATCGGCGTGTAGTTGATGGTCGGATTGTTGAGGTAATCGCTTACCGAGACGGCCGATGACCCCGCCGTCTGCTGGTCGATGCGCGAGGCGGTGGCGACCGTCTTGAGCCGGGAGCCGGTGCCCACCTGCTGGTCCCAGCGGACCGTACCGCTCTGGCGGTCATAATCCGTGGCGCGGCGCCAGCCGTCGCTCCGGGTGAGGTTCACGTCGGCCCGGAGGCCGGTGCCGCCCCAGCTGTTGCTGGCGGTGGCGAGCGCCCGGCCCCACTTGTAGGCGCCGCCGTCCAATGACAGTCCCACCTGCGGGCGCGCGGACGGGGCGCGGGTAGAGACGTTGATCACTCCGCCGATGGCGTCGCTGCCGTAGAGTGCGGTGGCCGGTCCCTTGGTGACCTCGATCCGGTCCGCCTGCGGCACGTTGATCTCGTACAGCGCGTTGTGATTGAAGAATCCGGTGGAGCGCGCCGGGATCCCGTCTTCCAGGTAGAGATAGACCGGGTCGGTGCTGATCGGCTGGCGGATGGCCGCCATGTGGCCTTCGCCCTGGGTCACGTTGATCCAGACGCCCGCCATCCGGTTCATGATTTCCGCCGGATGGCTCGGCTGCGCGGCGCGGAGCGCTCCCCCATCCACCACGCCGATGGCGACCGGAATTTCCATCTTCCGTTCTTCTTCCCGCGACGCGCTCACCACGATGTCGGAAAGCCGGAAGACCGCTTGCTTGAGCGAGAAGTCGATCTGGACCAGCCCGCCCGCCGGCATCGTGACACTGACCTGCTGTGACTCGCGCCCGAGGTAGCGGGCCAGCACGACACCCTCGCCCGCCGGCACGCCGGTGATCCGGAACGCTCCGTGCGCGTCGGTGATGCCGGACCGGTTGCTCGGCCTCACCACGACCATCACCCCGGCCAGGGGCTCCTCACGGTCGTCGGCGTAGACCTTTCCTTCTATGCGGCCCGTCTGTGCAACGACGGTACCGGCCCATAGTGCCATGGCGAACAGGCTCGCGGATAGCCAGCGCGTGGCGATAATAGCCCGCTTCATGGCGCCACCGTCAGCACGGCCTTGGCGCGAACCGTCGATCCGTCCGCCGCCGTGAAGCGCAAGTTGGCCGACGCTCCGCCGGCCGTCTGGAAGGTCCAGCCATTGGTTTCGTAGACCCCCGGAGCGGTCTCGATGAGCGCTCGGTCCGCCATCATTCCGTTGTCTTCGTGGCAATGCACCACGGCGGTGAGTCCCGTGACCGGCGGCCGGACGCCCGCGGCATCCGCTTTCCCCCAGATCCAGAACTTGAGGACCGGCGCATCGCCCACCTTGATGTCGCCCGGCGTGCTCTCGAACTCGATCCGGTAATTGCCCTGGTCGGTGTACCAGCGCATGACGTGGAGCACGGATTGCGACGGCTGGTGAAGCACCGCCATTCCGGTCGACCCGACCCGTCTTCCCACTACCCGTGCTTCCTGTTCCCCGCTGGTGGTGAAGATCCTGCTCGCCTGGTAGAGCCCGGTCTGGAGCTGCAGCGTCAGCCGCTTCCAGCCGGTAGCGCCCATGACCCGGTACTCCACGGCCAGGGTGTCGAAATCGGTGACGACCCGGCGGTCGGCATCCTCCACCAGAACCGTGAAGGTGACCTGGTTGCTCAAGGCATAGGCGTGTTCCGGGGACACGCTGAAATCGATCGTCAGATTCTCGGCTCCCGTCGGGTCATTCGAGCAGGCAACGATCCCCGCCAGGGCAATCATCCAGAATGGAATGCGCTGAAGCGCAAACATGGCTCGACTCCGTAGCGAAGGGTTGGCTCAGACCTGTCTCGTGACACCGAGGTGCAGCGTGCGGGCCTGACATGGCGTCAGGAACCCCGAGGCCCGGAATTCCGGTCCCCGGATGTTGAAGATGTTGTCGACCCCGAGCGCGACTTCGGTGCTGGGTCCGAGGAAGATTCGAAACTGGAGATTGGAAAGCGTGTGGCGCGGCACTTCGATACCCGGCTCGCCCAGCGGCACATACGGGCCGGTCAGGGTGATCCAGGCGTTCGCTTCTATGAAATGGATCGGCCGCAACATGATGCCGGCCTGTCCCATGTAGTCGGCTACACCCGGCACGCTGCCGGCAAGGGTGGCGATCGGGTGGTGCTGTACCGTTCCCGAATCGCCGGCCATCCCGCCGTCTTGCCGCAGCGACGGAATTCCGGGCGCGTGTTGATGCCCGGACATGGTCGTGTCCGCCGCCGCGCCGGGAGTCTCCGGCAGGAACAGCGTTCCCTTGCTGTTCACCGTCCAGTGACCGTGGAACGACAACATCGCCGTCGGCCGGAACGCGACCTGAAACTCGATTCCTTCCCGCACGCTCCGCCCGTCGGACTCGATCCGCAGCGTCACCGGGTTGTAGAGACGCTCGTAATCGCTCTCCACCCGGAACGCGCTGATCGAGGCGTCCACCATCGCGCGCGCGTAGCGTGTTCCTACCTCATACGACCAGATGGAGACCGGGTGAAGCATTGGTTCCCGAATGAATTCCGGCGCGGTGCGGAAACCTCGCGCCGCGGATGCGTACAGGTGCCAGTCGCTGCGGACGTAGATCACCGCCCCCGCCTTGGGACTCAACACCTTGTGGGCCGTGGTGGCCGGCTGCACGATCGCCAGCCGGTCGGCGCTGTGCGTTTGGAGAACGTCGCCCCGAAGCCCGGCCTCGAGCCGCAGGAGGCGGCCGAAGGTGCTCGCGACACCGGCGAAGCCGGTGCCGTTCACGTAGGTGGCTTCGTACCGGCGAAGCGTGAGGTTGCGGAGACGACCGTCGGTGGCGTACCGGCCGTAGTCCGGCTGCTGGCGTTGCCCTTCCACACCCAGCGTGAACTCACGCGCGCCTCTGGTCCAGCGCGCCACCGACCGCCCGCCGAAGGCATCGCGAACTTCCCGATCTTCGGTCTGAGCTCCGCGCCCGCCCATCTCGCTGCCGGTGGCGGGAAGACTGAGAAAGAGCTGCCACCGGTTCCAGTATCCCCACAGCGTGGTCTGCCAGCTCAGCTGTTCGGTCTTGACCAGCGCGGCCAGGCGGGCGGTGGCGCGCCACTTGTCGCCACCGTCGGTGGGGTCGGCCGCCGTGGTGAATCGGCCGCTTTCAAAGTCCGAGAGCGACAGATAACCGGGAGAGCTCCAACGCGTGCTGTAGAGCTGCACGCCGCCATCGGCCAGGACGCGATCCGACAGCCGACGGTTGACCCGGGCGAGGAAGTGGCCGGTTCGATATCCGCTGTTGTCACGCCAGCCGCCGAGCCGCTCACCGCGCACCGCGAGAAAGGCGCCCCAGGGACCGCTCTCGAACCCGTTGGTATAGGTCCCACCGACCTGACCGTAGCTTCCGGCCTCGACATCCAGCGTGGGACGGCGGGCGGACGCGCGAGTAGTGATGTTCACGGCGCCACCGGCGGCAAAATTCCCGAAGAGCAGGCTGATCGGTCCTTTGACGACCTGCATGTCGGCAATGGCGGCGGGGAGAATCAGGTTCCAGTCGGCGATGCCTTCCACGTGGCCGTTGATCGGCTCGTTGAGCGGGACCCCGTCGACCACGGCCGCCAGGTCGGCGGAATGATCCGAGCTGAAGCCGCGGATCACGGCGTTGCTGGCCATGCCCGGGCCCTGACCCTGCTCGTGGATCTCCAGGCCGGTGGTCTGCCGCGCCAGATCCCAGGAATCGTGCGCGTGGACTTCCCGTATCTGCCGAGAGGTCACCGTGGTGACGTTGCCGGTGCCGACCGGCGGCACCCGCAGCGGCTCGGCCAGGTCGTGGGTGCGATGTCCCTCCTCCGCGATCGCCTCCACCACCATCTCGTCCACCGTGATCGGCACGGCAACCAGCTCGAGCTCGATCATGGTGTCGCGGGGAGCCGTGAGATCGACCATGCGGCGCACCGGACGGAACCCCATGCGGCGGGTCTCGATCAGGTAGCGGCCAACCGGCACGGGGCCGAGGAAGAAATGCCCCCTCGCGTCGGTGACCGCGACGTTGCTCTGGTCGATGATCTGGACCCGCACGCCTTCCACCGGTTGTCCTTGCATCCGGCACACGCCCATGATGTGGGCCGTGGTCGGACCGGTGCTCTCGGTGCGCAGTCCCTGGGCCGCGAGCGGTACGGCCCAGAACCAGCCTATGGCCAACCATGGCCAAGAGCGTTTCATGTGATGCCTCCCCGATGCCTATCCTGCGTAGCCCGGACCCGGCGCGGTGGGTCCGCGCGCGGTCAGGGCAGTCAACTTTCAGGAAATCGGGCTAGGCTCGAGGCGGTGGCGGATCGAGATGCGGGTTGAGCGAAGCCGGCGGTTCCGGCGTGGAGGGAAGGAAGCGCGCGACGTCCACCGAGACGATGGGCGTCTCGAACGATTGGGGAGCGACGTAGCTCAAGACCAGGAGCTGGGGCACGCCGCATTCGCCGCGGGCCCCGAGGGCAGGAGTGCTGTGCTGATCACCGTGGGGACTCAGATGCGTGGCCGGCATCACCTCGGTATGATCGGCACGCAGATGTATATCAAAAGCACATACCGCCACGTTGGCCGTGGCGATATTCGCCCACACCACAAGGAGCAAGCCGGCGCCTGCGCGACGCAGCAGGGGACCGATTCTCATCATCACAGGGAAGTGCAATGGGAGAATTGCCGTAACCATTTAAAAAACCGGTGAATCAGTGCTGAAGGAGAACTGTCCAAAAATTCATTGAAGAATTCTTCAACCGTTCTTACTGGAATCCGGTTTGATCATGCGGATATGATCAATATCCCGTGAACCGGATCGATACTCGACAATGACCTCTCGATCACCCACGCGCCGGGTACTCACGCACCTCGACGCGTGGATGAATCGGCTCTACGGCTGGCGCTGGAATCCGCTCTACCAGAGCGGCACGCTGGTGGTGGCGCTGCTCGCCGTCCTGCTGGTCACCGGCATCTACCTGCTGCTCTTCTATCGGCTTGGGCTTCCCTACGCCTCGGTCGTGCGGATCACCGATCAGGTATGGGTCGGCCGCTGGATCCGAGGACTGCACCGGTTCGCCTCCGATGCGGCGGTGGTGGCCGCGGCCATTCACGCGCTGCGCCTGCTGATTCAGAAACGAAGCTGGGGACCGCGGACGCTGGCCTGGGTCGCGGGACTGATCCTCCTGTTCCTGATTTTCGTCTGCGGCTGGACCGGCTACGTAATGGTGTGGGACATCCAGGGCGAAGTGCTGGCGCGCGAGGGGGCGCGGCTGCTGGATGCGATCCCGATTTTCTCCGAACCGATCAGCCGCACGTTCGTGGGCGAACGCCCGATTCCCGGCGCCTTCTTCTTTTTGAATCTCTTTGTGCACGTAGCGTTACCTATAGGCCTCGGCGTCCTGCTCTGGATCCACGTGTCCCGGGTGGCCCGGCCCGCGTTGCTCCCCCCGCGCGGTCTCATGTGGGGAGCCATCGGTTTGCTGTTCCTTATATCTGTGGTCTGGCCCATCGGCATGTCTCCGCCGGCAGACCTCTTCCGGACCCCGGGGCGGGCCGAGTTCGACTGGTTCTATGCGTTCTGGTTGCCGGTGGTGAAGGCCGTTCCGGTCTGGGCGGCATGGGCGGGCGGGGGTGCCGTTTCACTCGCATTACTCCTCACTCCGATCTGGTCCCGACCCCGCGCGACAGCCCGGCCGGCGCCGTCGTTCGTGGACGCGCAGCTCTGCACCGGGTGCGAGCAATGCTATCAGGACTGTCCCTACGAGGCGATCAGCATGATCGCCCGACCGGGCCGGGCGGGGGCCGCACCGGAAAGCGATCTCGCGGCCAAGAGTGAGTTCGTGGCGCACGTGGATCCGTCGCTCTGTGTCAGCTGCGGCATCTGTGCCGGCTCCTGCGCGCCGATGGGCGTGGGGCCACCCGGGCGGACCGGCCGCGATCAGCTTTCCGGTGCTCGGGCGTTCGCCGCGGAATGGAACGGAAAGGCGCCGGCCGTGGTGATCGCCGGATGCACCCGGAGCGCGGGGGCCGCGCACGGCCGCCCGATGTTCGACGGTGTGCCGGTGCTGCCGGTGAACTGCGCCGGCAACCTGCACACCTCGGTGATCGAGTATCTGTTGCGATCGGGCGCGGGCGGGGTGCTGGTGGTATCGTGTCCTCCGCGGGACTGCTGGAATCGCGAGGGCCCCAAGTGGCTGGAGCAGCGGATGCATCATGATCGCGAGGCGGAGCTGCAGGAGCGGGTGGACCGGCGGCGGGTACGGCTGGTGCACGTGGCCGAGGGGCAGCCGGAGCTGGTGGCTTCCGCTCTGGCGCAGTTCCGCTCGGAGATCGAAGCGCTGGAGCGCGCGGCTGCCGAGGCGGCGATCGACGTTATGCACGAGTGTGAGCCGCCGGTGACGGCGGAGGAGGTCCCATGACGCGCTCGGTTCGTGTGGTCGGCGGCGGCATGTTGGCTCTCTGCGGCCTGGTAGCACTCGGATGGCTCTCGCGGTTGCCGTACACCACGCAACGGGACAGCGGGGCTCTCGTGCGGCTGGCCTGGCGCACCAGGGGTGAGCGGGTGCGGGAGTGCCGCCATCGCACCCCGGAGGAGCTGGCCAAACTCCCGCCGCACATGCGGGAGGACGATGTGTGCGAAGGGCGGGTGTTGCCCTATCGGCTGGTGGTCAAGCTGGACGACACGCTTGAGGCCGACGCCATGGTCCGAGCCTCGGGTGCGCGGGAGGATCGTCCCATCTACGTGTACCACGAATTTCCTCTTGCACCGGGCACTCACCGGGTCAGCATCGACTTCGAGCGGCAGGGTGCACCGGGCGAGGTCGAGAACGAGGAGCGGGCGGAGCACGAGAGGGAAGAAACCGGGCGGGCCGAGCGGGCCAGGCGGGCCGAGCCGGGACGACTGCAACTCGACACGACGCTGGTGCTGTCGGATCGCGAGATTGCGCTGGTGACGTACAACGCGGATGAGCGAAGACTGGTGATTCGAGAAAAATAGAGTGCGCAGAATGCAGTGCGCAGAAGATTCCGTGTTGCCGGGCGTCCTCTGCGCACTGCGCACTGCTAGTCTCTAATTCTTATCTCCCCAAACAACTCCGGCCTCTTCGGCCGTATTCTTTCGTAGAAGGGCCGGAGTTTCTCGATGTCGGCCTTGAGGTCGCCTGAAGGCATGAGGGGCTCGCCGAAGCGGCACTCTTTCGTCGCATAGTCGAACGCCACCGGCACCATCGGCACTTTGGCTTCCAGTGCTATGTAGTAGAACCCGGTCTTCCAATACTCCACGCGTTTCCGGGTACCCTCGGGGGTCACGGCCAGCAGGAAACGGCCGTCCCGCTCGAAGGTGCGCGCGATCTGGGAGACGAAGTCGTGCTTCGCAGCTCGGTCTATTGGCGTGCCGCCCACCGCGCGGAGGAACGCACCCACCGGTCCCACGAAGAGGGAATGTTTGGCGAGGAAGCGGAAGCGCCAGCGCCAGGGGACGCCCAGGGTGTAGGCGACGAGGATGCCGACCAGGAAATCCCAGTTGGAGGTATGCGGCGCCACGACGGCCACCATGCCGGGGACCTCGGGCAGGCCACCGACGATCTTCCAGCCGAGGCGGGCGAGGCTCCAGCGCCCGAACGACTGGAGAGTGCGTCTCAGGGAAACACCTGATTGACCGCCGGCGGTGGGCAGAGATAGAAAAGTACTGCGCAGACTGCGCTGCTGCCCTCTACATGGTCGCGACGGGTGCCTTTGCTCCTACCGGGCGAAACGCATCGACCCGCAGATCGGTCGATATCTTCGACTCGACGAACCGCCACAGCGGGCACTCGGCCACCGTCATCTTCCCCTCGAGCGGGCAGCGCCCGCCGGGCAGCTTGCAGGTATCGAGGCAGAAGGTCTGGGCGGAACCGGCCAGGTGGTCGGTGGTGCCGGGCGCGAAGAACTTGGCGCCGTCCAGGTAGCGGATGAGCAGGGACATCGCGACGATGATGGTGATGATGCCAAGGGCGGCCTGGAAGGCTTCCATGAGTGCTCCCGGTGCGGTTCAGAGTCAGTATTCGGGTCGCGGGCTGAAGCCGTCATGAAAACTTCATGAAGGCGGCCCCTCCTGAGGAGACAGGTGATGCATACGCTGGTGCGGCGTTACATCAAGACGGCGATCGCGTTCCTGGTCATCGGGCTCTTGCTGGGCGGGTGGATGATCGTGGAGCGGGAGCTGGGCGGTGGCGGAGTTCACCCGCACCTGGTCTCGGCCCACACCCACATCCTGCTGATCGGCTTCGTGATGTTCATGATCCTGGGTGTGGGGCAGTGGATCTTCCCGCGGCCGGCGGCGGGTGACACGCGCTACCGTCCGTTGGCGGCCGAGTCGGCGTACTGGATCCTGTTGCTCACGACGTCGGCGCGGTCAGTGGCCGAGGTAGCGCGGGACTGGTCGGACGAGATGGTGGTGAGGTGGGTGATCGTGGTCGCGGCGATCGGGCAGATCGTGGGGTTCGTCGTGTACTTCGTAGTGATGTGGTCGAGGATCCGGCCGCTGGGGAGTCAGATCAGGGAGGGGAGGGGGGAGAGGTTCTAGATGTTGGGTCTAACGTGCGTGGGGGATGGTCTGCAGATTGCAGCCATGAAGGCTCTTCTCGTCCCGATTGTTCTTGCGGCCGATGCCGGCTGTGCCTTTGCCCAGGAAGGCAGCTTCTGGAGGACTCTGATAGCGACTGAATCTCCCGCCGAAACAACTGCTTGGGTGCGCTGTGACCCAGACCCACCCGGGCCTGACTCGGTGATCCTGAAGACTGGGAGCAGTTCACTATTCGCTTTCATCGGCCTGTGGAATGGAACCGCCTTCAAGTCTCGGCCAGTCCCTTCTCTTGGGGCCCGCCGGATCGTATCAATAGGACCACGACTGCTTCTGGGATGGTCGAAATATGGTCCTACGGTTTCGGCGTCGTTCAATTCGCCGATGGTCGGGTTTCCGTGATTGATGAGGCGATGAAGTGAAGCCCTTTCAGCCAGCGGGACAGACTCACGCCGAGGGTCCGACGGGAGAAGACGCGGAGCTTTTGCTCAGTCGCCGTCGTTTTTAACCGCTCGTGCAGTTGCCGGACCGTCCCGCCTGCTCCGAGCACCTCACCGAACCACTTTTCCTCTCGTTACCACCAGAATGCCGTATTCACCACCGCGGACGCGCGCCCACCGCTCAGGCACAACCAGTTTTCACACGGCCTCTGCGCAGGTTAGCAGCGCCGTAATGCAACTGCTAGACCAAGTCATAGCTTAGCGTGAAAGGATGCTCGGTGCCGTGGCCAACGGCGGTACTCCCATCGCCCTGGAGGCCACGCAGCTCTCCAGTTGCGGAGCCAGGGACGACGGAATAGGACTCATTCGCCTGGCCGCTCTCGAATACCCCAACGCGTTGGAGCACAAAAGTTCCGGTCTTACCACCGATTCGTCCGACGACCCGCTCGAGGCCGACGAACGTAGCCGAGCCGTCGCTGCGGTACATCATTAGGTATTCAACCTGCCCTTCCCCCTCGATATCGCCGGTGAAGGTCTTCGTGACGCTGGCCCGAGTGAGTCTTGGCAGGTCCTGGCCCCCACTATAAGGCTGTTCATTCCAGTTCTTGATGGCGAATCGAGCATTCGCGCTCTTCTTCATGTGCCCTCCTCTAGTCAAATCGGAACGGGGTCCTTCGGGAGCTGCCAGAGCGTTGTCCGCGATTCCATGGCGCTGCCTAACATCTTTTTAACTGCCGGCAGCGTTCTTCTTATGACGCCGTCGGCGGCGCGATAACAGGATATCGTCGTCGGCTGACCTTTTACAGTATGTCGTAGTGGGGGTAGTGGGGGCGGCATCCTACTTCGATGCATGGGGAAAGACAAGTTCTGAACATGATGCCGAAATGAAGCGTGATAAGTGCACAATTCTTATTCTCACAGACCGACGAGAGGTCTTGTTAGGTCTCAACGGCCAGCGCGGCAGCTTGCTTGCAGAATGTGAGTTTTTGATCTCTCAGTCCAACGTTCAACGTTCCCGCAAATTCCATCTGGCCTGTGGCTATAAGCGACGAGAAGGGAAAAACCAGGTGGTTTTCCAGCGCGCGCTTGAGGTGTCTTGCGCCGTAGCGG
>JACQVB010000138.1 GCA_016209985.1 Gemmatimonadota bacterium | reverse complement strand
GTATGCGGGCGACCCAGGGCGAGCCGTCGGTCGCTCTCCTCCAGGCGGCGTGCGTCGGCGGGGGAGGTGTGATCAACAACGGGATATGCTTCGCCCTGCCGGACGCCACTCTGAGAGAATGGCGACGGGACGGCTTTCCGGTGACGGACGAGTCGCTCTGGAGAGGGTACGCCGCCGTGGCCGATGATCTCGACATCGGGGACCTCGGCGCGCGCGCGGCCCGATTGAATCCGACCGGGAAGCGACTCGAGAGAGTGTACGGTCCGTCAATGGCCCCGGACATCACGAAAGGTCCCCAGCCGGGGTTCTTCCGTCTGGCGGTGAACTTCGAGCGAACCGCGGGCGCGGCCGGGTGCCGGAGCGAAGGTCTCTGCAACCACGGTTGCGGTTCGGAACGCAAGCGCAACAGCTATCAGGTTTATCTCAAGCAGGCGACTCAGACCGGGCACTGCGCCATTGTCGAACGGGCGACCGTCCTGAACATCGAAGTAAATC
This sequence comes from Gemmatimonadota bacterium, assembly GCA_016209985.1. Taxonomy (GTDB): domain Bacteria; phylum Gemmatimonadota; class Gemmatimonadetes; order Gemmatimonadales; family GWC2-71-9; genus SHZT01. The sequence continues at coordinate 21,133 of JACQVB010000138.1, read as the reverse complement.
GCCGATCCCGGGATTCCGCGGCCGTGGAGGCTTTTCGGGTGCGGCTGGCGAACGGTCACGTCGAGCGGGTCCGCGCGCGCCAGTTCGTGCTGAGCTGCGGTGCGGTCGGGAGCTCCGCCGTTCTGCTGCGCGCCGAGGATCCCAACCTCCAGGCGATCATCGCGACCTCGCGTCCGCCGCTTGCCGTCGGTGCACGGTTCGCCGGGAATATCACCTCGCCGGTCATCGGCTTCGCGGACGAGGTCCTACACCAGGAAACCAGCGTCCAGATGTCACACGTGCAGGTTCCCGAAGGCACGCCGGGATATCTGCTGGAAACCTGGTTCGCGCCTCCCGGCAGCATGGCCCTGGTTACGCCGGGATCGTTCGCCGCGCATCGTGACCGCATGGCCCGGTACAATCGGATGATGTGCCTGGCGCCGCTGATCGGGACCCTGGCCGCCGGAAGCATCACTTCCGGATTCGGCGGCATCGAGATCCGGCTGCCGATTGGGCCGTCCGAGCTGGCTCGACTCCGCGAGAGTACCGTGCTGGGCGCGAGGGCGCTGCTTGCGGCAGGTGCGGATGAGGTGCTGATCCGGTTGGGTAACGGCCGCGTCGTCCGTAACGAGCACGACCTCGCGGTTGTCAACGACGAACTGGCCAACCTCGGCCGGAATAGAACGCACCTCCTGTCGCTCTCGTGTGCCCATCCCCAGGGAGGCAACGCCATGAGCGACGACCCGGCCGTCGGCGTGGTGGATGGAGCCTTCCGCTTCAGGGGGATCCAGAACCTGCGGGTTTGCGACGGCAGCATCTTTCCGGGGGCCGCAGGAGTCAATCCCCAGTGGACCATCATGGCATTGGCGCACCTTTGCGCCGAAGAACTGCTTACCCAGTAGGAGCTTCGATTGCCTCCCGATCCTGACAGCCTCCCCGCGTTGGTCAGCGCCTTGATCGAGAACCCGCACGATCCCGATTTGGTGCGGCGGGCCGAAGTCGCCTACCAGCACGACCGGAGCCGGTTCCTGGCCGAGGTCGTGACCCACGTCCCCGCGTCCTATGGCGGGGAGCTGCGGCACGTTCCGTCAGCGTACGAAGGGGTTCGCCACGTACCGGCAGCCTATGGCATGGAGACGGCCGAAACCGCGACGTGCCAGGACGAGCCGCCCCGGAAACGCTTCACCTGGCGTGACTGCATCGATCGCCGGCGGGTCGAGCCGTTGCTGTATTGGCGGCCCCGCACGGTGCAGGACGTCGTGGCGATCGTGACGCAAGCGCGAGCCCGCGGCGTGCGGGTCAAGGCGGTAGGCGCGGGACATTCCTTCTCCGACATCACGGATGGATCCGACTACCTGGTGGATACCCGATGCTTGACCGGTGCATCTCCCCTGAATCCCGCCACGCTCAAGGTCCCCAGCCAGGCCCAGCGAGTGTTCCGCACGGCTGCCGGCATTTCCATTCGTGACCTGAACGCCCGGCTGCTCAAGGCGGGCCTGGCACTGCAGAACGCGGGTGGCTACACGGGCCAGACTATCGCCGGAGCAATCAGTACCGGAACCCACGGGTCGGGAATCACCCTGGGACCGCTGGCCGACCAGGTGGTGTCCCTCGATCTGGTTGCGGGCGACGGCAAGGTCTACCGCATCGAGCCTGCTGGCGGCATCGCGGATCCCGCGCGATTTCCCCGCGCCGAAGATGGGGTCGACGTCACCCTCATTCAGGACGATGCCGTCTTCAACGCGGTGGTGGTCGGCATCGGCTGCTTGGGGATTGTTACGTCGCTCTGCCTGTCCGCGCGCGAAAAGTACTGGCTCCGCGAAACCCGAAAGACGTATCCCTGGGCGGAAGTTCGCCGGCAGATCCAGGAGGGAACCGAGCTGGCCCGGTATCGGCACTGGGAGGTCGCGGTCAACCCGTACGGTCCGGAGGGGAACAACTTGTGCCTGGTGACCGCGCGGGAGGAAGTAACCGAGCCCTCGCATCCGACTCTCCATCAAAAGAACCGAAACATCATCACGGAATTGCTGGCCGCGGCCCAGGGAGATGGCGCCTTGCTGCTGTTTCTCATGAACTGTGTTCCGACGCTCATTCCCGCTTTCCTCGACACCTGTCTCAGGTCCCTGGTCGATGCGGAGTACGTCAACTTGAGTTCCCGGGTGTTTGACCTCGGCCCGATCAATAAAGTCCGAGCGTTCGGTGTCGAGATCGCCGTGCCGGTGGAGCACGCGGTGGCGGCGACCGAAAAGGTTTTTGCCGTGGCAAAGGAGGCACGCGATATCGGAGGCCACTACAACACCTCGCCGTTCTCGCTGCGCTTCGTGCGGGAAAGCCGGGCGACGCTCGCCCCGATGAGCGGGAGGAGGACCTGCATGATCGAGCTGATTTTCCTCTACGGCTCCACCGGCGCCGAGGAGCTGGCGAAGCGTTACGAAGTGGCCCTGCGCGCGCATGGTGGCCGGCCGCATTGGGGCCTGGACCTGGATACGCTACGAAGCTCCGCCGCGGTGCAGGCTCTGTACGGCGGGGCGTTCGATGAGTGGCTGGCGGTCTATCGGCGATTCAACGTGGGAGGGATTTTCAACAACGCGTTCACCGACCGGCTGGGCATCTCGGTGTAGAGCGAGTCGGTTGCCGGGACGCCTGGCGAGCTCGCCTTCGCAATCGCCAAAGGAGCGAAGCGGCGTGAGGCCTAGCGCGAGCGCGCGGTACTGGCTGTGCGCCTGCGGGCCCAAGCCTGCCACCGGTACACCCACCACCAGTCGCCCAGCTCCGAAACCGCGTCGGCGGCGAAGTACACCGCCCCGGCCACCAGCACGGCGAGTCGTCCGGCCCCGGCTATCCCGGCGGCCGCCGCGACCAGCACGAACAGCACGACGTTTCCCGCCCAGGCATGCGCCTCGGCCGTCATGGCCTTGCCCGTCGGGGCGTCGCGAAGCGCGGCGTCGAGCACTCGGTTCCCGGTGAGCGCCCAGAAGGTGACCAGCGGCCACGCGGAACCAACCACCACGGACACTGCGCCGAGCACCACGCTGTAGGCGCCCGCGAGCGCGGCCACCAAGCGCGCCCGCCGGGTTGCGCTCCACGCCGGGACGATCCAGGTGACCTTGAGGAAGCCGGAGGCGTGGATCGCGAAGAACTCGAGCACCCCGGCCCGCCACAGCGCCGTACCCATAGCACCGTCACGGAGCGCCGGATCAGCGGCCGCCGTGGCGTAGGCAACGGCGACCCCGGCATTCGGTAGGGCGGCTAGCAAGCGCCCGAGTGCGGGGCGGGCGCGGATGGAGGGAATCATGGTTTGTACACCAGCTTCATTCTCTCCAGGAGAGCCTTGAACCTAGGCTCCTCACGCAACGGATCCACGATCGGGTTCACGTTGAGGTAGCAGAGCCACCCGCGGCGCTCTTCCCGGGCGCGCTCGGTCCACTCGATGGCCAAGTCCAGTTGTCCCAGCCCAATGTGCACCGTGGCAAATCCGACCGGCGATACGTAGCTCGATAGACTTTCCTGCGTGAGCTCGGCGAGGATCGCTTCCGCCGCCGGGCGATCGCCGGCGTTGGCCAGCGCCCAGCCTAGCGTTGCCCGGTAATAGGGTTGATTTCCCGAGAGCTGCATCGCCTGTCGCAAAACGGATACGGACTCCGACCATTGGCCCAATTGTCCCAGGACCAACCCTAACAAGCGGAACGTCTCTTCTGCCGAGGGATTCATGGTGATGGCGCGGGAGAGGTACTGCCGGGCCTGCTCGTAGCGGTGCGCATAGTGGTAGGCCCATCCCACGCTTCTTCGGACGGACACCGAGACCGCATCCAGTTCCAGTGCCGCGTGCGCCTCGATGATGGATTCCTCGTGCCGGCCGAGAGCGGCGAGATAGGTCGAATACCACTGGTGTGCCGTGGCGTAGCGGGGATCCAGCTCGACCGCGCGGCGGAACTCGGCGCCCGCGGTCTCCCATTCCCACTGGTAGATGAAGAGAGACCACGCGAGCGACGCGTGGGCTTCGGCGAGGGAGTCATCGAGCGCCAGCGCCTGCCGCGCCGACTCCCGCGCCCGCGCAAACCCTTCCTCGACCGGAACGCTCTTGTAATCCAGCTGGAGGGCGTACGAGTCGGCGAGCCCGGCATAGGCCGGTGCGTAACGGGGGTCTTCCGCGATGGCCTGCCCGAAGTAGTCGATCGCCTCGGCAATGCCCTGCTGGGTGCGCCGGTTCCAGGCGAAACGGCCCTTGAGATACAGTCCATACGCGCGGACGTTCTCGGTATACCGCTTGCGCAGCGGAGTGGAGAGTGACGCGAACGAGGTCGTCCGGAGTGTTTCGACGATGGTCCGGGCCAGCTCTTCCTGGATTGCGAATACGTCCGCCAGGGTCCGGTCGTAGCGCTCGGACCAGATCAGCCGTCCATCGTCGGTAGAGGTGAGCTGCGCGGTGATCCGCAGCCGGTCCTCTACTCGGCGGACCGTGCCTTCCAGCACCCAGTCCACGCCGAGCAGGGCGCCGATCGCGCGCACATCCTGCGGCTTGCCCTTGAGTGCGAACACCGAGGTGCGCGAGGCGACCCGTAATCCGTCCACCTTGGCGAGTGCGTCGATTAGCTCGTCGGTGATCCCGTCGCTCAGGTATTCGTTTTCCGGGTCGGGACTCGCATTGACGAAGGGAAGGACCGCGATGCCGCGAAGGCCGGGCGGGCCGGGCGGGGCCGGCAGGGTCGCCCCGACTCCTTCGAGCGCCGCGACGAACTCGGCTACCGTGGCGAAGCGCGCCGCCGGATCCTTGGCGAGCGCGCGTGCCAAGGTCTGCTCCAGCGTCCCCGACAACTCCGGCCGGCGCGTGCGCAACGGTTCGGCGGCTTGGGTGACCTGCTTCGCCATGATGGACTGAGCGTTGGGACCCTCGAACGGTGGCGAGCCGGTCAGCATTTCGTAGACCACGCACGCCAGGCTGTAGATATCGCTCCGTCCGCTCAAGCTCTGCGCGCCGCTCGCCTGTTCGGGACTCATGTAATCGGGGGTACCCAGGGCCAGTCCTACCTCGGTCACCACCTCGGTGCCGGCGGCATTGATAGCGCGAGCGATGCCGAAGTCGGCCAGCACGGCCAGTCCGTCGGCGAAGAGAATGTTTTCGGGCTTCACGTCGCGGTGCACGAATCCCTGCCGGTTGGCGTAATCGAGCGCGCCGCCCACTTCCCGCGCGATCCGGACTGCGTCGGCAATGGTGAGACGCTTCTCCCGGACCAGGCGCTGCCGCAGCGAGCCGTCGGGAACGTGCGGCATCACGAAGTAGAGGCTGCCGGCGGAGTCGCCCGAATCGATCAGGGGAAGGATGTGGGGGTGAGCGAGGCGCGCGGCGATCCGGATCTCGCGCAGAAACCGATCCGCGCCAATGGAAGCGGCCACCTCGGGATTGAGAAACTTGATCGCCACCCGTCTGCCGTATTTCCGGTCCACGGCCAGGTAGACGGTGGCCATGCCGCCGCGGCCCAGCTCGCGCTCGAGGGTGTAACGGTCGGCGAGACTCGAGGGGAGCGAGGAGGGCGGGAAAGGCATCTCGGATCGAATAATGGCGCTGGGTCGGCGCTTGGGCTACGGCGAGCAACACGGTGAAGTGGTCTTCCGGGCCCTCCGCCAGAGGCTCATCTTAGGGACCGCAGCCCACACATCCCTAAGGAGCCTACTCATGTCCGCCCCAACCTCCGCTCCATCCAGTCAGACGTCCGCCGCCTCCTCCTCGCAGCTCGGCGCCAACCTCGTCACCGTAGCAGGCGTCGGCCTCGTCGGCTACGGCCTGATGTTCCTGGTCCGCAACTTCACCGGCTTCATCGAGCTGGGGCTCACCCCCGAGCACGTGGGTGGCACACCGGAGCAAATCCGGGCTTTCAATCCCAATCTCTACAACTACATCAGTCACTTGCAGGTGGCCGTCGCGGCCTTCATCATCGCCCTCGGCGTAGCGGTGATCGCGCTGGCCTGGCAAGGGATTCGCACCGGCCAACGCTGGGCTTTGTGGACGGCGTTCTTCGCGCCGGTGATCGGAGTGGGGATCGCGTTACCGCTCCACTACGTGTACGGCATCGCTACCATGGGTCACCTGGGACTCATCTATCTGGATGCGGCCATCTTGCTGGTTGGGACGGTGCTGGCGCAGAGAGGATTGACTCGCTAGGGAGAATCGATCGGTGGCATCGCGTTCGCGATTCCCTACATAGGAGCCATACTGCTGGAATCGACTGCTCGAGTATTGGCCGGAGGATTAGCCGCGGCAGCCGTCTTCATCGCCGCCCCTGCGGGCCTGGCGGTCGGATTCATCCTGGGCGCCGGCCGGGAATGGTATCGGCACCGGAACGACTGAGAGCCAGCGGACAAATGGTTGGTGGTAGGCCAGCCCGCATGCAGATTCGACGCCTCACGAGCGCGCCGGCTGATGGGAGGCCTCGCGGCATGATCGAGATTCACCCTGCGACGACCATCGATGCAGACGCATGGCTCCGCATGCGGTGCGCCCTCTGGCCCGATGGCTCGGAGACCGAGCACCGTGACGAGATCGCGCAATTCTTCGCCGGGCGGTCGCGCGAGCCACTCGCGGTGCTGCTCGCCTTCGATGATTCGGGTGAGGCCGTGGGTTTTGCCGAGCTGTCGATCCGTAACTATGCCGAGGATTGTGCCACCGACCGGGTGGGCTATCTCGAAGGCTGGTATGTCGTACCGGAAGCGCGGCGCTACGGCATCGGGCGCGCACTCGTGGACGCCGCAGAAAAGTGGGCGGTCGGGCAAGGCTGCCGGGAGTTTGGCTCCGATACAACGATCGACAACGAAGTCAGCGCCGCAGCGCATCGCGCCCTGGGCTCATCGAAACCGCGCAGCTCCGGTGCTTTCGGAAGGACCTCGGCCGGCCGTGATGCACCCCGCGCTTGCCGTGGCGCATCGCAAGAGCCACTCACGTCACAACTGAAGGCTCCTCCAGCGGCGGCTCACCCTCCTGGCCTGACGCCGTCGCCGCGCTGAGGGGAGCGCGATGGGTGATGATGAGCGCCACCGCCGCCACGATCGCCACCGCGGCGAGCATCACCCGCGCGTTCAAGGACTCTCCCGCGAAGATCCAGCCCAACAACACCGCGATCACCGGATTGACGTAGGCATACGTGGACGCACGGGAGGGCGTGGTGTGCCGGAGCAGATACACGTACGCGCCATACCCGATGATGGCGCCAAAGACGATCAGATAGGCGACCGCAATCCAGGACTTGGGGGTGACCGCCGAGGCGTTGAAGTGGCTGTATTCGTGGGTCATGCCGGCGAGCACCAGCAGCAGCGCGCCGCCGATCGCCATCTGCATGCCCGTGGCCAGGATCCAGGACCCCGGGAGCCGTGCCCCGCGTATGGTGTAAATCGATCCCGCAGCCCACGCGAGCGAGCCGAGCGCGAGCACAGCGGCCCCGAGCGGGTCGATGGCCATCCGGCCATGCAGGAGGTCCACGGGGCCGACCAGGAGCAGGAGGCCGAAGAATCCGCAGAGCAGGCCCGCGATGATGGCGGCACGGGGGCGCCTTCCACCGGGACGCGCCCAATCGAAAAGCACCATCCAGAACGGTGTCAGGCTGAAGAGCGCGGCGAGACCCGATGGGACCCGCTGCTCGGCCCAGACCACCGATCCATTCCCGCCGATCAGCATCAAGCCGCCCACCACCGCAGCCGCGCCCCAGTTGGCGAGCGACGGCCTCGGTGCGCCGCGCAGCCGCGCCCAGATCCAGAGGACCGCGCCGGCGATCACGAACCGGACGCCCGCCATCAAGAACGGCGGTACGGTCTCGATGGCGAAGCGGATCGCGAGATAGGTAGAGCCCCAGATGGTGTAGACCGCGGCAAATGCTGTGAAGAGCCGAATACGGGAGGCCGGCATGGCGGGGAACTATAATCGGCGCCGGGCAGACGTGGTGGCCCGCCCACCGCATTCGACAATTGCCTTCCCCCGCGATACGATTTTCCCATGCAGGAATGGGCGCAACTTCGCAAGTGCGGCCTTCCAGGTGGTGCGGCCGGGAGTCCGCATGGAGGAGCCTTCGTACTACGGCGTCTGCCCCAGGGAGCACTTCGTCCAGTCACTGGATATCGCCGCGTCGCTGGCGCGCTGCGCGCGGTGCGACCGGGAGTACCGGATCGAAGACGAGCGACAGGTCTGAGGCGAGCCCGCCCGTGCCAACAACGGGTGATGACCAGCAGTTCACCATGTCCACCGCCCGTGCTACGACTTCACCTCGTCCGGCCGAACTCCGTACTCCACCAGCTCTCCCCGCGCCCCGCGTTTCCGGGTCCACCGCACCATTCCATATTCCGCGACGATCGCACCGCCGAGCGCCAGCAGGACCAAGAGGTACCTGACGGGTGACGCCGGCGGCCCCACCTTGACGTAGTACCACGACGAGAGCGCCATGCGAAGGCCGGTCTCGCTGTTGCCACCATCCCAGACGTGAAACGCCACCGGAATGAACTGGCCGGTCTCGGAATAGACCACTCCTGCATCATGGGTATGCCCGTCCGCGGCTGCCTCACTCCCCAGGGGAACGCGAATCACCACCGTCCACCGTCCGTCTTTCCATTGGCTGGCGTCATGGACATGCTGCTCCACCGAGTCCTGCGTCTTCGGTGGGCCATCGGCCCCCGTCGCGCGGAGGTGAGACACCGCGCCGTGCTCCGCGCTCCAACGCCAGAGATCAACCGGGTCGCTCGGACTGCCGTACACGAAATGAGGCAAAGGCCCGGCTTGGCCAAGCTTGGCGGGCAGCATGGTTTCCGCGGCATCGGGATACCGGTTCCGAACCCGGCCGCTGTCGGCGAAGATCACCGGAAACATGCTGTCGGAGCGCCATCCATCGGCCGCGGCCTGTGCGGAGTCGCCCGGCAACGTGTCCGGGCGGGTGTCGTCCCACGACAGCCGCAACGCCAGCTCTCGATCGTTGAACAACGCGCGGACCGACAGGTCCGTCACCGAGGGTATCTGCCAGCGCGGCCGGAACGTCGCCTGTCCGGTAAGCGGCAGCAGGAACTCGGCTGCCGTTTCCCAGGCGGGATCATCCGCATTCGAGGGCAGCGGGTTGCCGCCGGGTCGGGCCTCGAGCACCGTCGGTGTGGTGCGTTCCTGCGCCGACAGGTCGGGCAGCGACATGGAGTAGTGCGCCAGCTGCCAGCGTTGGTCGTCGGTCAGGTCCTTGGCGTAGGACGGCATGGGCGTGCCGTCGAGTCCGGTGGTGAGCCGAGTGTAGAAATCCTCGACCGTCTGACCGCCCTTGAACTTCCATTTGAGATACATGTCCAGCGGGCGACTGGGGTACCCGCGATCGTCGCGCAGATCCGCGCCCTTGCCGCCGTCCCCCCGGCCCGACGCGCCATGGCACTCCGCGCACTTGGCCTTTTCATACCACTTTCGCCCCTCCGCGATCATCTCGCTCTTACTGCCACGCGGAGCCTTGGCGCGCTTGACCATGTGCTGGTAAGGATCCATGGCCGGGTTGTCGAACAGATCGGCGGCGAAGGTCTTGATGTAGAAGATGACCTGCCAGCGCTGCTCGACGCTCAACGCCTGTCCCCATGCCGGCATGCCGGTCCCCATCATGCCCAGCGTGATGGTGCGGAACAGATCTTCGTCGGTCGGTAGCTCCCCGCTCGCCGTGGTGCGGAGCATGTAGCTCGCCGCGGTCAGGTCGCGGGGGCGGGGCCAGAGATAGGGGGCGACCGGCCCGTTGCCGTCGCCCTGGTCTCCGTGGCACGACGCACATTTGTCCTGGTAGATCACTTTTCCTCTGGCCACCGCTGCCGAATCGACCTTCGGCCGCGCCGGCACCCTGAGCTCCAGCCATTGCGCGCGGGTGGGGGAGAGCCCGAGCAGGGAGATGCCGGCGGCGATCACGATGGCCCTCACGGAGACGCCCCCTCCGGCTTCCGCGGCTCTTTTCCGGCCAGCGCGTACGTTGCCATCACGACCTTCCAGATCTCGTCGTCGGTGAGATCCGACCACGCCGGCATGGCCGATTCCCACGGCGTGCCGATCGCCGGCAATCCGATGCCGCCTTCCTTGACGCGCCAGAACACATAGGGCTCCACCACGGTCGCGATCGTTCCCGGATCCGTGAAGTTGACCGGACGGAGCCGGAGTCCTCGCGCGAGCGGGCCGTTGCCGTCGGCGCTGGTACCGTGACACGGCCGGCAATTCTTCTGATACAGGATTACGCCTTCCGCTTCCGCCTTCTGCCGCTCGGCCTCGGGCAGTTTCCGGAACGGGTTCTCCAGGGAGACGTACTTCTGCGGCATGGTTGGATGCTGCATCCGCAGCTGTGCCGGCGGTTGACTGCTCGGCATCACGCGGTTCCACGCCAGCGCGCCGATGACGAGAGGAATCGCTCCGAAGACCACCGCCTGAGGCCAGCGGATACGCTCCCGGGGGAGCGCGAAGAGCCGCACGACCGGTCCCAGGAACAGGCGCCAGCGGCGCGCGTCGCTGTTGACGTACACCAGCGCGCCGATCACCGCGCACAGCATGTACAGCCCGATCGCGAAACGGGGGACCGGAACGGGGATCTGGCTGGTGCCGAGCCACAGCGAGATCCAAGGGACCACGAACCGCAGGCTGGCATACACCGCGAGCAGCGTGAGGACCGTCCAGAGAAAGACGCGCGGCTCCCCTGTTTCCTCTGCCCGACCCGAGAGCGGGACCGGAGGATCGCTCCCGGTACCGGGCTGCTGGAAAGAGAGCTCGCGATTGCTGGATGGGTCGCGGGCCGGGCTCGCGGTCATCGCAAGGTTTCCAGGTAAGCCATGAGGTCGGCAAGCTCCTTGGGACTCAGCTTCTTCCCGAGGCTGTCGGGCATGAGCGAGGTGCTCAGCTTCTGCCGCTGCACGATGTCGGCCGTCGGGACCTCCATGATCTTGCCGTCGGAGGTTCCCAGCGAGACGGATGCGGCGGTCGAGCGGACGATCACTCCCTCCACAGTCCGGCCGCTGCTAGTCTTGATCTGCATGGTTTCGAATCCGCTCGCGATGTGCTTGTTCACGTCCAGGATCGACTCCAGGATGAACTGGGGCGAGCGAATGCCAACGACTTGGGTGAGCTCGGGACCGACTTCTCCACCCTCGTTTTTTACGCGATGGCACCTCGCGCACGCCGCACGACCTGCCGCGTCGAAAAACAACGTGCGGCCCCGCGCCGAATCTCCCGTGCCGGCTTCGAAGGGCCGCAACGTGCCCAGGAACGCCAGCAGGTCGTGGAAGTCCTTCAGGTTGACCTTTTGCGCGAAATCCGCGGGATGGATCGAGGAGTCCACCGGTTGGCGATGCAGAATCTCGTGGGCGTCGACCAGAACCAGCTTGCCCTCGGCGGTTCCCAGCCACACGGAGTCCGGGGCCTGCCGGCTTATCACGCCTCTCAGCTCACGGCCGTTGTCCAGGTGGAGCCGAACCATGTCGTATCCGCTGGTGATCTCCTTGTTGGGATCGAGGAGCTTTTCCACGACTGCCTGAGGAGTGCGGCTTCCCGCGATGGACGTGAGGTCGGGACCGACGTTCCCGCCCTGGTCGCGAACGCGGTGGCACCTGGCGCAGGCCGCGAATCCATTGGGGTCGAAGAAGATCTCCCGCCCCCGCAGTGAGTCGCCGGGGAGGTAGGGTTTCCAGGTCACGGCAGCCGCAGGTGTCCGGGAGGCACGCAGGATCTCGGGCGGCAGGTGGATGGCCGAAGGATCGGGCGTGCCGCCGAGGGACTGGAGATAGAGGATCACCGAAGTGATCTGATCGGGAGTCAGGCTGATGGGCGGCTCGTAGACCTTCGGCATCTCGTCCTTGAAACCGGGAGCCACGAAGGCGCTGGGATTGGCGATCGACTCCACCAGATATTCGGCGCCGGTCATCGGGTGGCCGAGCTGGACCGCGCGCTCGTCCGCCATCGCCTGGGCGTGAGCGCCGATGGGGGGAAGCGCCTGCCCCGGGGCGTGACTATGGGGCGCGGCGGGTTCCGGGGCCGCTTCGACCTGCGTTCCCGCAGGTTCCGGCCCGCTGTGAGTGTGCTCGCCGGCAGGTTCCGCCGCCGGGGCCGGGGCCGCTCGCGGAGCCGTGCCCGGTTGGCCGCCGAGGTTGGGGCCACGAATCTTGCCTCCGCGCGTGCCGACGGAGTGACAGGTGTGACATTTGCCGGTGCTCCAGAAGATCTGCTCGCCGGCCGCGACGCTTACCCCGGTGGGCAGCGCCGCCGGGCCGCGGCCACCCCCCGATGCGCCGGTGACCACGTCACCGCTCCAGATGAAGGCGCCGACCAGGGCGGCCGTGAAGACGGGAACCTTGACCCAGGTTCCTCCCAGCCATTTCGCGGCCACCTCTCCCGCCCCCGGGGCCGGCCAGTCGCCGATATCCCACCGGTGCGCGGCGGTCAGCACCAGGGCCACCACGACCAGGGCCGCGATCAGCGGCAGCAGATAGGGTGTCACCGGGTTCATGGGGTCTCCCGAGCCTTCGCATTGGCGGGCTTGGTACCGGTCAGGCCGGCCAGCCAGAAGAGGAACGTTACCGCGGTGAGAAACACCAGCGTGATACCGCCGACCATCCGTGCCATCTGGGAGTAACTCGGCGTGAAGGCCCATTGCGAGGTGTCACGCATCACGCCGTAGATATGCCAGTCCTCGCGCAGTCCCGACCGCACGTAGCCCATGAGTCCCATGGTGAGCACGATGTCCACACACAGCGCCAGCAGCGCGTATTGCGTGGTCGCCGGCACCTCGCCCCACCGAATCTGGCCAAGGCTCTGGGCACCATGGAACAACACGACGTCGATCGCCGTGATGAGGAGCAGCGCGGTCATCAGGATGAGCCACTGCACGACGGCGATCTGCCGCAGCAGTGGATTGGCCGACGTCATCACCACGAACCCGTACGCCCCCAGCACGCCGACGCAGTCGATGACCACGACCAGGAAGTAGATCGTCTGCGCCAGCTTTCCCCGATCGCGCAGGGCGAGCACGACAGCGGCCACCGCGGCGATCATGGGCAGCGCCACGGTGAGGGCCAGCAGCCGCACATAGACGATCTTCTCGGGCTCGAGGTTATACGCCTTGAGATCGAGCCGCAGCAGTACGGCCACGTACCAGGCCAGCAGGAGAACGGCCGCGGCGCCGACGCTGATCAGGACGACCCTGGCCGACCGGCCCTGTTGCGAAACCGGAACCAGATCGGTCTTGTTTGCGCGGCGATAGAGCAGCAGGCTCGCGAAGGTGGCCAGGATGATGAAGTTAATCACGGCGTTCTTCGCGGCCATCAGTCCCAGGTAGCCGATGAAGGGGTGGACCTGCCCGCCGATGGCCAGCTGCTCCTCAGAGGTCACCGGCAGATTCCGGGGCGTGAGCCATACGGCGACGCAGACGACGAGGATCACGTTCAGGTACTTGACGTATTTCTGGTAGCGCTCGGCGCCGGGGATGCGGCTAAGGCCGGTCCAGAGGTAGTAGTTCCCCACGATGAACAGCAGGCCCACTAGCAGCGCCTGGAGAATAAACGCCCAGGAGAAATCGCCGCCCATCATGTTGTTGCCCATCACCGGACTGACGGTGTACATCTCGCGCCCCAGGTAGTAGCCCGCGAACGGAAGCGGGATGAGCGCGCCGAGCCCGATGAAATTGCCGACGTAGCCCATCCAGTCGTAATGCGCGCGGTCTTCCGGCGTGCGGGCGGCCAGGTACCGCACGGCGGCGTAAGCACCCACCACGAAGCCGCCGAAGGTAATGTTGCCGATGATGCGGTGGATGTTGAGCGGCATCCATAGCGGATTGGCGATCGCGGCGCTGGTGGTGCCGGTGAAGGCGCCGCTCGCGTCCACCCCCACCGGGCTCATCATGTACGAGGTCCAGCCGTTGGCGATGAACACGATGGCGGTCCCGGCCACGTTGAGCAGGATGCCGAGGCTCAGGTGCAGGAGCTTCCGGTTTTGCAGGCGGTCCCAGGAGTTGTAATACAGGTAGAGCAGGGCGGTTTCCACGAAGAACAGGCCCGCGTAGCCGTACATCGAAGGCGCGAAGACCCGCACGAAAAACCCGGCGAAGGCCGGGTAGAGCCCGAAGAGCACGAACGCCATGAGGCCGCCCAGCGCGGCCGTGGTGGCGAAGGCGGCAGACAGGAGCTTGGTGAACTCGTGCGCCAAGCGGTCGTAGCGCTGGTCGCCGGTGCGCCACCCGATGAACTCCACGATCACCGCGAAGATGGGCACGCCCAGGACGAACGCCGCGAACAGCAGGTGGAGCTGCGCGACGAACCACACCACGCTGCGCGGGTTCCAGCCGAGGAAGGTGCGGACTTCGTCTACCGCCGGTACACTCGCACTCTGCGCGGCCAGCGCCGCGAGCGTGCTCAGCAAGCCGGCCTCACTCGTCGGTCTTGGCGGCGTTGGCCGCGCGCGCGGCCGGGAAGGAGAACGTCACCGCGGTGGCGGCTCCGGCCTTGACGGTCACGGTCTGCTCCAGGTCTCCCAGCACCGGATGTCTTACCTTCACGGTATGAGGTCCCGCCGGCACGTCCTTGATCTCGAAGTGGCCCGCCTGGTCAGACGTGCCGAAGTAGGGATGATCGAACACGGTGATCCGCGCCGACATCCAGGGGTGGGCATCGCACCCCACGTCGAGGTTGCCGGCGAGCCGGAGCGGCCCTTCCGCCCGGATGCTTGAGCCTTTGTCCGAAAGCCCCCAGTTGCCCATGGTGCGGACTCGTGCGCCGAGCTGCAGCCCCAGGTGGGTATTGTGCAGCACGGCGTCCTGGTTGTCCACAACGATCGTATCACCCGCGCCCGCGCCCATGTACGGCGGCTCGAACATGCACTTGGTGTTTGATAGCAGGACCGACTTGGGCTTTACAGTTCCCTTTACCCCCTCGACCGAAGCCACCGCGTATTCCAGCTTGCCCCCCGTGACGACGATATCACGCGAGCGCACCGACGTGCCGCACACTTCCTGGTTCTTGGTCACCGCCAGCATCTTCGCCGCGGGGGCGGGACCTTCGAGGCTCACGGTTCCGGAAATGCTGCCGGTCTGCGCCAGCGCCGGCCCGACGTTCACCAGCAGCAATACGCTCGCCAATCGCATCAAGGTTCTCACTGGGTCGCTCCCATCATGTGAATCATGATCGTGTACCATCCACTCATCGAGCCGCGCATGCCGATCTCGCCGTTGGATCCGTCGGCGGCGAAGAAGGCCACCGGAACGGGGAGATCTCCGCCGAATGTGGGCGCGGTGGTGCTGTCCACCGGTAGCAGCGCGCGGGTGAACTGGAGCTGCCATTCGCCGTCCTGATAGCGCGCGCTATGGCCCAGCCCGTTCTTGGCCGCCAGCGGGGTGAAGCGCGCCAGGCCCCGCGTGGTCCCTTCTTCCGCCGTGTCGGGCGAGCTGCTCCAGCGCCAGACATAGGCGGAACGCACCGAGTTTCCTCCCAGGAAGAACGGCCGCAACGAATCGGCGGCGATCTTCACCGGGAAGGTGATGGCGATGCGGTCCGGCCCCTGCGCGGTGATCGGCGGGGGGTCCGCATGATCCAGGGTCTCCACCACTTTCTTGATCCAGGGGGCGAACGTCGTATCGGGGCTCCGCGAGGCGTCGTGCCAGGTCAGCTTGAGCGCGAGCTTCTTCATGTCGTACATCGCCTGGACCCACACGCCGTCGATGCTGGGTGTGAACCAGCGCGGCTTGATGGCGACCTGACCGCCGAGCGGCACATAGTGCGCCGGCACTTCGTCCCAGGCCTTGTCGTCCGGTGTGGCGGGCAGGGGACCATCCATCTTCATGGTGGCGTGAATCATGGAGCTCGTGTCGGGCGGCGCCGCCGGCGCGAGGCTGCGCACGTATTGCGCCAGCCGCCAGAGCTGCTCGTCGTTGACGTTGTTGGCTTCGGCGGTGTAGGCCGGCATCGGCGTTCCATTCAAGCCGGTGCGGAAGCCGCGATAGATGTCGGCCACGGTCGGGCCGCCGCGGAACGTCCAGTTCTTGCTGAGGTCCGCCGAGAAGATCGGCATCTTCTGGTCGTCCATCAGGGTCGGCACGGACGTGCCGTCGCCGTAGCCCTTCTGGCCATGGCATTCGAAGCACTTGAGCTGCTCGTACACTCTCCGGCCTTCCACCAGGCCTTCGCTGTTGGGTGCGGGCTCCGGCCCGGCCGCGAGCACGGTCGGTGCCGGTCCGGAGAAGAAGGGAGAGAACTTCTTGACGTACTGGACCAGGGTATCGATTTGCGCGGTAGAAAGGGCCGTCTTCCAGCCGCTCATGGCCGTGCCGGGAAAGCCGTCGGTGATGGTGCGGCGCAGGTCGGCGTCGGTCGGCACGTCACCAGTCTTGGTGCTCCGGATATAGAAGTTGCCCAGCGTGAGGTCTCGCGGTCGCGGGATCATGTACGACGCCGCGTAGCCGTCGCCGGCTCCGCCGTCGCCGTGACAGCCGGAGCACCACTTCACGTACAACGTCTTGCCTGGGCCTTCCGGGGCAGTGGCCGGCTTCGCAGCCTGCGCGCGCGCGGTCGCGGCGAGGAGGATGGTCGCGGCGACGAACGAAGCGACCCGCCGACCCGCCGACCCGCCCACCCGCCTACTGCATGATATGGACATGGGCTCCCCCGGCTTTCATTTGTTCTTCGGTCCACATCCACGGTCCCGGCTTGAATCCTTGCTGCTCATAAAGGAAGAGGATCACCGCCCAGATCTCTCTTTCGGTGAGGATGTCTTCGAACGCCGGCATGGCGGAATTCCACGGAAACATGATCGAAGGAAGCGCCCAGCCACCCTTGGCGATGCGCCAGAACACGTAGCCCTCGGGGTGCATCGGCAGGAACATCGGGTCGGTGAGCTGCCGGGGCGACAGCGTGAACGAGTTGGCAAAGCGTCCCTTGCCATCCAGCGCGGGGCCGTGGCAGGCCACGCAATTCTGGAAGAAGACCCGCTTGCCTTCCTGCACGTTGGCGGCGAAGTCGCCCTGGGTGCGCAGGGGATTCATCAATCCCGGCAGCGTGATCACGTTCCAGTTGTAAGTCACGGTCTTGGGCGGCGTCGCATGGGCCAGCTGCATCGAGCCGGCCCCGGCCTGCATCACTCCCATCTTCATCCCGGGCATGTTGCCCATCCCCGGCATCGCTCTCATGGCGGAGTCGGTCATCTTCATGCCCGGCATGTCCATGCCCGGCATGGCCTTCATGGCCGAATCGCGGGCGGCTTTACTGGTGTCGGGTCGCTGCTGGCTCCAGAGCGGTGTCGCGCCAAGCGCGGTCCCGATCGTCACGCAGCACACCCAGGTGCGACGCGCGCGGGTTCGCCAAGTTGGCGCGGACCTCCGCATCGTGCGGTTCGACATTCGGTCCTCGTGTTTTATGAGAGCTGCAAGAAATGTTCGAGGACCTTTACCGCTCCGACGTGAAGCCACAATGAAGATGGCTTCATCATTCGGAGGGTGGGGTCACGGGGTAACGAATTCGCTGGTTTTCGGCGGCGTCCGACTCCGTTGTCTTGCTGGCCGCCTTAATAGAAAGCTCGCCCTCCCTTCATTAAGGTGCCCCTAGGGTCCCTACGTCTCGGAGGAACGTGACACTCTCCTCCCGCTCAAGGGGTGGAATAGATGCCAGGGGCTTCCGTTTCAGTGCTCACTGCCGCGCCTTCGCCGGCGGAACACCGTGTCGGGGGCATTTTCGACGAGCTGCATCCCGCGCTGACTCCGCCGGCGGCTTTGTTCGAGGCGCATCGGTGTCTCCAGTGCGGCGGGCCCTATGCTACCGCGCCCTGTACCCTGGCGTGTCCCGCGGGTATCGACGTTCCGGCATTCATTGCCGCGATCGGACGCGGGGACCTGACCAAGGCGGCAGTGACCATCTTCGCCGAGAATCTTCTGGGCGGCACCTGCTCGCGGGTGTGCCCGGTGGAAGCGTTATGCCAGAGTCGTTGCGTTCTGGAGCACGAAGGCCGCCGCCCGGTGGAGATCGGCTTGCTTCAGCGCCACGCGACCGATTGGGCGCTGGCACAGGGCATCAAGTTCCGCACGGTTGCCAAACCGAAGACGGCGCGCGTCGCCGTGATCGGCGCCGGTCCCGCCGGAATGGTCTGTGCGGGCGAGCTCGCCATTCTCGGGTATCGGGTAACGGTGTACGACGCGCGGGAGGATTTCGGCGGATTGGTACGCTACGCCATCGCACCATATCGCCAGCAGCGCGAGCCGCTTCCCCAGGAAGCGCGGCTCATCGCGGAGCTGGGCGTCGACTTCCACCTGGGATTCGCGGTGGACCGGATCGAGCGGCTCCGTTCGATCGAGGCCGAGGCGGACGCGGTGTTTCTCGGCGTCGGCCTGGGAGACGATATCGACGTGCGCTACCGGGGAAAGGAACTGCCCGGGGTGCTCAAGTCGCTCGCGTTCATCGAAGCGGTCAAGCTGGGCCGGGTGGATCACGTGGGGCATCGGGTGGCCGTGATCGGGGATGGCAACACCGCCATCGACGTTGCCCGGGAAGCGCTGCGGCTGGGTGCCGAAGAAGTGACGATGATCTATCGCCGCACCGAAGCCGAGATGCCGGCCTACCAGCACGAGGTGGAGGAAGCACGGGAAGAAGGCGTTCAGTTCGAGTGGCTCGCCAACCCGATTCAGTTCCTCGGTAGCGATCATCTCCAGGCCATCGAGTGCCAGCACATGCGCCTGGGCGAGCCGGACACCAGCGGGCGGCGCCGGCCGGAGCCGGTTCCCGGATCCGAGTTCGTGCTGCCGGTGGACACCGCGATCCTGGCGATGGGGCAGAAGCCGCGGGTCGAGTTTTTCGCCTGGATTGATGGGCTCATCCTGGACGACGGCCTGCTCAAGATCGATCCGGCGACCGGCCAGACTACCAATCCCAAATACTTCTCGGGCGGCGATGCCGTAAACGGTGGGGCGACCGTGGTGGAGGCGGTGCGGGCGGCCAAGATCGCCGCGCGCGGCATCGACGGCTACCTCCGGCATCGCGTGTGATCACCGAGATCCGCTGGCACGGACGCGGCGGGCAGGGCGCCAAGACCGCGTCGCATCTGCTCGCGCTCGCGACGATGGAGACGGGCAAGTACGTACAAGCATTTCCCGAATACGGCCCGGAGCGCAGTGGCGCGCCGATGCGCGCCTATAACCGGAGCGACGAGCGCCCGATCCGCCGCCGCTACGGCGTGCTCGCGCCGGACGTCGTCGTGGTGCTGGACGCGTCACTGCTGGAGGAAGTGGACGTGACCGGCGGGCTGAAGCAGGAAGGGCTGCTCATCGTGAATTCGGAAACGGTGGCCGGCCGCTCGCGCCTGCAGTCGCGCTTCTCCGGCAACATTCTCTGCATCCCGGCCGACCGCCTCGCCTCCGAGGCCGGCAGCCGATTCCCCAGTGTGGTTCTCCTGGGAGCGCTGGCGGCCGCGCGCGGCGAGCCTCCGCTCGACGCGTTGCGCGACGCAGTGCGCCGGGATCTCGGGGCGAAACTGTCCGCCGCCGCGCTCGCCGCCAACCTGGCGGGACTGCAGGCCGGATACGATGCCGTCCATGCCCCTCAAGCCGCCCGTGCCTGACTTACCTCGGTATCGCGACCTGATTCCCGGCGCGACGGTGGTGAGCCAGGATGCCGTCCAGCCGCACACCGGCGGATGGCGGTTGGGCCGCAAGCCGCAGCTCGAAGCTTCCCGCTGCGTCAATTGCCTCCTGTGCTGGCTCTATTGTCCGGATTGCGCCGTGGCCGTCCGGGGAACGGTGGTCCTCGGCTTCGATTACGATTTCTGCAAGGGGTGCGAGCTGTGCGTCGCGGTCTGTCCCACCGGCGCCATCTCCATGGTCGACGAAGGGAAACAGCTCCCAGCCTGCGGGCGGGTCGGATGACCGGCATGCCGATTCAACTCGACCTCACTGCCCCCGAAAAGACCCGCCAGGCCGAGTTGCTGACCGGTGCCGAGGCGGTGGCGCACGCGATGCGGCAAATCAATCCGGATGTGGTCCCGGTGTATCGCATCACACCGCAGACTCCCATGGTCGAAACGTTCGCCCGGTTCGTGGCGGACGGGCGGGCGACCTCGGAGCTGGTCAATGTGGAGTCGGAGCACTCGGCCATGAGCTCCGCGATGGCCGCCGCGCTGGCGGGCGGGCGCACCATGACGGCGACGGCCTCTCAGGGCCTGGCCCTCATGATCGAGGTGGTCTACCTGGCGTCTTCGATGCGCGCGCCGGTGGTCATGGCGGTGGGGAACCGCGCGCTCTCCGGTCCGATCAACATCCATTGCGACCACTCCGACAGCATGCTCGCGCGCGACTCGGGCGCGATTCAGCTCTTCGCCCGCGATGCGCAGGAAGTCTACGACCTGATGGTGATGGCACCGCGCATCGCCGAGCATCCCGCCGTCCTGCTGCCGGTGCTGGTGTGCCAGGATGGCTTCACCGTCACCCATTCGGCCGAGCCGGTGGAGCTGCTGCTGGACGAGCAGGTTCGGGATTTCGTGGGTGAATACCACGTCCCGTATGCCCTGCTGGATCTCGATCGCGCCACCACCCACGGCCCGTTCGCGATGCCCGACTACTACTACGAGCTGAGGCGGCAGCAGGTCGACGCCATGCTTTTCGCCGCGCGCGCCTTCCGCGAAATCGCCCAGGAGTTCGCGACGATCTGCGGACGCGAGTATCACGCGGTCGAGGGCTATCGGCTGGAGGATGCCGACTGCGCGGTCGTGGTTCTGGGTTCTACCGCGGGAACGCTGGAGGACCCCGTGGACGGCCTGCGTGCCGCCGGTCATCGGGTCGGCGTGCTCAGCGTCCGCTCGTTCCGGCCCTTCCCCCACGGCAGCGTCCGTGAGGCGCTGCACCGCGCGCGCCGGGTGGCCGTGCTGGACCGCAGTCTGGCGCCGGGCAGCCGCGGCCCGCTGTACTGCGACGTCGCCAGCGCTCTCTACGGCGACCCCGTCGTGCTGCGGGAATATGTCTACGGTCTAGGGGGACGGGACCTCGAGCCCAACCACATCCGCCGCCTGTTTGACGACCTCACGCACTCGCGGGGTCGGGGAGAAGCGGTGTACCTGGGGTTGCGGGCATGAGCGGGCGGGTCGGCGGGTGGGCGGGTCGGCAAGCGGCGGTTTCCAAAATGTGGCGCGTAGACCATTCCCGGACCCTCTTCGATCGGCCTCATG
>JACQVB010000146.1 GCA_016209985.1 Gemmatimonadota bacterium | reverse complement strand
GCGCTGGTCTTCTTCCGCATGCTCACCGGTGCCCTGCCCTTCCAGGCCGACAGCGCCCAGGAAACCATGATCAAGCGGCTCACCGACGAGCCGATGAAGCTGAGCGAAGTGATGCCCGGCACCAATTTCCCACCCCGGTTGCAGGCGGTGTTGGATCGCGCCCTGACCCGCATGCCGTCGGAGCGATATGCCAGCGCCGCCGAGTTCGCCCGCGACGTCGTGAACGCGGTTGCCGGAATGGGTGGGGCGGCAGCGGTTCCCATCGAAGAGGGAGCCACCCAGCTGATCAGCGCCCAGGACGCGAAAACGGCGGCCGTGGCCGCGGTTGCGCCGACGCGGGTGGGAGGTGCCGGGGCGGCGGCAGGCAAGACGGCCGTGAATACCCCACCCACACCGCAGCCCAGACCATCTGTCTCAACGGCTGCGCCCAGGAAGAAACCGGTCGCGCTGGTGGCGGCGGTAGTCGGCGTGCTGGTCGTGGGAGGGGGCGGTGCCGCGGTGTTGATGCTCAACAAAGGTGGAGGTGCTCCAAGTGAGACTACGCCGCCTGTGACCTCGAACACCGCGCAACAGGCCGTCCCGGCGAATGATTTGACGGCGAAATCCACGCCTGCCGGTGCCACGCCACGACCGGCCAATCAGACCTCGGGAAATCAGGTTGCGGTGCGGCCCACGGGCGGCGGGAACACTCCGCCTGCGACAGGGAACGTGGCGAACACACCGACGGTCGATAGCGCCGCAATCGACAAGGAACTCGGTGAACTGCTGGAACAGGTGATGGATGAATCGACCCGCAGCAAGGCGCGGCTGCGGTCGCAGGAGATATTCGACAAGGCTGCGAACCCGGCCAGTCAGAGAGCGGAGGCCGCATCGTACGTTGCGCAAGCCTTCCTGGAAGATGGAAACAGCTCCTCAGCGTGTCGGTGGATCGGGGAGGCTCTCAAGCTGGCGCCCGGCAAGAGGAGTTACACCCAAATTCAACAGAGACTTGGCTGCTCATGACCATGCCCGCATCCGATTCGCGCCCGATCCGGATCGCGGTTTTCGGAAAGACCGACGTGGGTCGCAATCGCGACCACAATGAGGATTCGTTCATCGTGGCCGACCTGACCTCCGGCAACGCCTCACTCCAACCGGAAGTGCGGGAGCACGATTTGGGCCCCAAGGGAACCCTGCTCATGGTCGCCGATGGAATGGGCGGAGCCGCGGCCGGCGAGGTAGCCAGCGAAATGGCGACGAAGACCGTCTTCGAGCACATGATGAACCAGTGGGGAGCGGATGGCGAGAACACCCCGCAGAAATTCGCCTACCGCCTCAAGGAAGCCGTCGAGAAGACCAATCAGGCCATCAATCAGTACGCCAGGGAGCATCCCGAGCATCGCGGCATGGGGACGACGACGACCGCGGTCGGGATCCTCGGGCCCAACATCTATCTCACCCAGGTGGGAGACTCGCGCGCGTATCTGGTGCGCAAGGGCTCGGCCATCCAGCTCACCAAAGACCAGTCGTTGATGCAGCGGCTGATCGATGCCGGTGAATTGACGGAGGAAGAGGCCGAGAAGAGCGAGCGCCGCAACATCATCCTCCAGGCGCTCGGCCCTGACCCCAAGGTCCGCGTGGACCTGACCCATCAGGAGGTCCGTCGCGGCGACTATATCGTGATCTGCTCCGACGGCCTGTCCGGGCAGGTGAAGAAGACCGAGATCGCAGCCGCGGTGGCGGCGAGTGAGGATCTCAAGCAGATCTGTGGGCAACTCATCGAGCTGGCCAACTCGCGGGGCGGTCCCGACAACATCACGGTGATCGTCGCTCGACTGGACGGCAACGGCTTGAAGGACGCCTCCGACGACGAGTCGGTGGGCCACCAGGTCTACCCATTGTTGGACACGGAATCGACCACCCAGCCGGTCCCGGTATACCGCGGCAGCAAGGCGCCTGAGCCCAAAGGACGGCCCTCGCAATGAAGGCGCAGCTTCACATTCTCAGCGGGGCTCGCGCCGGCCAGATCGAAGTCCATTCCGGCAGCGAAATCACCGTGGGACGGCATCCGTCCAACGTCCTCCGGTTCGACCCGGAGCGTGACCTCGACGTGTCCACCCGTCACGCCGTGATCGCGCGGTCGGGAAACTCCTGGGTGGTACGCGACCTCCAGAGCCGGAACGGCACGCTGGTGAATGGTCACCGCATTATCGCGGACACCAAGCTCGGCGACACCGACCAGATCCGCTTCGGCGCCGAAGGGCCCGCGGTCGAGTTCCGGTTGGTGGCCGATTCGGTGCCCGATACGCTGCTGGGGACCGAGAATGTCCCGACCCACGATCGCCCGCGCGCGCCGGCCGGCGGACAGACCGACCGGCCGGTCCCGGCGGCGGCGGCGGCCGCCCCCGCGGCACGGGTGACGGCGGGCGCTCCCGGGGGAAGCACCACCCAACGGATACGGGTGGAAGTCGCCAAGCAGACTCAGAAGCTCCGCTACGTCAGCACAGTGCTGGTGGTGGTGTTGCTCGTGGCGGTGACCGGTTTCTTCGCGTTTAACTACCGTCAGGAACAGCTCCGGCAGGCCGAGGCGACCGCCATGCGGCTGCGCGTGGACAGCATTCTCCGCGCCTCCGAGGATGCCGTGAAGGCGCTGCAGGGGCAGGTCGCGGGCCTCGCCGATGCCCTGAAGGGCTCGCAGGTGCAGGTCCAGAAGCTCCAGACCGAGCTGGCCAGCGCGCAGGCTTCGGGTAACAAGACCCAAATCGCCGATCTCTCGCGCCGACTGACCGCGGCCAGTGACGTCCTGCGCAATCAGCAGGCGGCGGCACAGGTTGACTATCGCGGCATCAACGCCGCCAACCAGCGTTCGGTGGCGCTGGTGTGGGTGAAGTTTGGGCCGCGCGAGGTCTACACCGGGACCGCATTCGCGATCCGAAAAGACGGAATAATGGTTACCAATCGACACGTGGTGGCGGGTGAAAGCGGAACCCGCCACCCGTTGGATATGGCGCTAAAATTCGCAGATTCTTACCAAACCTTTAAGGCTTCGCTGGTTAAGATCTCGCCCGAAACCGATCTGGCAATCATCAAGGTCGAGAATCTGGACGGCGTCGTGCCCACAGTCCACGGCCTGAACGCCCGCCCGGACACCATCCAGGCCGGCGACCCGGTGGCCATGATCGGATTCCCGCTGGGCGTGGAGCTCCCCATGGGCAGCGAGGGGGACAGAATCGTGGCCAAGACCACGTTCGGCGCGGGAATTATCAGCAAGGTCCTGCCGGACAAGGTGCAGATCGATGGCTACAGTGCCCAGGGCGCCAGCGGCAGCCCGATCTTCGACGGCAACGGTGATGTGGTCGCCGTGCTCTACGGTGGTCAGGAAGGAACCAATGGCCGAGTTCTGTACGGGGTCCCCGCCAGCTACGTCAGCAAGCTGCTCCAGTCAGTCAACTAAGACACCATCCGAAGGGGTCAATTGATGCGCATCCGACATGCGGTGCCGTTCGCCGCGGCTCTGTTTGCATTCGCCGCGTGCGAGGTCCCGCTCGCTCCCAAATGGAACGTGGACGTCTTCTTTCCCATCAAGTACCCGGACGTCCAGCTTTCGCAGTATGCCGGCCCGGGCGGGATCATTCCCACGACCACCAGCACCTTCACCACGCCGGCCGACAGCGACGACGTCAGTGACGCGACGCGCCAGATCTTCGATGAGGATATCGACTCGCTCAAGGCCGAGGTGATTCTCGCCAACTCCGCGAACATCACCGGCAGCATGGACATCTCGATCGCGGCCTCGCGCGTCAACCTGTTCAACACCAACCCCGCGCTCGCGGTGACCGTCACCCTTCCCGTCCGGGTCACCGCCGGGGACACGGTTCGGATCAACAACGTGAACACCACCTTGTTCAAGCAGGCGCAGAAGCTCTACACCCAGACTCGTGGCAGCATGCGAGCCGCAGGCGGCGCGCCCATCGTCGTCACGTCGAACGACAAGCTGTCGCTCGGCGTCGATCTCACCGCCAACGTCAAGTTCAGCAAGTGAGGCCCGCCATGAAATACCTCGCCACCGCGGCGCTTCTCCTGCTGGCCATTTCGCCGGCGGCCCTTGCCCAGCTCCCCAGTTTCTCCACCCGCTCGGTTGCACTCGGCGGCGGCTACACCGCCTCCGCCCGGGGATTCGAAGCCATCGCCTGGAACCCGGCGCTCCTCGCGATGCCCGATCGTCCCAAGTTCTCGCTCAACATCGTCCAAGGCGGCGTGCGCGCCGGCAGCAACACCTTCGGCATGGGTGACTTCAACAAGTACAAGGACAAGGTTCTCACCACCCAGGACAAGAACGACCTGCTGAAACAGGTGCGGCAGGGCGATTCGAGCCGCACGCTGTCGCTGGATGTGCAGCCCAGCGTCGGCGGCCTGGCGTTATCGGTCGGGAGCTTCGCCGCGTCGTTGAGCGCGGCAGGCAACGTCGGCGCCGATGTGAGCTCCGACGCGGTCGAGCTGGCCCTGTTCGGGAACGTGACCCGTAAGGGACCCGGCCAGAGGTATAGCGCCGCCGGATCGGGGGTGCGGGGATGGGGCGCGGGCACGTTCGCGCTGGCCTATGGCATGAAGTTTCCCGTTCCCGTAGGGGCCCTGGCGGTCGGTGCCACACTCAAGATCAACCGGGGCATCGTGGCGTTGAGGGCCGAGAACCTGAACACCACTCTTCAGACCAGCCCCAATTTTCAAGCGACGGCCGGATTTCATGCGCTCCTGAGCGAGGTAGACACCAACACGTTCAATGGGTCGGGTGTCGGGATCGATCTCGGTGGTGCGTATCAGCTTGCTTCCGGGGTCCGCTTCGGACTGGTGCTGGAGAATCTGATCAATTCCACCTCCTGGGACGACAAGCACCTGATCTATTACCGCCAGGAGTTCCGCCTCACGCAAACCGGCGACCAGCTCGTCGATACCACGATTTCGGATATCGACCGCGTCCGCTACAGCTCGTCGGATCCGCTGCAGAAGCGGCTCCACGACTCGCTCACCACCGGCGGGACCTACCCCATGCGCATCCGTGCCGGTGTGAATGCCAACAGCGGCATCTTCACCTTGGCCGCGGGCCTGGTCATTCGAGCCAAGCAGGCCCTCGACTTTGGAGCGGCTCAGCAGGCCAGCGCCGGCGCCGAGATACGCTTGATCCCCTTCCTCCCGCTCCGCGCGGGCATGGCGACCGATCTGGCCGGCGGATTCACCTTCTCCGGCGGGCTGGGGTTCAAGTTCGGCCCCGTTCGCCTGGACGGCGCCATCGCCAATTCCCCCACCGGTGACCACAAGGGGTTCCAGGCGGCGGTGGGACTTTCGATACTGCAGTGAAGAGTGAAGAGTAAAAACGAGGGAAGAGTGAGACCACAAGTTGTCTTACTCTTCCCTCTTCCCTCTTCACGCCTTTCGCTACTTCAGCCGTTCTCCACCCGCCTCGCCGCCGCCTCCTGCATCAGCGGCTGCCCATGCCACGCACAGCGGAGCGCGGGAAAGATGACCCGGGCAAAACGATTCACGCGGGCGTGATGCGGCCGAGGATGCGGAACCCGCGCGCGCCGGTGGCCGACGGAACGTTGCCGGGACGGCCTCGAAGTGCCAGCCAGCCGAGCAAGGCGAAAGCGACCGCTTCCTTCGCGTCCCCGTCGAAGAACACCTCGCTGAAATGACGAATCGGCCACGCCGGCAGCGCCGCCTTGAGGCCGGCGACCAGCGTCTGGTTGCGGGCGCCTCCTCCCGAGATCAGCAGGTCGGTCTGCCCGCCATCCCGATTCTGGGGCAGCCATTTGGTGAGCTGCTCTGCCACGGAGCGCACGGTGAGCCGTACCGCGGTGGCGAGACAATCGTCGGGGTTGCGAACCGCTTCCCGCAGCCTGGCCGCCAGCTGGTCGCCGAACAGCTCTCTCCCGGTGCTCTTGGGTGGTTGCTGCGTGAAAAAGGGATCCTGGAGAATCTCGTCAACCAGCTTCTCCTCCGGCTTCCCCCGTGCGGCCCGTGCGCCGCCTGCGTCGAAGCGGACCGTGGGATCCACCAGGCGTGCGACGGCATCGATCACCGCGACTCCCGGCCCGGTGTCGAAGGCAATCACCCCATCGGTATCGCCCCGTCGGGGGACCCAGCTGACGTTGGCGATCCCGCCGATGTTGAGCAGCGCCCGAGGTCCTTCGTCTCGCCCGAACAGCAATGCATCGGCGACCGGGACCAGCGGTGCACCTTGCCCTCCCGCCGCCACGTCACGACTGCGGAAATCGGAAACGACCCGCACGCCCGTCCGCTCGGCGATCACGGCGGGATCGCCCAACTGCAATGTGGCGCGCGGCGGCTCATGCCATATCGTCTGGCCATGCGAAGCGATGAACGAGAGGTCTTGAGGAGCCGTCTTTGTTTCGGCGAGAAGATCGAGCGTGGCCCGCGCCAGCAATTCGCCCAGGATCACATTGATCAGCGCGAGGTCACGCGGGTTGCCCTCGCGGATCGCCCGGCCGATGGCCGCGCGTTCGTCGGCGGAATAGGGGTTGGTTCGGAACCGAAGCAGCTCGACCGATGACCGCCCGCGGATGCGGACCAGCGCCGCGGACACCCCATCGAGCGAGGTGCCCGACATCAGCCCGACGCCAAGCTCGCTCATCCGCGGATCGGCGGCGGATCGCCAATGACGCCGCGCACCAGACCTCCGGCGGCAGCGAGGAGCTGCGCCGCCTGGTCCCGATCCACTCCGCGCTTCGCCATGACAATGGCGAGCTTGACGCTGCCCCCCGCCGCGTCAATCGCGCTGCGCGCCAGCGCGCGATCCACTCCGCACACCTCCATCACGATCCGTTCTCCCCGATCGTGCAGCTTTTCGGACATGGCCACGAGGTCTACCATGAGATTCCCATAGGCCTTGCCGAGGCGCAGCATGGCGCCGGTGGTGAGGGTATTCAGCACCAGCTTGGTCGCGGTCCCCGCCTTGAGCCTGGTGGATCCGGTCAGCGCCTCCGGCCCGACCCGCACGACCATCAGCACATCGCATGTTTCCGCCAGCACCTTGGGCGGCTCGGCGCAGGTGACGAGCCCGGTCTTGGCACCCAATGTCTGCGCCCGGGAGAGCGCGGCGCGCACGAAGGGCGTCGTTCCACTCGCCGCGATGCCCACCACTACATCGCGGGCGGTCACGTGCTGATCGTCCATCGCCGCCGCGCCCGCATTCACGTCGTCTTCGGCTCCTTCCATGCTCCGCACCAGCGCCGCGTACCCGCCCGCGACGACCCCCACCACCATTCCAGGAGGTGTGCCAAAGGTGGGGGGGCACTCCGCCGCATCGAGCACGCCGAGCCGGCCGCTGGTCCCCGCACCCACATAGACCAGGCGGCCGCCGGTCCGGAACGCATCGACCACCAGATCGATCGCCTGCGCGATGGCCTCCCGGGTGCCACGAACGGCGCCGGCCACGGTGGCATCTTCGGCATTCAGGAGATCCACGATCTCCAGCGAGGACGCGGTATCGATCGCGATCGTGCGGGGATTGCGGCGTTCAGTGAGGCGGGGATCGAGAAATTCCGGGCTGGCCATGTGGCTCGCGGTCGGGGCAGGCTAAATTATCCCCGCTACGCTCCCCCGGGTCAACGAGAGGCTCTGCCATGCTGAATTCACGTCGAGCGCTTGCTGTATTCCTTGCCAGTGTCTCCCTGGCCCTGACCGCGTGTGGCGGAGCCGGCAAACCGGGGCCCCGCGGATTCGTCCCCCCGGAGTGGCCGCTCTTCGCGACCGTCAAACCGGTGACCGGCGCCAGGGCGATGGTCGTCTCGGGAAGCCCGCTGGCGAGTCAGGTCGGGGCCGACGTGCTGCGTCGCGGCGGTAATGCAGTCGATGCCGCGGTCGCGGTGGGATTCGCGCTCGCCGTGGTACACCCCGAAGCCGGCAATATCGGCGGAGGGGGATTCATGGTGATTCGCCTGGCCGACGGCCGCGTCCGGACCATCGACTATCGGGAAGCGGCGCCGGCCAGAGCGTCCCACGACATGTATCTCGACTCCACCGGGGCGGTGACCGACAAGAGCGTTACCGGCCATCTCTCCGCCGGAGTCCCCGGCAGCGTCGCCGGCATGGCCGAGGCGGCTCGGCGCTACGGAACCATGAGCCTCTCGGAGCTGATCCAGCCGGCCATCCAGTTCGCGCGCGACGGGTTCGTCATCGACTCGTTCCGGAACGCATCGATCGACGGTTCCAAGCGGCGCCTGACGATGTTCGAGACGTCGAGCCGGCAGTTCCTTCCCAATGGCACCGCGCCGCTGCGGGGAACCCGGTTCACCCAACCTGATCTCGCGCGCACGCTCCAGGCAATAGCCGACAGCGGACCGCCCGTCTTCTACCAGGGATGGATCGCTGATTCGATCGTAGCCGAGATGCAGCGCGGCGGAGGGATCATTGCCAGGGAGGACCTCGCGGCCTATCGCCCGATCTGGCGCGACCCGATCACCATCGCCTATCGCGGATACACCATCTACTCCATGGCGCCATCCTCGTCGGGCGGCGTCACCATGGCGGAGCTCCTCAATATTCTGGAAGGGTTCAGCCCCCTTCCGCCGTTCGCGAGCGCGGAACACGTCCATCTCCTGGCCGAGAGCATGCGCCGCGCGTTCATGGACCGGAACAAGTACCTCGGCGATCCCGAGTACGTGGATTTGCCGCTCGCCCGGCTGCTGCTGAAGGCCCACGCGAACCGCCTGCGAGAGACCATCGACCGTGAGCACGCTACCCCGACCCCGCTGGGTGACCGGGAGCTGGTTCGTGACGGGATGGAAACCACTCACTTCTCGGTGGTCGATTCGGCGGGCAACGCGGTGAGCGTCACCACGACGCTCAACAATTCCTACGGCAGCGCCGTGACGGTCGCGGGCGGGGGCTTCCTCCTGAACGATGAAATGGACGACTTCACTTCAGCTCCGGGCAAACCCAACATGTACGGGCTGGTCCAGGGCGAGAGCAACGCGATTCAACCCGGAAAGCGCATGCTGTCGGCCATGACGCCATCCATCGTGCTCGACCCCCGGGGCGAGCTGACGATGGTGGTGGGAACGCCTGGTGGACCCACCATCATCACCAGCGTGACGCAGGTGATCTCGAACGTCGTTGATTTCCACATGCCCCTCACGGAGGCGGTCGCCGCCCCTCGCTTCCACCATCAAGCGCTTCCCGACACCATCCGTTACGAACGCAATGGACTGTTGCCCGCGACGGTCGAGCGACTGCAGGCCATGGGACACGCAGTCACCCCGCGTGGCGGCTATAGCGGCGATATCGACGCGATCGAACGGACAGCGACGGGATGGGTGGGGGTGGCGGATCCAAGGAGAGGATCCGGGGCGGCGGGATACTGAACGAAAAGAGATGTCAGGTTTCAGGTGTCAGGGGCCAGGGATGTAAGCCCTGACCCCTGACACCTGGTCCCTGGCACCTAGTCTGCTGTTTCCTTCAGCTCAAACGGCGCCGTCAGGACGATTCGAATCAACGCTCCCGCCGGCATGATGATGTCCACATCGCGGGTGGCTGCCGCGTAACCCACACCGGCGGCGGCACCGGCGACCCCGCCGACGATCGTGCCCTTCTTGTTGCCGCCCAGCAACCGGCCGGCGATTGCACCGACCGCTGCGCCGGCGCCGACCTTGGCCGCTTCGCCCGCCGTGACGCCACGGCCTTTCATGTAGGTCCCGACGGTATCGGTCCGGGCCTGCACCGAGTAGTTCTTCCCGCCGAACGACACGCGATTAAACGTCAGCACGAGACGACCCTGCCCGCCCGGGCTTTCCGCCGGGGCGAGATCGGAGATGGTCCCGCTGAACACCGCGCCCGCGGGTATCACCGCACGGCCGCTGGCATCGGTGACGGCGGTAGTGATCGTGGCCGTCACCATCTCGCCCTTCTTGTTGGTGCGCGAGGTCACCGTGTC
>JACQVB010000136.1 GCA_016209985.1 Gemmatimonadota bacterium | reverse complement strand
CAGGAGCTTGGTGTAAGGCCGATCAAATGGAACATTGAGGAAGACTTGCGAACTGTAGGCGCTCACCGAAGCACAGACCCGGCGACTTCGCGCATCAGAGGGAACCGATCGTTATTTTGACCTGCGGCCCGCCGGGAAGTGTCCCAAGGCCTTTGACCACTCGCTGCCGCCCTTTCGCCATGCCTTCTTTAATGTCGCACTCTTGGCGGGCCGGGTTTTTTTTACAGCGCGTGCCGCTGCGCGCGCCGCCTTCCGGCTGATCCGGGCGCCAGAATCGGACTTTCGCGTGGTCATGGCTTCTCCCAGTGAATCGCCAACCTGCAGTAACCAAGGTTAATCTGGTCGCTGGTGTCATGCCATGCCTTTGGTGACGGTTGGCCCGGACCGGCGGGGATAAAGATTGTTGTGACTCAGTTGTCTAGCGGTAACCAAAAGAACTCATGGAAGTGACGAAAAGGCGCGCTGCGGGAAAGGGCCCTCCAACCGTCCTGGTGTTCAGGGCCTCACTGCCGGTTGCCCCGTTGCCGGGTCCAATGGTATCGCCCCCAGCGACCCGACCGAAGGTCGCGAGTTCGAAAACTGACCATCTGTATGATCGGGAAGGGACTTTCTCGAGCAGGTGAGCTAGGACGGCAAGAGCGGCTCCCCGGTCAGTGTGGCGGCGGGGTCAAGGTGCAGGCCGGCTCGCCGCCCGTTCCGGCCGCCCAGCGCAATCACGGCGGTGACGCCACGGCACACCATGCACCGGCCGGCGGGACCGGCCCGAACGGGGGAGTCGGTTCGGCGGCGGGCGGTGCCGGCGGCAGCGGCGGGCGCGTAGACCAAGCGATCTAATCGGCAGGTTGGTGTTCTGGCTTTCGCCCTCCGATGGCCGGAGTCCGTCTTCCATCGTAGTTTCGAGCGTCAATGACTGACGTCATCATTGCCAATCCGGTGATCAATTCTCCCTTCGAGGTGCCGACGCGGCACTTCGAGTTCGGGGAGCGCGGAATTACAGGGAAGATCATCGAGGGAAGCCGCCGCGATTCGAGTTACTTCGTTCCGATCCCACACGGTCGGCGCCAGACGGCTCAGATGAGCCTCGAAAACGAATGGACCAAGGATCGCCTGCGCCAAAACGACATGGTCAACGAAATCCGCAGGAAGGTGGATGTCTGGCGAAAGGCGGGTTCGCCGGCGTCACCCCCGTCACAGGACGTCTCCTCCAGTACTGGAGAGCGCCGGATCGTGACCGAAAGCTCTTCTTCTGTCAATTAGAAGCCGTCGAAACGGCTATCTACATCGCCGAGGTCGCGAGTAAGTACGGCGACGCTTGGATCGAGAACAAACTCCGAGAGGCGAACGCGACGGGCGGCAACCCCGACCTCTTCCGGATGGCGTTCAAGATGGCGACAGGCTCGGGCAAGACCGTGGTCATGGGGATGCTGATCGCCTGGCAAGCGCTGAACAAGTTCGCCAACCCGCAGGACACGCGGTTCAGCGATGCGTTTCTGATCGTCTGTCCCGGTATCACGATCCGAGACCGTCTGCGCGTGTTATGGCCCAACGACCCAGGGAATTACTACCGACAGTTGGACATCCTGCCCCCAGACCTCCTCGTGCAGCTCGAGCGCGCCAAGATCGTGATCACGAACTATCACGGCTTTCTCCCCCGCGAGCGTGGGGACGCGGCGCGCCTGACGAAGAAGCTGCTTGGTTCGGAGACAACGAAGGCGTTCTCCGAGTCTCCCGATCAAATGGTGCGTCGGGTCTGCCGAGAGCTTGGGACCAAGAAAGGGATAGTGGTGCTCAACGATGAGGCGCACCACTGCTACCGCGGCAAGCAGGAGGATGAAGAGGAGAAGCTCAAAGGGGACCGGTGAAGACGGTGAACACCTACATCAGCCGTGCCCGCGCGAAACTGAAGAAGGCATTGAGAGAACCGGAGGAATAGACGTTACCATCGCGATCCGTCAAACGCGCGGTGATGGGCGCGTCGCGATAGATACCGACCGGTTGGCTTCTTATGGCTGACTAGGGCGGTGCCATCCGGCCAAGCAACGTCCGCACCGCCGCAATCGTGGACGATGGATCTTGCGCGTTGCTCAGGTGGGCATCCAGCAGGTCTTGCGCATCCCGAGACTGAAGGAACGCGCGCGACTGCTCCATCACGTAGGCCGTCAGAGCAGACGGGGCGGCGGCGACCTCCTCGACGATCGCCGGCCGCGACGCCAACAAAGCGAGAATATCCTCCAGATCATCACTCAACAGGGGATCGCTGGTGCCGCGATCGCTGTGGGCGGCCCATTTCATCGCGAGAAATGCAGGTGCGCTCACATGCCGGATGATCATGCCGGGTTCGACTTCCGTCTCGACCGCCGTGTCGATCGCGATTGCATCCCAAGGACTGCCGCTGGCGGCCAGGTGCTCGCCCGCGGGGACGAGATCGAAAGGAATCCCGCTGGGCGATAACCAGCGATGAGCGTGTGCGCGGCTCGACATGTCCAGCCGGAAACCGAGCCCCTCCAGAGCGGCTCGGATCCGCTCAGTATCCGAATAGACGTGCGACCCGATGATCGCGTCCACATCATGAGTGGGACGAGCGCGAGGAAAAGGTGGATGGATCTGGAGGAGAGGGGCAACAGCCCCACCAATGAACACAATCTCTTGTCGCAAATCGCCGAGGTCACGCCCAACAGCGGCCAGGCGGTCGAGCGCTGAGCCACGGACCACTAGGCTGCTGCGAGCTTCCGCTTGAGTTCTTCGCGGGCGAGCTTGACCTCACGGGTACGGCCCATCCGCAGCGCGTCCACCAGCGTCAGGCTCTCATACACACTGGGGCACCGCTGGGGAAGCTCGGGCGCACCGGGATAGAGCGGTGCCACCACTTGTCCAACCGTGGACCCGGAGCTGCTCGGCCATACGACAGCATCTTCGGCCACGATGTGGGCCGCGAGAGGCGGAGCCGCATACGCCGTCGGCACGCCGCGCATGATCTCCGGGCCAGGCTTCGCAGGAAACGCGTAGCGGACTCCGTGCTCGAGAAATTCGCCGAGGGTGAGCCGATTGATGGTCCGGGTCCCTGCTCGTACGAGACCGGCCGTCTGTAATCGCCGCACGGCGGCATGAGCGGTACTCGAGCTGATTCCGAGATCAGCGGCGAGCTGCTCGTACTTTTCCTCAGGGGCCTCCGCAAGGCGCAGAGCGACTACAAGGTCCAGAGGCTTCAAGGGTTTCAAGTCTGCCATGCGCTCCATTCGGCATTCGCGAATAGAGATTACACAGGCCACAGATTAAAGTCAACCCGACCTTCGGGTTCCAGCCGATTCATTTCCTCCATGAGGCAGTCTGCCTCTCGCCCCAATGTCTTGATCCGTTCCAGGTCGTTCATCGATACCGACTTTCCCCCAGTGAACTCGGTCTCTACCAGCTCCTGCAGCGGCTCCAGAAGCTCCAGCAGGGTCTTGAGCCGGTCAGCGATCCGGCGCCGCACCAGCCGGTCCACCCGGACCCGCTCGCGCTCGTGCGCCGGGGCGATCCAGACGCGGATTTG
This sequence comes from Gemmatimonadota bacterium, assembly GCA_016209985.1. Lineage (GTDB taxonomy): Bacteria > Gemmatimonadota > Gemmatimonadetes > Gemmatimonadales > GWC2-71-9 > SHZT01. The sequence goes on along the minus strand of JACQVB010000136.1, from coordinate 16,811 downwards.
CTCGACCGTGTTACTCTCTGGTTCCGCCATCTCCCCCCGCCTCATTCAATACCCGCTGCACGAAATCCAGCACGCCGTCCATGGGCTCGAATATCGAGCCGGCCTCGAGCAGCGCTCGCGTGAACGGCTTCGGATCATCGCCTTTCAGCAGCTTGTGAATCCGCCGGTGACACCGCTCCAGTCCACGGTTGCTGCGGTCGATCGCGCTGGACACTTCCGCCGCCAGGTCCGGCGGCAACCTGCTCTCGACCGCACGCGCCCACTCAGCGTAGTTCCTGATTCGGATCAGGCGCGTGAGGACGATGTAATCGAACGCCGGCACCAGGTTGCTCACGTCGCGTGCCGCGTCCCAGTGGACGCCCTCGTACGACAGCTCCTTGAGCTTCGCGATCTCCGGTGGGTCGGGGGGCGGCCGCTTGAGACCGAGCCCCGCCAGCCAGACAAACCACTCGCCGAGCGGGCTGGCAAAGAACCGGAGCCACAATTCCGGGCCTGACCAACCGAGGCGGCTGGGACGCAGCATCTTCACGCGCTCCTTCTCCGTGAAGTCCAAATCGGCCGCATGGGAAAGCGCGTATCGCAGCTCGCGCGCGTGACGATAACGTTTCGCGGGGTCTTTGTTGAGGCAGCTCTCGATCACCACCTGGAAGGTGGAATCCATGCCCCGGCCATGCACCCGGATGGGCGGAAGCAGCTCGTGGACTTCTCGCCCGGTCGCCCGCCGTATCGTTTCATTCTGGTCGAGCGGCACCGCGCCCGTCACCGCGAAATACCCGATCACACCCAGGGAGAACCCGTCCGACCGCGAGGTCGGCAGCCGACCAGCCCGCACCTCGGGACTCACGAACGGGACGCTGGCGTGACGTTCCCGGAGCGTGATCAGCTCGCGCTGCCTGAAGCGGGGTACCAGCCCCAAGTCCATCACCAGGGCGCGCCCGGTCCGGGCCTCGATCATGATGTTGTCGGGCGTCAGGTTCCCGTGGACCAGCCCGTACTCCCCGGCGATCCCTACGCCGTACGCCACATCATGAACGATCCTGGTTGCCGCGGCCACCCGTAGCGGTCCCTCGCGGCGAACCTTCTGTGCCAGCGTTTCACCCTCGACGTACTCCATGACGAAGACGATGAACTCGCCCATAATCCGTACGGCACGAAGCTCGACCAGATTCCGGGCCGACAGCCTGGCTGCCGTTCGCGCGTTCTTGAGAAACTCCTGCCGCTCCTCCTCGTGTTCGAAGCAGCTCGGCGGCACGACCCTGAGTGCGACCAGGTCGTGGCCGGGCGAGCGCGGTGATCCCGGTTCACCTCCGGCGTCATTCGAACGACCGCGGGAACGTCAAGACCCCGGGCGACGCCCGGCGCGCGTTAGATCCTTTCGCGCCAGTAGAACGGCGACCGTCGCTGGTGAGCGATCGCGACCACGACGATCTCCTGATCAGAGCGTAGGTACACGACGTCGTAGGGGAAGCGGCGCAGGACGATCCGGCGAGACTCGCCGAAGTATGGATTGCCGTGATTGGGGAATGTCGTGAGGCGCGCCACCGCGCGTTCCACTTCCGCTATGAATTCTTCTCCCAGTCCGGGTGACGCGGCATCATAGCGGTCGGCAGCAGCGAGGAACTCCTCACGGGCAGCAGGTAGAAAGACGGGATCCGCCACTACCGGCGGCGCAGGCGGCCCCGAGCCTCCCGAAGGACCTCCGCCGCGGGCATCGCCTTGACCTCACCGGCCCGGTACTCGGCAATGCGGCGTTCGATCTCGGCCTCCCATGCGCGCTCGACCTCGCGGAGGTCTTCGGCGGTACCGTCATCGAGACTTTCGAGTAACCGATGGGCAAGGCGAGCGCGGTCAGGTACCGAAAGCTGGCGGGCCTCGGCTTCGATCCGATCAATAGGGTCACTCACGTGGTCCTCCGGGACAATCTACCTCCAAAGATAATGCGGGCCCCGAACCTGGTTGACTGCCGAGCTTCCCGAAACCCGAAGTGAAATTTTCGGCCGCCTCAACCGGTATAGGAAACAGGGGGCAGTCTCCCGTTTCCGGCACCAGGAGAGGTGGTTATGGCGGTCAACGTCGATCGAACCTTGCGGCTACCCGATTCCGAGTACTTCCCGGAACCTCAGCGGAAGTCGGGAATCGCGATCCACCACACCGTCTGCGGCGCGGCTCGCACCACCTTCGAGTTGTGGCGTAAAGACAGCGCTGCGGGCGGCCCTAGGCGCGTCACCACCGCCTACCTGATCGAGCGCGAAGGCACCATCTACGAGATCTTCGACCCTGCCGCCTGGGCCTACCAGTTCGGCCTGAGCTGGCCGGACGACCGCCGCATCCCGTTCGAGAAACGGCAAGGGGACGCCGCTCTCGAAGCACAAACAGGCGTCGTGGCCCCGCCGGGCAAGCCCCTCTGCCTAACTGAGGGTCTCGACCCTCCCGCGCTTGATTGGGAAGTCCGGCGGCAGGCCGAGGCAGGTATCTGGGATGCGATCGCAGTGCTCGCACTCGCCTCACGAAGCGAGCGAAGCCGGCAATGGCGCTTGGCCGTCACGCGGTGACGGTCGTGCCAATACCGTCCTGCCGTGCCACAAATCCCGAAGCGACAACCGAAGCAAGGCTGCCCGTTGGCTAGTCATGCCGTGTTGGTACAGTGGCGTTAGGCACGACCGCCCAGGGCGATGCCATTCCCCTGGATGAATGCAGCGATATCGACGCTTGGGACCCAGAGCGAGATTGCGAGTCTGTCGGCTTGCCCACCTTGGCTTGTGGCGGTGGCGTTAGGATCGAGATTGGAGCCCACGTGCATGCCCCAGATTAGTCCATCAACGTCAAAACCAGGGCAGCCTGAGGCGCCCGAATACATGAGTGCGTCCGTCTCATAGAAAGAGAGCTGACGGCTGCAGGGGTGGAGCTGCGTATGGTAGGCAGAGATACTGGCCCCCTGGAATCGTTCGATCAGGTTTAGCCGCGTCCCGTTGATCGTGCCCAACGGGAATCCAAGAGAGCCACAATTCGTCCCGCTTGGCACGATATCACTTCTCAATGCAATGCTTTGTTCCGACCGAGGTGTCGCCATACGTAGAAGCGCAACGTCCCGGACGGGGTCCTCGGCGAGAAGCGACGCAACCTCGAGGGAGCATCCGATGTCGGGGGCCCGAATTGCATTGAAGAACTGATGCAGGGGCATCGTCGGGTCATTGCCGACGTGCGCGAGATGAGCGACCGTGGCGACGATCCCCGGGGCAACCATGAAGCCTGTCCCGAGTGACCAGTTTATCTGGCCCGGTGACACCTGCGAACCGGCGGCGAGACCATAAACCGAGTCTCGAATCGTTGCGCAGACGTGTGCAAACACGAGGACTCCGGGCCGGTGGTGCCTAACGCATCACGCTTAGGTGCGAGCGACTCCTTACCAAGCGCAAGGAGTTGTGGATTGGTGCTCCGCAACTCCCGAAGCGAACAAATGAACGGTTTCCTCCACAACGCTCGGCACCTTCAAAGCTCCTTAGGTCGCTCCGCTCAAAGGTAATCACGGAAAGGGCGGCTCAGAAAGCTCTCAATTCCGTCAGCGCCGACGATCGCTACTGTCCGAGAGTATTGGACCAGGAGTGATTGAGATAAGTCGAATCCGTCGGGTGCATCAGCGTTGACCAACTGATGGGTAAGTGCCGGAGATTGATTGTAGGTGTACCAAAGCCATTTGGCGGGTTGTGGAGAGGGCCACTCTGCCGGAAGCTGACCAGCGGCCGTATCAGCGCGACCCAGGTCACCTTCCGTCGTCCATAAGCGCCCGGTGGTGAATACCTTGCGACGCTCCACCAACCAACGGTTGTGCCTCCGGCAAGCACAAGCTGCAGTCCGCCCTGGTCGTGGTGGTAAGCAAACTATTGCCCGAAGTGACAGATTGCGGCGGAACCTGGTGCCCGACAGTGCCAGGGTTCGTAAGAGATCAGGTTTATCGCAGAGTGAAATAGGCGGCCTTGGCCCGCTCCACATCTCGCAGCTCGATGGGGAAGATGGCGTCCGCCACAGCAAGTAAAACATCAAAGGCGGGTTGAATCGTGCCCGTCGTCGCGCAGTTTTTTGCCCCTCCCTGTTTGCTTTTGATTCCTCGATCCACCGCCCGACCCCCGAGATTGGCGCGTGTTCTCTTGCGCCAACCTTTACGCCGAGCCGATCATATGGGTATGGCCGCCCCGACCTACTACACCGCCGACATGGTGCGCGCGCTCCCGGACGACGGGAACCGCTACGAGACGGTTCACGGGGAGCTGCTGGTGACCCCGGCGCCCGTGGCACCTCATCAATACGTCATCACCGAGCTGATCGTCCGGCTCCATGGCTACCTCAAACGCCATCCGGTCGGTCAGGTCTTCACGTCGCCCGCTGATATCTCCTGGGCACCGGACGTGCTGCTCCAGCCCGACGTGTTCGTCGTGGCCGTCGAAGAGGCGCGAACACTCGACTGGAAGCGCATGAAGACGCTGCTCTTGGCAATCGAGGTCCTCAGCCCCTCCACCCGCCGCTACGACCAATTCACCAAGCGGCGGGTCTACCAGGAGTATGGGGTGGCCACATACTGGATGGTGGACATCGGAGGGCGAGTGGTAGAGGAGTGGACCCCGGAGGCCACCTTCCCGACGATCGAGCGCGAACGGCTGGTGTGGCAGCCCGCGGGGGTCCCAGAGCCGTTGGTGATTCCCGTCGGCGAGATCCTACCTCCGATCTAACGAGAATCGCGCAACGGCTCGCGGCTGCGGCCCGTGCTGCTCGCGGGCCCGAGCTTGCTCTGTCGGGCTCGCGATGCAATCTAGGTGGTTCCAGCTACTGGGGTCGGTCGGCCCGCGGTTGTCCCGCACTTGCCGTCGTCTTCTTGCACGCATGCTCACCGATCTGCACATTCGGATAGCCGAGTGAGAATCCCGTGGCCACAACTGGAATACACCGATGAGATCGCGCTGCAATCTGTGAAATCCATCGCCGTACTCGGCCCAGCGAGGGAGGACCTCCAGAGGAACTTCATATGATGAGACAGATTGCGTCTGCACTACTCGGCCTCGCTGTGGCGGGCTGGCCCGGGGCGGCAATGAGCCAGCAACGCCAAGGAGGACAGAAGGGCGACCAGGTCCCGTCGCTTGAGCGAATCGCGAGAGCGTTCGCGGTCGGCGAACCCCCCGTCGCATGGCATGCGAATCCAGGTCTCGTCGAAGTCGATCTTTCGATTCTGCTCCCCGGAGACCGGCTCCTCGTTGGCACCACGGACCTGGCGGGAGCCTTCGGCCTGCCGTCCTACGGGCCACTCGTCGCGCTCGACGCGGGCACCGGCAGGGAGCTCTGGCGGTTCGCACGTGTCGCCGACTACGACGCGCACTACGACGTCCTCGCGACCGAGCCCGTCCTGCTGATCGTCCGCGCGAAGGCAGACTCGTCTGCTTACACTGCGCTCGACCCGGACCGGGGCGCTCCGCTCTGGCAGCGAACGATCACCGGTGCACACCGGATTGCCGTCGACTCGGGCGGGTTCGTGGTCGCCGAGGGCAAGGCGACGCAGGTCGCAATCAGTCGGGTTGATCCACGGACGGGAATGCCGTTATGGACAGCCTCTCGCCCCGCGTCGGGTACGGGACAGTCGCTCGCGGAGGTTTTCGTTCGGCGCGATGAAATTGTCGTTCTTGATCGCGACCTCACGCGCCTGACGAGCAGCGATGGCAACGTGCTGACCTCCACCGCCGGGGTAGGTCCTCTGTCGCCGTCCAGTTTCGTGCTCCAGCTTGGCGACGGCACTGTGGTGGGCACCGCAGAGGGCCAGTTGAGCCGAGTCTCGGACGAAGGACGCATTCTGTGGCAGGCCAGGGTCGAGGGGGCAACGGGCGTGCTGTCGCACGACAGTGCACGCGTCTACGTACAGAGCCTGGGTGCAGATGGATCCGAGCGCATCACCGCCATCGCCATCGCCGACGGTACGGTGCTGTGGAGTCAGCCGTTGGAAGGTCCGGTTCGCAGCACCCTCTTAGCGGGAGCGGAAACGCTGACGTTCACTCTGGACCTTCCGGGCAAAGGCCGGGCGCTCGACATCCGTGACCCGCGCTCGGGCGCGCGCATCGTTCGGGAACCGATTCTCCTAACTCCGGAGCTTCCCGATCTTGCGCCGGGCACCAATCTCCCGCCCGGCGTGCATTTCGGCAGTCTCGCGGATCACCTGCTGCCGTTTCCCGGTTGTGTGGTCGTCGCCCAGGAAGGCGGCGTCAGCTCCTTCGCACTCCCGAAGGGGGAGCATCAGTGGTCGTACGACCTGCGGCAGTATTCGGATCTGACCTTCGGCCGGCAGAGCAACATGCGTCAACTCACCGACGCCCGCGGAAAGCCCACGGCACCCGCGGGTGCGCCGGCGAACGCGCCGATGGTCGCCGCGAATTTCCAGACTACAATGACCTCGCCCCTCGCGGCCGCGCTGCGCCACCAGGCCGCAGTGTTCGACGCCACACGCGCCGACCTGAAGTCCGCGTCGAGTGTGGTCCGCCAGTCAGCGCACGAAGCGCGGATCGGGGCGATCCGAGGCAGCATCGCGGCCGCGGAGAGGCAGCACGCGGCCGAGCGCTCTGCCGCCCGCCGGCAGCTGGTCGTCGCCTCCATGGCAGCATTGTCGGGCCCCATCGCGAGCCTGCTCAGCGCCCGGGCGGTCCGGGCCGTCCAGAAAGCCAGCCTCGAGGCCGAAGTGAAACGAAATGCCGCCGGTCTGAAGTGGAGTCCGCAGGTCCACGCCAAGTCCGTCCAGGGCGACTTCTATATTCGCCCGTTCTTTGTCTACAAGGACCACCTGGGCGTGCTGGTAGTGAACATGGCGACTGGTGGCTGGGCCGAGATTACCACCATGCCGAACATCGACGGGCTCATGGAGCGCGGGATGCGTACCCAATTCCCCACCGTGACGGCGACCTCGCTGATCGTGATGCGTGGGACCGGCACCGACCCCTCGATCTGGACGCCGTTCGTATGGGGTGCCGTACGCATGCCGCAACCAGGCCTGCTGGCATACGACCTCGACAAGCTCCCGCTTCAGGATGCCGGGACGTTCCCGTCGCGTGTCGCGCTAAGGCAATGGGGCATCGTGTCGGCATCGCCGAGCAGCATCAAGAAGGGGGACCATGTCATCAGTCTAGTCCCGATCAGCGGTGCTGACGGCAAGGCATTTGCGGCCGGAACCCGCTTCACTGCCGCGACTAGCCCAGATCTCGATAGCTATCGATCGCTCTGGCTCGTCGATGCGGTTGGTAGTCGCGTGGGGGCGCGCGACCACATGTTGCGGAAGGAAGGTGCTCCCTGGCCGACGTTTCCCAAGGGCTCGACCGTGGCGATGGGATGGGAACAAGCGAATCCGGTGTACGGCGGGGGAGCGATTTGGGGAGGGGGAGTGGGATACTCGGAGGCGAAGTTCCGTGCAATGAAAGGGCCGATGTGGGAGGCGACGTGGGGAACTGAGCACTTCGAGCTAGGACAGATCTTCACGGTCGAGGGGGCGTCCGCGGATGGGACGTTCACTCTCGTCACGACAGCAGCCGGCGCCAAGTATTACATCCCGCACACGCTGCTGGTTGCGCCTCCAGCGGCGAAGTGAGCGACGGCCATCAATCGCCGACTTTGCGAGGCTGTGGTCTCGCCGCGGCTCCTTCACTCCCCCCGATCCTTCTCCCCCACAGCCCTCGCCAGCTCGATCAGCGTCCAGTAGGGCGTCCGATACGCATTGGCCGCCGCCCACGCGCGGGCCTCTGCGCCCACCCGGGCCGACCATGCGCGGTGCCGCGCCGAGTAGACCCGGTTGCGCAGCGCGGCCGCGGCGGCCATGCCCTCCGGCAACGGTCCCGTGCGCCCCATGCGTTCGAGTCCCCAGCTATACGCCCTGGCGAGCCGAGCCGGCGGCAGCGTATACCACGGGAAACGCAGGTCGTCGCCGCGTTCGGCTCCCTCCAGCATCACGTCCGTGACGGCGTTGTCCACGTGATCCTGGAAGAGCGACTCGGCGTCCCGCCACTCCGCGACGACCACCAGTTGAGGATCGTACTCCAGGTCGGACGGCTCCTGGGTCTCGAAGTGCTCCACGCCAAAGGAGGCCAGCCACCGGCGCAGCCCGGCGGCGGAGATGGTGGAGATGCCCATCCAGAGGTCGACCCCCAGCTCGTGGTAGGCGGATGAGGCGACCTCCGAACAGAAGAGGCGCGATGGGTCGGAGTAATCCATGGTGAAGTCGTACGGGATGTGGCCGGCCCGAGCGCGGGTCAACGCTCCTTCCGCGGCCCGATGCGGCAACAGCGGGTCCGCTTGCAGGGCGGGCAGGTCGGCCCTCAGGCGCAGCAGCATCAGCCGGAGCTTCTTGTCGGCGAGATACTGTTCGAAGCTCGAGATGGCGACGCCTCGCTCGATGTGGGCCTCGATGACCGAGATCTCGTGCGCCCGCTCGTCCACGTGCACCAATCCGACGTGGGAGAAGTTGCCGGGGTAGTCGTTGCCGCGGGCGATGAGCGCCGACGTCGGGTAGCCGCCGCGCGAGACCAGGATGTCGCCGGAATGCAGCTCGACGCCGTGCGCCACCGCGGCCGGGGCCGCCGAGGGCTCCTCCGCGCCCGGCAACAGTGCGACGATCCGCTCCGGGTGTTGGAGCATGACCTCCTCCACGGCAGCGCGACCACCATAGAGCGATCGATACAGCCGATCCCGGCCGCTCGGCGCGTTGACGTCCCAATGTCTCGACTGGCCCTTGATGGCCTCGCGCATGCGCGCGTAGAGGTTGACGTACTGGTCGAAGGCTACCGGACAGGCAGCGACCAGCGGCGCCATCGCGAAGAAGCGCGACTCCAGCGAATCCAGCACCGGTGCCGTGGGTGGGAGGGACGCCCGGCGCACCCGGTCGAGTGTGCCGGCCAGCGCGTTGAAACCCGCCACCTGGTGGGCCGAGTCGGCACATGCTGCCCTGCGGGCGCGGACGAATGCCCCCTCGAGCGCATCCCACACGCTGTCCTGGTCCCACGCGAACGCTCGTCCTCCGGGCGGCGCCGGGGCCACGCTAGGGGCCGGAGCGGGGATCGCGAGTGCGAGGAACAGCATCACGATGCCGCCGAGCGCGATCGGCACGGCCCGCCGAGCCGTTCTCGCGGAGCCGTCCACTCACCAACCCCCGGTAATCGGCTTGAAGCGTTGACCGTCGATGTCGGCTTCGCCGCCGGCCACCGAGCGGAAGGCATGTCGCTCCGTCTTGACCGCGACATCCTGCCCGCTGGCGAGATACCGCTCGTTAGGCAAGCCGCTGGTTGCGGCCGTGAAGCGAACACGCCAACGCATCCTGTTCCGCGTCCGGCAGTTTGGATGCGGCCTCGAATGCCTCCTTCAGGGCCTTGGTCATGCGTACCTCGTGGTTGTGATGATCGAATCTAACCGCTTCCATCAGCGCTGCTCGGCTGCTTGCCCGCCTCACAAATGTGTCAGGAGAGTCTCCCGAGGAATCACACTGCTTCTGCCGCGGCGCGTAGTTGCATGATTCCAACTGCTCTGTACCCCTATTCGCCGAGGCACTTTGGGAAGCGTAAGTGTGATGAAGACGTTGCTCACCGGATCTCGGCTATCTCGGTGGCCGAAGGCTCCCGCTTGCCGGCAGGCCTTGGCGGTACCGCTGCGTGGTCCACGGCTCGTCCCCCCAAAACTCGTGGACCGCGAGTGCACCCCCGGCGGCACGGCAAATCGCCCAATGGTAATGCCGGGCCGGAGGGGGAGTGACGCCGAGCCGAACACAGCGGCCCACGATCGCGGCCTCGTCGCAGGCGTTCCAGAAGACTTCCGCGTTCCCCGCGATGGGCTGAGGCAGGCGTTCGTTGAACAACCGATTGAACGCCTCGACGAAGCGGGCGGATCTCTGCGCCACCTGCTCGTCCACGGCCCAAATGAACTCACGACGCGGCGGCGGGGGCTGCTCGAGAAACACCAGTTCCGCGTAGAGCACCACCGACTCCCGGAGCGCGGTCAGGACCACCGGGTCGCGGGCCAGGGCCGCGAGACCCACCAGCGAGCAATCATCGGTCTCCTGCGAGGTTCGGTATGCGGTATCGACCAACCGCGCCAGGGTCCAGTCAGGTCCCGTGTCGTCCAGTGCCTCCGATAGCGAATCGCGGCCAACCGGGATCAGACCTCCGGTCTCCACCGCGCGCCCGTAGATGGGGGACGAGGTCACCTCCCACAGACGCTTGAACTCCTTGAGGTTCGCGACGTCTGCGCGCCGGGCGACGGGAGCTTGTTGCAGTGCCCTGACCCATCGGAAGTACTCCGTCAGGTGTTTATCCTCGGCATAATAGCCTTCCACCGGTCCCTGCCACGGCGCGGCACCGACCTTGGCGGCTACGGCACGGACGCACTGGAGCAGCTCGCCGCGCTCGTGAGGCTTGACCGCCTTGCGGTACCAGGCGTCCAACCCCAGGAGGAAAACCCGGTTGTTTACCTCGCAACACTCCACTGGGCGCGGATCGGGGCCTCCTGCCATGCTACGCCCGCCGAGCCTCGCCGCCGAACAGGGTGACGCGCATGAGTCCCTCGCAGGTTTGTTTCCGGAAAGACGGATCGAACGCGCCAAGATGCCCGCCGGCGAGTTCGGGCGCCAGCCTGTCTTGGCGGAGAGGATAGTTGCGCGGCCGCCCCCCCGGAAACTCATCTTCGGCGGCCATGGCCAGCCGCCCGACGAAATAACGGCTATCCGCGATCGGCGGGTACGCAAGGACGCCGCGCTTGGTAGGCTGGAGGAAAGCATGAAGAAGGATCTCCGCTATGCCGAGTTGGAGACCCGTGGCAAGCGGGGCAAGCTCAAGCAGCTTGGCTGGAGCGCTCCGCGCGAGAAAGCGGCGCTGGAGCCCCCCGGCGAGGTGCGCGACATTGCGATCCGCGCCGAGGGTGACACCTGGCTGGTGCTCGACTGGAACCCGCCGGGTGACGGCGGCGCTCCGGCCGCCTACAAGGTCCAGCGCAAGAAACCCGACTCGGCCTGGGAGCTAGTCGCCACTTCGATGGAGCTGGAGACACTGGTGAGTGGCCAGCCGCGCGGGCTGGAGATGCAGTTCCGCGTCGTGGCCGCGAACAAGGCGGGTGAAGGCCAGCCCAGCGGGGTGGTCAACGTCGTGCTGTAAGGCTGTAGTAACCGTGCAATAGAAGTTGGTGTCGGAGAAAGAAACGGAGCCGCGAAATTCGCGGCGCCGTTCTCTTCGCAATTCGTCCAAGTATCGCTTGCTCTTGTATTCCTTCCAGGAGGGCCATGCCTCGGCCCTGCTCCTAAGCCGAGACGATTCGCTCCAGGGCGGCCAGCAGCGCTTCCGTGTCATCCGTCGCGACCCGCCACACGATGTCAGGATCGACGTGATCGTAGCCATGCACGATACGGTTGCGCATCGCGATCATCTGAGTCCAGGGAAGCTCGGGGTGCCCCTCACGAAAAGCCGCCGAGGGTCGGCTGGCGGCCTCACCGAGGATCTGGATCAAGTGAAGTAATGCAAGTTGGCGGACCTCGTCGGTCTCGAAGGACTCACGGGTTTGTCCGCGCACGATGGCGCGGATTCGCACGACGAGGTCGAGCATCTGTCCGGCCGTCAGGCGGTCGTCACGTGCCATAGAGCGGCACCGCTGTGGGGAGAATCTGATCGCGGAGCCGAGGAGAGAGCCCACGCCGGGTGACCAAGTCCACCCGTTGGCCGCCCAGCACAGACCGCAGCGCCTCGGCCACGGTCTCGATTCCCAAGCCCGGTGTCATCCCCGGCTCGAAATCCGCTATCACATCCACGTCGCTATCCGGCCCAGCTTCCGCCTTCGCTTGCGAGCCGAAGACCGCTAACCAGCGAATGTGGTGTTCGCGACAGACCTGCGCGACGGCGCGCCGGTTGATGGAGTGAAGAATCGACGTTGCTGCGGCTCGCTTCTGCTCTGTCGAATACGGGCGCGCGGCGGGCTCGCGCACAGCGGATGGTGGCGCGCCCCCCGCAGCGGCCTGTTCGAGAATCAACAGCAATTCGCTGTTGAGGCTCCGGCGGTGTGCGCGCGCCTCGGCGCGAAGGCGGCGCAGGGTGCGCTCAGGGACGCCACGGATCGTCAGGGTAGCCACGACTGCAATATGACTGCATTATGCAGTCATGGCAACTCCACCAATTGCCGCCTCGGACCGCGACTACCATCCGCCGGTAATCGGCTTGAAGCTCCTCCGAACAGCGCGACAACCCCTCGGCCCAACCCTTCGTATGGACCGCCACCGCCGAGTCGATTCTCCAGAAGATCGAGCGATTATGTAGAACTGTTTCCGGGACGCGACGCTAGCGGCTCGATTCGGAGGTCGCGGTCCTCTCCAGCAATCGATCATGATCGGCGCCGATCTCGTCGTACTGAGCCAGGATGATCTCCTCCAGTATTTCGGCCATGGCTTTCCAGTTCCGACCCGCCGAGCGGATGCGGTCCCGATCTCGGATGATCTCCTGCGCCAGAGTTCGAACCTCGGGGGCGATCGCCGTCGTTCGTTGGTCGAATAAGGGGCGGGCCGCCTTGTAGATATAGTGGATCTTGCGAGTGAGATCGAAACAGTATGCCGCCACCATATAAAAGGCGTCTACCGATCCTGGTTCGACCGAAGCGAGCTTCCGGTTCTTCCCGTTAGGCTGATCTTCCACGCACAATCCGATTCCCTGTAACACCTCTGCTTCCGTTGGCATCGGGCGCTCCCGGCGAAGGTTCATTTGGCTCGCGACCTCGAAACACTCAAGCAGTCGTCAATTGTCCCGCTCAAACGCTTCAATTGCGGGTGATACATGGCGTCGGCGACGGACGACGTATTGGAAAACGAGCGTAACCAACGACCACCGGACCGATAATCACCCCTGGCGAAGAGAAGCGTCGTCAGAAGAAACCGTTCCGGGGCCATCGACAGCAGCGGATAGAATGTGATCCAGGGCTCCATGGGTCGGGCGACCGCGGTCTCCAGCAGACGCACCGCCCGCGCGGTGTCCCGTGCCAGCAACGCCAGCCTCGCGGTCAGGGCCGCACGGAGGCTGGGGGGCCCGGGGTCGGCGGGATCGATAGGGACTGCCGATTTATCGAGGCGGCGCAGGAGAGACAGCACCTGGAGAGAGTCGCCCTCAAGCACGGCGCGCTCGGCGAGGGCCCAAAATGCCTGATAAACGTCTTCCAGCGGCGCGCTACGAAAACTGGGCGCACGACCTCTAGCAACTTGAGAATCGGCCCAGGCGAACATCGAGTCGGCTGCTGGCGCCGCGGGATAACCGGCGAAGACCCCTTCCAGCAGCCACCCATCCAGTGGAGCCCGCTGCGGGGCCGCGGCCCAGGCGGAGAACGCCGCCGGCCATTTTCCCAGTGCCGCTCCCGTCACCAGGCGATACTGCGCTCCACGGGTTCGGTCCGCCGGAGTCCGATGGTTCGATACCAGATAGCCGGCAAGAGTATCCACCAGTGATTCACTGCCGCGGTCATGGGAGAACAGGGCTACCAGAGGCGAAATGACAGCCTGCCGATCGCCCCGGGAGACGATGGCGAGTGCCTTCTCTCTCTCTCGGCGGGCGGCGAACTTCAACGCGATGGCGAGCTCGCGCGTGGGTCCGCGGCCATGGTCCACTCGCGGGAGGAATTTTCGCGCTCGGGGCTCGTCACCGGCAAGAATTGCCAGGTCCACCAGATGGTAGTAGATGGGCGCAAAGGCGGTGTCGAGCGCGACCAATCGTTCGAATGCAGGAAGCGCATCGCCGATGCAATAGCCTGCGAAGCCGCCGAGATGGTACAGGGATTCACCTAATCCCAACCAGCCGTCAGCGTTCCCCGAGTCATCCAACACCACGGTCTGGAACGCCGCGATAGCGCTATCGGCATTTCGCAACGCGAACTGGCGTTGGGCCGACAGGAGCCGTACCGACCGTGGTGCCAATCCACCAGACCTCGCCAAACCGGCTTCGACCGTGCGATACGCGGCAGCATAGTCGTAGGCCCAGGTCTGTGCGACGCTCAGGCGATGATACGCGATCCCGAAGGTCGAGTCTGCTTCGATCGCGTGCCGGAACGCGGTGGCTGCCCCGACCAGATCACCCGACCAGAATTGGCGTTGTCCCAAGAGCGCGTAGCCCAGCGCCGGTGGCGACGTGGTAGCCGACACCAGGTCGGCATTTCCTCCGAGCCGGAGCGTCCCATCGACTACCGTTGCCCGAATGATCTCCATCGCAATACGAGCAATGGTTTCGCTGAGATGGTCGGGGACACCGGAGCCGGCGGTACGCGTTACCAACCGCCCGTTACGGACCGAGTGCAACTCTACGGCCACCGCGGGGTTCTCATCCGCGCCATCCAACTTGCCCAAAAGCAAGTAGTCCGCCCCCATTCGCCGGGCATCCGCCACCTGGATGCGGGCCGGGATGGGAGGACCCGGTGCCAGTGCGCCGCTCTGACCCGGGTCGAGTATCTGTACTCCGGGGAGCTGACCGAGATAACTCGTGAGCAGGTCCCGAGAAGCGGCCTCCAGCCGTGCAGCCGCCGGGCTCGAAGGGGAACGGTGATCGAACGCGGGTATGACGATTACCGCGTCACGACCAGGCGAGCTCCTTTTCGGTCGCGACCAAACGGCCCACCCGGCGAGCAGCAGCAGCCCCAGCGCGGAGCCCAGAAGGAGGCGCTTGACTGCGATGGGGCGGCGTTTAACCGCGACCAGCTCCGGACGGTGGAGGGCTCGAGCGAATTCACGCGCGTCGGCAAATCGGTCGGCCGGGATCTTCGCCAGCGCCTTTTCCAAAGCGTCTTCAACGTGGTCCGGGATAGTGGATCGGGCGATCCGCAGAGATGGCGGGCGTTCGTGCATTTGACGGGCTATGATGACTTGCGCACTGGGGCCTGCAAACGGCGGGTCCCCAACCAGCATCTCGAAAGTGACGCAGGCCAGGGAGTAGATGTCGCTGCGACCGTCGAGCTGAGTGTCTCCGACGCACTGTTCGGGACTCATGTACTCGGGCGTTCCTATGGCAAGCCCCGTCTCCGTCAAACGGGTTCCGTCGATGGCCCGAGCTATTCCAAAATCGGCTACGAGTGCGTGGTCGTCGAGCAACAGGATGTTCTCCGGCTTTATGTCTCGGTGGATCACGCCGGCTTCATGGGAATACGCCAAGGCGTCCGCCACCTGGCTGGTGATAGCGAGCGTTTTCTCAATCGTCAGCTGTTTCTCTCTATTCAGGCGCTGTCTGAGCGATTCTCCGGCCACATACGGCATCACGTAGTACAGCATCCCGTCCGCTTCTCCGGAATCGTACAGCGCAAGAATGTTGGGGTGTTGTAAACGGGCCGAGATGCCGATTTCTCGAAGGAAGCGCTGGCTGTTGACCGCGAGTGCCAGTTCGGGGCGAAGTGCTTTTATCGCGACCGGACGATCATGCTTGAGATCGCGGGCAAGAAACACGATCCCCATTCCCCCGCGGCCGAGCTCACGCACGACCTCGTAACGACCGATCAACGCTTGCTGTAGTCGATGAAGGAGGTCCATGGGATCGGCGGTGGCCTACCAGCCTCCGGTAATCGGCTTGAAGGCCTTCCCATCGATTTCGGCTCCGTCTGGGCTCTTCAATCGAAAGGCGTGCCGCTCGGTCTCGACCGTCACGTCCTGGCCGCCCGCGAGATAGCGGTCCTTGGGTAATCCGCCGGTCGCGGCCGTGGCGGTTTGCCAGATGCGCAGTACGAGAACGGTCCCCTGGATCGCGTAGTCACCCCGCTCGGAGCGGCGGACCGCACCCAACGCCGCGGTGCCGATGTACTGGCGGAGGAAGGTCCCGTCCTTCGAGAGATAGTATTTGGTGAGCTCTCGGCCGACCGAGTGGTAGACCGACAGTGCGATCGTCTTTCCTTCGAGTGGCGGAAGTCGGGGACGGTCCGCCGCCGGTTCCGCCGCCGCCGCCGGCCGAACCGTGTCCGCGCTGGGTGTGGTAGGCGCGGGGCGGGGAGTCTCGGCTGCCGCCGTGCGGACCGGGAACTGCATGTTTTCGGCCGCCGGCGTCACGGTAACGGTCACGGCGGCGTCACTGACCGCCAGCACCTGCAGCACGTGCGTCCGGCCCTCCCCGTCGTTCACCGCATACCAGCTACCGCTGGTGAGAGGTGCTTCGCCCAGAACGGTAGTGCGGGGGACCTCACCAGACTGCCTTCCCAGCGAGGCGACCCCCGCGCGGGCATGGACTCGCCCGTTCGAGAAGTAGACGTCGCTGGCGTAGCGCATGGCGGACGATGCCGTGCCAAGGTTGAGTCCGTACCCGTCCGGGATGGTGACACGAGACTCCGCTCCTGCTTTCGCGCCCGCCTGCGCGAGCGCTCCTTCGTGGACCGGCTCGAGGAGCGCCGAGACCAGCGCAAAGCCAGTCATGACCCGTACGATGTCGCGCATGTCCTGCCCCCTTCCCACCGAACACTGTAGCAGATGGAGTCTCAGTCAAACTAGGTTCGGCGGGCTTCGGGTGGAGAACATGTAGTCCCGGCGGTGAGGCCGCTACTGGCCTCTTGAGTTCCGGGGTTCCAAATTGGGGTGCCGGACCCGGTGGCTAACCGGTGCTTAGGGGGACTTCGTCAGGTCCTGTTGCGAGTTTCGGCGGGATCCAGGGAGGCGCCGTGGGCGTACTCAAGAATCTGTTCAGCAAAGACTTGCAACTAGACAAGCTACCCGAGGAGCTCCGGCCGTACGCCACCAGCGCCGCGACATTCTCCGCCGCTCGGGCCCAGCAGGCATGCAGAAACGTCGCGTCGAGGTAGAGATGTCCGGTGCACGCCTGCTT